>CANHDY010000051.1 GCA_947459535.1 Rickettsiales bacterium | reverse complement strand
TGGGTGGATAAGGTGGCGGTGCGGTTTTCATCTTTTTCTGTGCCGCCAAACTGCTTGGCGAATGCTGAAATACCATCCGTGCGGCTGCCGGAAGCAGAAATACTATATGATGTATCACCGACCTCACCTGCGGAACCAATGCCAAGCTTGGCACTATTATAGCGCCCATATTCTGCAAATGCATGATGCCTTGGCGTACCGCTTCCTTGTTTGGTGATGATGTTGATCACACCGCCGATCGCCTGCGAGCCATAGAGCGTGCTTTGCGCGCCGCGCAACACTTCGATGCGCTCGATATTGTCGGTCGTGAGATTGGAAAAGTCATAGGCATTCGCGGTGTCCGATGGGTCGTTCAGCGGCACGCCATCCATCATCACCAGCGTGTGGTTGGAGTTCGTGCCACGCATAAAAATACGCGTGTTCTGCCCCACACCGCCGCTCTGCACCAGATTAAGCCCCGGCACATCGCGCAGCAGCTCCACCACTGTCTGCTTGTTCTTGCGGCGAATATCTTCCTCGCTAATCACAGTCACCGAGCTGGCAATCTGCGAAAGATTGGCCGGCGCGCGCGTCGCGGTGACGATGACTGGCGGGATGGTGGTCTGAGCGAGTGCGTGAGAAGAAATAACTAAGCACGTGCCTGTAAGCACGGCAAAACGAAACAACATAGCATTATCCTTACAAAAATGGTGACAAACTGCTCCCCCGCCGCACCATTGCAGCGAAAAAGCAGTGCCACCACGTAAGGATTTTTTTTATCCCCTCCCCCCTTGAGGGGGAGGGTTAGGGTGGGGGGTTTAAACAAGAAACCCCTCTCCTCGATTTTTCTAAGACTTAACTATCGTAAGCCTAAGAAAAACCGTCCTCTCCCTCAAGGGGAGAGGAAAAATTCTTTTACAACACCCCCCGGATCTTCCCGTCCATCAGATGCGCGTGACACTCAAGCGGCAGGTCTCCTGACTTCGCGAATCGCCATGCTTTTTCTGTCTTCCCAGTTTCCCAGTGACGTGAGTGAAAAAGCATTCATCACTTACAGTTGCGGGAACAGCCCACGATTTGCACGTGGTTCCCTTTTGATCTTCTCTCGAAGAACCGCTTGGCTAGGCTTTATCCGTAATCACTAAGCACGTCAAGGGAGCAAAACTTCCCTTGCATAAATGTATACTATAGTATACTATCAAATAGTGATTACTTTATATCGCAGCGATGCATTCAATAAATGGCTTAATGCTGTTCGAGACCGTGAGGCAGTGCGCCGTATCGCTGTTTGCCTCGCGCGCATTGAGCTCGGGAATCTGGGAGATGTCAAGCCGGTGGGTGAAGGTGTGAGTGAAGTACGAATTCATTACGGCGCCGGGTACCGATTATACTTTATTCAGCGCGGTAAAGAGATCATTATCATGCTGGGTGGTGGCGATAAATCCAGCCAATCGCATGACATTACGAAAGCCAAAATTTTAGCCAAAACCTACAGGTCATAATATGAAATCAAAACTCAAAAAACTCGATATTGCCGATTATCTTAAGAGCGAAGCCGATATTAATGGCTTTATCGCATTGGCGGTGGAAGATGGCGACCCGCAGCTCATTGCACATGCGCTCGGAATCGCAGCGCGCGCCAAAAACATGACACACATCGCCAAAAAAGCCGGCATGACCAGAGCCGGCCTTTACCGCGCGCTATCCGGAAAAACTAGCCCAAGCTTTGATACCGTGATTCGAGTGATCAACGCGCTTGGGCTTAAGCTCAAGATCTCCTAGGTCACCTCGCATTTTTAGGGTCAACCTCTTTGCCATGGCCGGAGGGCAGGTTGTGGCCAGATCGGGAAACCCAATGCGCGATATCCGCCATCACGCGCTCGCCCGCAAGGTCGCGCAGCAGCATGTGATAGCCCTCAGGGTAATAAGCAAAAGTGAGCGGCTTTGGAAAGCGCGCGAGCGCCACCTCAATGCTGGATGGCGGAATCACCTGATCATTGCCGCCATACAGCAGCAGCAGCTCGCTTTGCACCTGCGGCAGCGCCTCAAACGCATCCCCCATCAGCTGCACCAGCCCATACACCGCATCAAGCCGTGTGGATTTGATAATCAGCGGATCCAGCGACATCTGGCGCAGCAGGGGAATATTGTCAGTTGCTTGAATTTTCAGGTCACGGCCGGTCAGCTGCCAGCCGGGTGCAACATGGGCACTGATGGCAAGCGTGGTGCGGTAAAGCAGGTTCATGTTGCTACCGCCCCAGATGGCAGGGGCGCTGAGCACCAGCTTATCCGGCGCCACCCGCTCGTTTGCCACCGCTGAAAGCGCCACCGCCGCTCCCATGCTCTCACCCATAATCACCTGTGCACTATGCGGGTGTTTCGTGCGCAGCAATTGCGAAAGCTCGGCAACATCGCGCATCAGGTTCTCCCTGCCCGCCCAGATGCCGGGCTGGATGGAAGCGCCAAACCCGCGCTGGTCATAAGCATAAAATGCCACGCCGCGCCGCGCAAAATAAGGCCCTACTGTTTCAAAGGCTTTGCTGTAGTCATTAAAGCCGTGCAGCGCAATCACGACCGCCTTGGGTTTTCCTTTCGGCAGCCACGAACGAAGCGGCAGCAGCGCGCCATCGGACGCAACAAACAACCCACGCTCGATGCGTGCAGATTGTTTCGTATCAGAAATGAAAGGTTGCTCAAGGGGAGCACAGCCACTCACCCATAATGTCATTGCGAGGAGGCAAAGCCGACGAAGCAATCCAATAACTGGATCGCCACGCTCGCATGGCTCGCTCGCGATGACGAGCATCCGGCTCACCCTTTAAACCCCATCGCCACCACATACATCTCTGCGGAATCAGCACGGCTGGCCTTGGGTTTGGCGTGCTTCACGCTGGCAAAATCTTTTTTCATTTGCGCAAGTAATTCGCGTTCAGTGCCGCCCTGAAAAATTTTAGCAACAAACGCGCCATCCTTCGCCAGAATTTCCTTGGCGAATTCATAGGCCGCCTCCAGCAGCACCATGATGCGAAGGTGATCAGTGGGCGTGTGGCCGGTGGTGTTAGGCGCCATGTCGGAAAGCACGACATCCACCGCGCCGCCCAGCGCCGCACGAATGCGCTGCGGCGCCTCATCATCCATGAAATCGAGCTGCATGAGCGTCACAGCGCTAATATCATCCACCGGCAGTAAATCAATGCCCAGCACGGTTGGATTTTTCGTGGTTGATTTGACCCGCGCTGCCGCCACCTGCGCCCAGCCGCCGGGCGCCGCGCCCAAATCCAGCACACGCTGGCCGGGCTTTAAAAAGCGGAATTTATCATCCATTTCGACCAGCTTGTAGGCCGCGCGCGACCGATAGCCGTCTTTTTTAGCCTGATGCACGTAAGGGTCATTCAGCTGGCGCTGCAGCCACAGAGTCGAGGAGGTTTTGCGCCCCTTGGCCGTTTTCACCCGCGTTTTGAGATGGCGCGTGCCGCCTTTGTTGCCTGCGCTTTTCATGGTTCCAGCAACGAAAGAATAATGCCTTCGCGCACACCGCGATCGGCAATCGTGACCTCGCGCGCTGGCCACAGGCCGCTGATAGCGTCGAAAATCGCGCAGCCAGAGAGGATAAAATCACTGCGATCCGGCCCGATGCAGGGATGGGAAAAACGCTCCGACGGGCGCATGGCAAGCAAGCGGCGCGTGGTGGCGCGAATATCGTCAGCCGGCAGCGTGATGCCGTCAATGCGCGCGCGGTCATAGCGCGGCAGGCCTAAATGAATGGCTGCCAGTGTGGTCACGGTGCCGGAAGTGGAAAGCAGCTGCACCGCGCCGGAGGCTACATGCTGGGCGATATTATTTTTTTCATTAAAGGCTGAAAGCCGCGCAGCCAGCGCCGAGACCATATCATCAAACGCAAGGTCAGAAAAATCGCTACCGCCATATTTATCGGCAAGGTTCATGACGCCGAAATCGATTGATATCCAGTCAAGAATGGCTTTGCTTGCCGTATCAATCCACATCAGCTCCGTGCTGCCACCACCAATATCAAACACCACGGCGCGGCTGGCAGGTGGCTTCAGCAGCGAGGCACAGCCACGGAAGGCCAGCTGCGCTTCTTCTTCGGTGGAGATGATTTCAATGGCAAGGCCAGTTTCGCGCTCGGCGCGGGCAAGAAATTCCTGCGCATTGCTGGCGCGGCGGCAGGCTTCGGTGGCGACAAAGCGCATGCCCGAGAGCGGATATTTGGCAATTTTTTTCTGGCAGGCACTAAGCGCCTGCAACGTGCGATCCATCGCCTCCTGCGAGAGCTTGCCGCTGCTGCTGACACCTTCGCCGAGGCGCACAATGCGCGAATAGCTATCCAGTACTTTCAGCGAAGCGCCGCAAGCAGGCACCGCCGCAATCAGCAGCCGGCAGTTATTCGTGCCCAGATCCAGCGCGGCATACATCCCCTCGCCAGCCGCACGCTGATCGCCACGCGCACTGCGGCGCGATTCCTGCGCGGATTCCAACATACCATATCCACAGGCCTGACTGCGCGCAGCCAAACCAATCCTTTGAGTTTATACGACCTTCTCAGAATAGCGCCTGAAGGCACGCTTTACAAGGCTTATAGTTTAGGCGTGTAGCGGGTTGGCATCTGGTCGCGGTGCACCCAGCAATTCAGCATCAGCCCCACGGCAAACACGGTTGAAAGCGTGATACTACCGCCATACGACATCAGCGGCAGCGGCACCCCCACCACCGGCATCAGCCCCATCACCATGCCGACATTGATCAGCACATGGATGAAGACCATGGCCGTGACCCCCGCCGCAATCATCGCGCCGAAGGTGCTTTTAGAGCGTAGCGCCACCAGCATACCACAGAGAATAAGCAGCGCATAAAGCGACAGCAGCACCATGCCGCCAAGGAAACCGAACTCCTCCGCCAACATGGTGAAAATAAAATCGGTGTGTTTTTCAGGCAGGAAGTTAAGCTGATTTTGCGTGCCTTCCAGAAAGCCCTTGCCAAAAAAACCGCCCGAGCCAATGGCAATTTTCGATTGCAGGATGTTGTAGCCCGCCCCCAGCGGATCCTGATTGGGATCAAGAAACGTCAGCACACGTTTTTTCTGATAGCCGTGCATGAAATGCCATGCCACCGGCGCCGCCGCCACCGCCGCCACCGCCCCGCCAATAAAATAGCGCCACTGCACCCCCGCGAGAAAACACATGATCCCGCCCATCGATAACAGAATGATCGTCGTACCAAGGTTTGGCTGGCGAAAAATGAGTGCTGCTGGAATAAGAAGCATCACCAGCGGTACTGCCAGATAAGGAATGCGCCGGATATCTTCCGGCTGCAGGTGATGAAAATAACGTGCGAGTGCCAGCACCACAGCCAGTTTGGTGAATTCTGACGGCTGGAGATTCAGGCCGCCAATACGCAGCCAGCGCTGTGCGCCCATGCCGGTGTGGCCGATAATATCCACCACCACCAGCACAATGACCGCCGCAAAATAAATGAGATAGGCATAATCGAGCAGCCAGCGCATCGGCATCACGGCGATCACCAGCATCACTACAAATGCGGCGATAAAGCGCGTGAATTGCTGACTCGCCCACGGCGACCACTCGCCGCCGCCTGCGGATACCATCATCATCACGCCGACCGCCGCAATCAGACTCATGATGAGCACAATCAGCCAGTTGATTTCGGTCAGTTGCTGCAAAAAAAAGTGAAGGGGTGAGCGCATCGAATAAAACAGCTAAAATTTGAGGCGAATATAGCGCGCAGTGGTGGCTTACGTCAGCAAAAAATAAGCCGCTGGTTTTTAATGGATTATTTTTTTAGCGCTGCGCCCCCAGCAGCCACAAAAGACCCCAATTACACATCAAATTAGCTATAATTATCAATAAACTGCGATGGATTTTTTACCTCACGTTAAACATGATCATGCTAACGTGAACTGTTCAATGACACTCTTGAGCTGGTTAGCATGAGAAAAAAAATCACGCACATCTGCGGGCTGCTTCGCCGCCGTGAAGACGGAACGACGGCAATCGAGTTTGCGATGCTGTCGCCGGTGCTGATTTTATTTATGATGGGAATTATTGAATTTTCGCTCATCATGTTTACGCAAACCGTAATGGAAAGCGCAACCAATTCCACGGCGCGTGTTGGTATTACTGGTAACGATAATGGCAGCGGCCTCAGCCGCGAACAGCAGCTCATCAACAGTGTTGCAGATAGAACCGTAGGACTGCTCGATCGAAACAATATCACGGTAACAATGACGACCTACTCAGCATTTAATAATGTCAACCGCCCTGAACCATTTATTGATGCCAATGGCAACGGCATTTACAATACCGGGGAAAGCTACACTGACATTAATGGAAACGCGCAGTGGGACGCCGATATGGGGGTAGCAGGCGCCGGCCAAGCTAACGATATCGTTGTTTATACAGTCAGCTACCCGTGGCCTATTTTTACGCCCGTTGTCAGCGCCATCATCGGCAATACCATTCAGCTGACTGCCCGCACAGTCGTCAAAAATGAGCCATGGTAAGCCCCATGAAAATACGCATGAAGCTAAACATCATCAAAAAAATAAACACTTTCAGAAAAGCTCAACATGGCATTGCCTATGTCGAATTCGCGATTTCACTGCCATTTCTGCTGGCGTTATTTATAGGTAGTGTTGAGATTACGCGCTTCATGATCGTGAGCCAGAAGGTTGAAAAATCAGCCATCACGATTTCCGACGTCGTTTCACAATCGGAGACGATTGGTGTCACTCAGCTGAATCAACTGATAACGGCCGCAGGGCAGGTGATGCAACCTTATAGCTTTGGTGCTAATGGTTTCGTGATTATCACCTCTGTCAGCAAAAGCGGCACAAACCCGCCGCGTGTCAACTGGCAATACTCAGGTGGCGGCACCTGGACACGTAGCAGCCAGATTGGCACCACTGGTCTGTCTGCCACCCTGCCGGGCGGCTTAACCCTCAATGATCGTGATACCGTGATTATTGCAGAAGTCTTTTATAATTACTCACCATTGATGTCGTCTCAATTTTTTGCCTCTCAGCAGCTATATCGTGTTGCTGTGTTTAAACCGCGCCTTGGCGACTTACAAACACTTGGATCATGAACATCCTACATGGAGGCTGTATGAAACAGCTCTTTTACACTGCTAAACGTCTGCTTCGCTCTGAGCGAGCTTCTGCCATGCCGCTTGTTGGGCTGGGTATTTTTGTCATAGTTGGTTCCGCTGGTATTGCCGTCGATATGGGGCGCCTGCAGATTGCTCAGTCTCGCATGAGCTCAGCGCTCGATGCCGCTGGTCTGGCCGCTGGATCAAACGCCAGCACCGTTAACCTGAACACCGAAGTCACCAAATATTTCAACGCTAACTATCCGAACCAATATATGGGTTCGCAGGTTACGAGCCTGAGCGTCACAGGCAGCCAAGATCTATCCACTCTGACCCTGAGTGCCCAGGGTGTTGTACCCATGACTTTTATGCAGATTTTTGGCATCAGCAGCATGCCTATCAGCGCCAGCACAGAAATTACGCGCGCGACCAGCGGTCTTGAGCTGGTGATGGTGATGGACGTCACGGGCTCCATGAGCGAGAGCGCCGGCAGCGGCCAGACTAAAATTCAAGCCGCGCGCGCCGCCGCCACGACTCTTGTCAACATATTGTACGGAACCCGAGAAACCGTGCCCAACCTTTGGGTCGGTATGGTGCCATTTTCACAAGCCGTTAATATCGGCAGCAGCAGAGCCAGCTGGACCGTGCCTGACAGCTATCTCTGGCCTCCAGCCTCGCCCTGGACAGGCTGCGTTGAAGCGCGTGAGTCTGGCAATCAGGACGTGACCGACACACCGCCTGCCGCGCCTACCGGCTCAACCCCAGAAACACGCTTTCCTAAATATTATTGGGCGTGCCACACCAGCCGCAACGCATGGCATGGCACGAACGCGACCAGCTACAATAACTGTTTAACCACTCCAAGCGCCAACCTGCGGTTCCGCTCTGGTCTTGGGGTCGGCTTGGGACCAAACCGCGATTGCCCGCAGGCCGTACTACCGCTGACTGCGTCCAAGTCAGCAGTGCTGAGCTCCATCAACACATTGCAACCACGCGGCAATACACTGATTAACATCGGTATGGTATGGGGCTGGCGCATGCTTTCGCCGCGCTGGAGAGGGCTGTGGGGCGGCGAGATGAATACCAACCTGCTACCGCTGGATTATGACGCACCACTGATGAATAAAGCTGTGGTACTGATGACGGACGGCGATAACGTCATTACCAATACTGGCCGCGGCGCCTATGGCTATCTCGAAGAGGGCAGACTTGGAACCACCAACGGAACCACTGCTGAAACGCGTCTTGATCAGCGCCTGACACAAGTCTGCACCAACATGAAGAACAATGGCATTCTTGTCTACACCGTCGCGCTTGGTAGTGGCATCAGCACCGCTACGCGAAGCCTGCTGCAAAATTGCGCTACGCGGCCTGAATATTATTTCTTCAGCCCAACCGGCACCGACCTGCAAAATGCATTCCGCATGATTGGTGATTCGCTTGCGAACCTTCGCCTGAGCCGATAGAGTCTCCCCTGCTTGCCACATCATCTGCCTGTGGGCAGATGATGTGGATTTTTTTCCCACCATGGGGGGTTTTATGCGTGCCATTTATCGAACACCTGTTGCCGCGATCTGCATGATCCTTGCCGCAGCCTCACACCCGCAGGCCAAACCCGTATCCACGCAGCTCGAGCGGCAGACACTGGAACAGCAGGTGCTTGCGGAAGGTTCTGCTGTTGAAGCCCATCTCGCGCTATCCAAAATCTATCGCCGCGAAGGAGATCATCAGCTGGCCATTGCGGTGATGCAGAATGCGCTCAAACGGCAGCCCGCCAATGAAGATGTGCTGGCACAGCTGGGTTATGCCCTGATTGATGCAGGCGAGTTTAAAGAAGCCATCGCCGTGTTTGACAAGCTTACCGCCATCAATCACCAGAGCGTCTCAGGCTATAATGGCAAGGCTGTGGCTTTTGATAAAGCGGGCAATCACACCGCCGCACAGGAACTTTACCAGCAAGCACTGCGCATTGATCCGAATTCTGCACAGACCATCAATAATCTGGCACTTTCTTATATTCTTGACCTCAAGCCCGAACAGTCGATCAAACTGCTCGAGCCATGGATGAAGCAGGACAATGCACCTGCGAATATGCGCTATAATCTCGCCCTCGCTTACGGTGTAAGTGGCAACGCAGACAAGGCGCGCCAGCTGAATCTGGAAGTGATGTCGGAAAAGGAAGCTGACAAAAATCAGGCGTTTTACGAACGTTATGCTGAGATGCTGAAGCAGGATTATCAGAAAAGCCTAAATCGTGTTGCTGTATTAGATAGCGAGCCAGTTAATAACCAGCGAGCGGATAAGATGATGGAGCTTGAACCAGCCGCCGGGAATGCGCCTTCCCCTGCCGAGGAACAAGTAGATCAAGCCAAGGGCAATAGTTTTCTTGGATACGAAGCAGAAACAAACTATCCGGTGGCAAGAACCCGGTAAAACCAAGCAACTCAGCTTATTTGATGGTATCAAGCAGCTTTACGATTGCTGGTGCGATGATGATGATAAAAAGCACGGGCAATATGCAGGTGATCATTGGCACGGTCATGAGCGCCGGAAGGCGCGCGGCTTTCTGCTCAGCACGCAGCATGCGTGCCTGACGAAACTCCGCCGAGAGCACGCGAAGCGCCTGCGCGATTGGCGTGCCGTACTTTTCAGTCTGAATTAACACACTCACCACGCCGCGAATCTCTGGCAGCTGGCAGCGATTTGCCAGATTCGTCAGTGCCTGTTTACGATCCGGAAGAAATCCCGTCTCCAGCGATGTAAGCGCAAGCTCTTCTGCCATCTCCGGATAGGAAATCCGTAGTTCTTTAGAAACACGATCCAGTGTCGCAGCAAGACTCAAGCCAGCTTCCGCGCAAATGGTCATCAAATCCATCACATCCGACAGCGACCGCTGAATCATCAGGTAGCGCTTGGATCTTGCTCGGCGAGCATAAATCCATGGCAGCTTCATTCCCAAATAGAGCCCACCAATGGGCCAAAACAAATCAAAAACTCTGACCTTATCACTGAAGCCAAAATCAATTTTCATGGTGATAAGGCCCAAAACCCCCAGAACAATCGGCGCGACGACAATAAAAAATGTAAAAATAAAAATGGCATCTTTAGAGCGGAATCCCGCTTCAATCAGCAATGTTTCTGCTTTATCTGCCTGCAGTTTTTTGACCAGCTGAAATTTCTGAACCACACGCCTCATGAAGTTAACACTCGCATCCGGACGGCGCTGTCGGCGCTTGGAGCTGACCACTTCGCCGCGAAGCTCCTTCCGGCGATCATGTATCGCACGAATGCGAGACGACATCAGGTCGCGCTGGCGGAAGCTGCTACAGATCGCATAGATGACAAGAAGCACAGCAGCACCAGCAAACCCAACGTAAAACTCATTCAGTTCAACGCCTGCTGGCAATAGCTGACTTGTTGTAAGTGGCTGACCTGGATACATAGCTATATCTGAAATTGAGTCATACGGCGCATAATCCAACCGCCAAACGTCATCATGCCAATGGCAATCCCAAGGGCAATATTGCCTCGGTAATCCTCCCATAGCGGCCGCATGTAATCAGGACTGATCGCAAGCACCGCCGTCACAACCACAAATGGCAGCGCACCAATAATATAGGCGGAAGCTCTGGCTTCCGAGGACATGGCTTTGATTTTCATCTGCATGATGTAGCGGCTGCGAAGCACTTCAGAGAGGTTATTAAGAATCTCAGCGAGATTACCGCCAGTTTCACGTTGCAGCACAATACTGGTGGTGAAAAAATTAAACTCCGTCAGCTCCATTTTTTTTGCCATGGCAAATAGTGCTTTTTCCATCGGCACGCCTAGCTTCATGGTGCTTGCCACTTCTGCAAACACCGCTCCCACCGGGTTTGGGATTTCCTGCGCAATCACGTTGAATGATTCGGAAATAGGTAGCCCTGAGCGAAGCCCGCGCACCATAAGATCCAGCGCATCCGGAAATACTCTCAAAAATGCTTTTGCCTGCTTGTTGATGGCGCGGTCAATCAACTTGAGCGGAATCCACCCCCCAGCAATCACCGCAATCCCAAATGCGAGCGCCATGTGCAGCTTGAAAATAACCGACAAGACAAACAAAATGGCCGCAATATTCATGAGACGACGAAAAAGATACTGCTTTGCACTTATTCCGGTTTTTCCTGCACGCTCGAGCCGGTCCTGCAGCCGTGTCAGCTCTGGCAGTGGTTTCAGCAGGATATGTGCAAGGCCTGTCGTTGCATGAGTTTTTCGCCGCAGCGACATATCGGAGGCATTTTTACCTGAACTACGCCTTGCCTTAATCTGCTCTACGCGAAGCAGCTGTTCTTTGCGGCGGCGACCAGGGCCGAATTTATACCAGTACACCGCATAACCCACCCCAAGAAGAAGTAGGACAATGATATCGATGGGCTTAATCACATGCCTACTCCTGGCCGGAAGTCATGGCCTCAATCAGCGCTTTTTCGAGCCCGAAATAGGAGGCTTGCGGCGTGAAATTAGGACGAATACCACTGGAACGGAACTCACCGGTGAGTTTACCGCTTTCATCCTCCCCTGTGAATTCGAACGTGAAAAGATCCTGTGTGACAATCACATCGCCCTCCATGCCGACGACTTCAGTCACATGCGTGCAACGTCGTACGCCATCACGCATACGCTGCATCTGCACAATCAGCTGAACAGCGCTGGCGATTTGTGTGCGCACCGCTTTGCTGGGCAGGTTGATGCCTGCCATGCCAATCATGTTTTCAAGGCGCGTCAGCGCTTCACGTGGATTATTGGCATGAAGCGTGCCCATGGAACCATCGTGACCTGTATTCATCGCCTGAAGCAGGTCAAACGCCTCGCCACCACGAACCTCGCCAAGAATAATGCGATCAGGACGCATCCTGAGTGCATTCTTCACGAGATCACGCATCGTAATCTCCCCATCGCCCTCCAGGTTAGCATGGCGGGTTTCCAGCGGCACCACGTGCGGCTGCTGAAGCTGAAGTTCCGCCGCATCTTCAATCGTCACAATGCGCTCGCCATTGCTGATCATGCGCGAAAGAGCATTGAGCATGGTCGTTTTACCCGACCCCGTACCGCCGGAGACAATCATATTCAAACGAATAGCCCCGCAGATTTTCAGCAATTTACACTGCGTCTCTGAAATGTTGCGTGTCGGCACCATGGTATCAAGGGTAATCTTTTTCTGTGAGAACTTACGAATAGAAATAGATGTTCCACGAATCGCGCAGGGCGGCGCAATCACGTTCACGCGCGATCCATCCGGCAGACGTGCATCGCAGATGGGGTGCGATTCGTCGACGCGGCGTCCAACTGCGGTTACAATTCTGGTGGCAATCGCCATGACATGGGAGTTGTCACGGAACTTAACATCCGTCAGATCAAGCTTGCCTTTGCGCTCGACATAAATCTGATAAGGCCCATTGACCATAATATCCGTGACAAGATCATCACGAAGCAATGTTTCCAGCGGGCCAAAACCCAGCATGTCATCAACAATCTGGTTAGCAAGCAGCTGCTGCTCCGACATCGAAAGAGCAAATTTCTGCTCCATCACGATATCGCCAATCATCTCGATAATCTGTCGTTTCAGCTCTTCTCGCGGCAAGCGTGAGCTGGTGGCAATATCAATCTGCCCCATGAGCAGAGTGTAGATTTTATCTTTTGTCTCGCGTAGCTCATCAATCGCTGGCTCTACAGGTGCGGCAATCGGGCTATCGGTAATCACCAGCAGATCTTCGCCACTTTTACGCTCTTTTGTTGGAGCTGGTGCGGCAGAAGCAGCTTTTTCCGTTGAAACCTGAGATTTCTCAACGGGCGCTGGATCCTGAGTGCCTCTTTTACCAAACATGGTTTATGCCTCTTTTGTTTTAGGCGCTGGCTTGGCCTTTTTGGCTCCGCCGACAATGCCACTGAGTAAACCAAGAGGTTTTTTCTCTTTCACTGCAACGATTAAACTTTTCGCTTCCGGTTCAACGCGCTCTGCCAATTGATAGAGCGGTTTCATCGCTGGCAAGCTTTTGAATTTGACAACAGGAATCTGATCACTGGGAGGAATAAACGCATCCGGGATATAGGGAATGGTATACGCCACCTCTGCACCAATAGCCTTTTCAAAATCGGTCTTCTTCATGTCGTGCTTGGTATGGCCCACACGATTAGCAACAACCAGCGGAGCTTTCATTTTAAGCTGCTCTCTCATCAGATCCTGCAGCCTGAGAGTATCACGCAGCGACAGCAATGAAAGTTCTGTCACCAGCACCACCATATCCGCCTGCTCGAGACACTTTCGGCTGAATGTGCGTAGATGGCGGGGAATATCCAGCACCAGAATGTCAAACTTATCTTTCATCTCTTTAAGCAGAAGCGAAGCAGCTTCGTCGCTGATCGCAACTTTTTCATTAAATGCTTCCTCTGCCGCAAGCACCGAAAGCCGCTTCAGCGGCCGCGTCATCACTCGTTCAATAAACAGGGAATCAATACGGTCGGGTTT
>CANHDY010000050.1 GCA_947459535.1 Rickettsiales bacterium | reverse complement strand
GACTTGCTTCCACCATTCGCGACGTGCTTGTTAACAAGACGCCTTATATCTTTGCTATAGCTCATCCCCGAACTATAACATGTATAATTATTTATTCAAGTGAGTATATTATCGCCTGAGTGCGCCGGCCATCAAAACAATGTAAAAAACAATGGGTTGCTTGAGTTGTGGCCCAATAAATTCTCAAAAAGCGTTCGATTTTAAGAAAAAAATATGCTATAGTTTCAAAATAAAACGGAATCGCGCATGACCCATACTATTTTACTGGTGGATGATGAGCCGGTGCAGCGGCAGCTGATGTCGGCGCTGCTATCAAAAAAACTCAGCTATCAGGTGATGGCGGTGGATAGCGGTGAAGAAGCGCTGCGGCGCCTTCGCGCGTCGAACATTGGCGACCTCAGCGCGGTGCTGCTCGATATTCACATGCCGGGCATGAATGGCTTTGAGACGCTGGCGCAGATGCGCCGTTTGCGCCCGGATCTGCCGGTGTTGATGCTAACCGGCAGCGATGATACGGAACTGGCGGTGCGCGCGATTAAAGAAGGGGCAAGCGATTTCATCGTCAAACCGCCGCAGCCGGCGCATTTGGGCGTTGCGATTGAAAATGCCATCCGCCTGTCGGCGCTATCGCAGGAACTGGCGCGGCTGCGTCAGGCGAAAGAGTCTGGCAGCCGATTTTCGGAGATGATTGGGCATCAGGGCTCGCTGGCTGGCACGATTGCCTATGCGCGCAAGGCGGCAGCGAGTGATGTGCCGGTGTTGCTGGCGGGTGAAAGCGGTGTTGGTAAAGAGCTTCTGGCGCGCACCATTCATCATGAAAGCAGACGAAGCGGCCTGCCATTTGTTGCGGTGAATTGCAGTGCGGTCTCGCAGGGTATCGAAACGCTGCTTTTTGGCACCGCCCAGCAGCCCGGGCGCATTCGCGCGGCCGATGGCGGCACGCTCTTTCTTGATGATATCAGCGCGCTGGCACCGGAAGCGCAGGTGCGGCTGCTGCGGCTGGTGCAGCAGCGCGAGCTGGAGCAGGCGGCCGGTAGCAAGCCGGTGCGTGTGAATGTGCGCATGATTGTCGCTACCGACCGCGATCTACGCCGCGAGGTACAGGCGGGGCGCTTCCGCGAGGATTTGTATTTTCGTTTGAACGTGCTGCCGATTACGATACCGCCGCTGCGCGAGCGCGTGCAGGATGTGGTGCCGCTGGCGCTGCATTTCATTGATCGCATTTCGCTGTCAGATCGCCTGCCGCTCAAAACCCTGTCAGAGGATGCGATTGACTATCTCAGCCATCATCGCTGGCCGGGCAATGTGCGCGAGCTGGAAGGGCTGATTCATCGGGCGCTGGTGCTGGCGGAGTCGGATCAGATTGATCGCCGCCTGCTCGAGGCGATGCATGAAGCCAGCACGCCTTCTGAATCATCGCCGGCATCGTCTTCCCTCGCACCGCTACATGTTGCGCTTCGCCATATGGATGGCAGTTTTAAATCGATGGAAGAGCTTGAGCATGAGGTGCTGAAGGCGGTGCTGGCGCAGATGAGCGGCAATGTGACGCGCGCGGCGGATGTTCTTGGCCTTGCCAAATCCACCTTTTACCGCAAGCTCAAAGAAAGCGCTCTAGAGTAAAGGTCTAGCCGCTGCCTGCTGGCTCTGCTGCTCGGATAGTCGTTCTGTCCAGCGTCCTTCTTTCAATGCCTCTTCGTGGGCGGCCATGCGATCCACAGCGTCGCTATCCACCCCAAAGAACCTGCCAACAAATTTGGTGGTGGGCAGCAGCACGTTGCTGCTTGTCCACTGGTCGAATTTGCGAACTGTATGGGGGGCGGCCACACGTGCGGCAACCACCAGCCCGGCGGTCACTGCCATGCCTGTGATAGCGGCTGTGCTTTTGCTTGCGAGCTTGTGGGTAAATGATCGATAAGCGGTTTGATCCGCGTGCATCTGGTAGCCAACATTGAGCGCCAGCGAATAGCCTGTCCACGCCACGGCCTGAGGGAAATGGCTCAGCTCATGTTCATACACGGCCTTCACATGCTGGTCATATTCGGGTGATCCAACCTCGACGCCGTGTTCCTTTGCCCAGCGCTTGCTACCCATACCAATGCCTGTTTTAAACAGGGGGCCCATGATGGGCTCAGAAAGCGTGCGGATGCCCTGCATCATGCCCGGTGCTAATCGCTGCGTAGCGATGGTCAGCGGCACGGCGCCAAAATCGCCGATAAACTCACCCTTCGCCCACTGAATCAGGCGTTCTTTCGTAAAGCCTTCACGAATGGCCAGCTTCAGTTTTTCAAGCCGTGTGAGGCTGCCTTTGGGTGCATGCGCGTGCACGTGTTCATGCGGATGCTCGTGAGGATGATGGTGGTGATGTTTGCAGCCCGGGCCATGCTCATGGTGATCATGCTTGTGCTCGTGCTTGTGATCATGGCCGTGATGGTGCCCGCCATCTTTGCTGTGATCATGGCCGCAGCCGCCAATGCCGCGAATCTTGCCATCGGTGTAGCTGTTGATGATGGGGTTGATAAAATCAGTGAGCGTGCAGGCAAGCGAATGGTTGATGGTATAGGCGATATCCTCAGCGCGCTCGGCGCTGGTTTTGCGTTGTTCTTGGTCGGTTGCCGAAGCTTTCATGACGGCTATTCTACTGCCGCAGGGACTTGACTCGCAAGCGATTTGTTATACTGTAACATAATCTTCACAAAGGGATCGATGTCATGGCAAGAACAAGCAAATTAAGCAAGCATCCCAGCCAGTTAGTGCTCACGCAGCTTCGCGCCAGCCGCCAGCCCATGCCCGCCTATGCGATTCTTTCCCGGCTAAAATCCAAAGGGGTCAACAGCCCGCCGATTATTTACCGCGCGCTCGCCAGCCTGGAGAAAAAGGGCATGGTGCACCGCCTGGCTTCCATCAATTCATACATCGCCTGCAACTGCGCCGCTGATCATGACCACGCACTTTCTGCGCTCACCATTTGCGTGGCTTGCAAAAAAGTCGAAGAGCGCCACGACCACCGCCTTATCGACCATCTGGAAAAGCTGCGCGGCATGTCGGTTGAGCTGCCTTCCCACGCGGTGATCGAATTGCCGGTGGTGTGCGAAGGTTGCCAGCCATGATCGAGCTGCGCGATGTCAGCTACCGGGCTGGTGGCAAGCTGATTCTAAGCCATGTGAATCTCACCATCAGGCCGGGCGAACACACGCTGGTGCTGGGGGCGTCGGGCTGCGGCAAAACCACGCTGCTCCACCTGATGGCCGGGCTGCTTACGCCTGCCAGCGGCGAGGTGCGGGTGCAGAATGAGCTGGTTTCCTCGATGCTAACCGATGCCTGCGATGCGTGGCGTGCGCGCAATATTGGTATGGTCTTTCAAACGCTCCATTTAGTGCCGATGCTGGATGTGCTCGGCAACCTTCGCCTGGCGAGCTACCTTGCTGGCCTGAAAGCAGATGACGCGCGGCTGATGGATCTTCTGCAGCGGGTGGGGGTTTCGGATCAAGCCCGCGCCATGCCAGCAAGCCTGAGCCATGGCCAGGCGCAGCGCGTGGCGATTGCCCGCGCACTGGCCAGCGGCGCGCCATGGCTTTTGGCGGATGAACCAACCTCCGCGCTGGATGACGCAAATGCCAGCGCCGTGATGAACCTGCTCGAGTCCGCGGCAAAACATTCCGGCGCAACGCTCATCATCGCCACTCACGACCAGCGTATTGCCAGCCGTTTTTCAAAACGCATCGAACTTGGTCAGATGAGCCTGAAGGAGGTCGCGTGAATCTTTTCTCACTAAGCCTTGCTTCGCTCTCGCAGCGCCGTGTTTCCAGCCTGCTGCTGGTGCTGCTGATGGCGCTCGGCGTGGCGATGACCTCGCTCATGCTGCATGCCGGTGAGCGCATATCGCAGCGGCTGATGGCGGATGCGCGCGGCATTGATCTGGTGGTAGGTGCAAAAGGCAGCCCACTGCAGCTGATCTTATCGTCGGTGTATCATCTTGATGTGCCAACCGGCAATATCCCTACCTCGGCCATCCCGCAGCTTCGGCGCATGCCGCAGGTGAAACAGGTGGTGCCGCTGGCGCTGGGTGATAATCTGCGCGGGTTTCGCATTGTTGGCACCGAGCCATCGTTCCTTGCGCTCTACTCGGCGGAGCTGAAAGAAGGCGTGCTCTGGCAAAAGCCGATGGAAGCCGTGATCGGTGCACAGGTGGCAAAAGCAGCCGGGCTGTCGCTAGGCAGCCAGTTTGCCGGCAGCCACGGCCTTGCCGAAGGCGGTGATGAGCACGGCGATCACCACTACAGCGTGGTGGGTATCTTAAAGCCCACTGGCGGGGTGGTGGATCGGCTGGTGCTGACACCGCTTGAGAGCGTGTGGCAGGTGCATGGCGACCACAGCCACCACGATGAGCATGCGCATGATCATAAGCATGAACACAAACACGATCATGATGAAGAAGGGGTCAAACCGAGCGACGAGGTCACGGCGCTGCTGGTGACCTATCGCAGCAAAGCAGCCGCCTTGCACCTGCCAAGGCAGATTAACCGTGAATCGGCGCTGCAGGCGGCCAGCCCTGCCTTTGAAACGGCGCGGCTGCTCAGCCTGATCGGGGTGGGGGTCGATACCATGAAGCTCTTTGGCGTGCTGCTGGTGGCAATCAGTCTGATTGGCATGCTGGTGGCGCTGATGCAATCGGTCATGCAGCGCCGTTATGAAATGGCGCTGATGCGTGCGCTCGGCGCGCGCCGCCGCACGCTCATGCAGATGGTGCTTTTTGAAGCTGCGCTGGTGCTTGTGGCTGGGTTGCTGCTGGGCGGGTTCATCAGCCGCTGCGTGCTCATGCTGATGCCGGGATTGTCGCCGCAGCTGGCCGCCATGGGGGCGTGGCCGCTGGCGCCGATGGGCTCTGAGCTGCTCATGGCGGGGCTGCTTTTTGCCAGCGGGCTGATGATTTCCCTTTTGCCTGCGATCCTGCTATACCGAAGCGATGTCAGCCGTTTGCTTGCCTCTGCTTCGATACGTTAGCGTCATCGCGCTTGTTCTGTGTGTCTCGCCGCCAGTGCGCGCGCTGTCGTTTCAGGATGCACCAACACTTTCGCCCGCGCTGATGGCGCTGCCCAAAGTGAAGGAAGGGGTGGTGCCGTGGCAGATTTTTGCTGAAACCAAGGAAAAGCAGCGCAAGGTGACCTTTCCTGATGGCGGCTTTGCCTATGAGGTCAGCCCTCAGTTCAGCGAAAATCTAAAGACCATGGATGGCACAGAAGTCACGCTTTATGGCTTTATGTTTCCTCTCGAGCAGAGCAGCAAGCAAGGTACATTCCTTCTGGGGCCATACCCGGCATCCTGCCCGTTTCACTATCACGTGACGCCATCGCTGGTGGTGGAGGTGAAGGCAAAAAAACCGGTTGAATTTTCGTGGGATCCGCTCACGCTCAGGGGCACGCTTCAGCTGGTACAGAATGATGAAAACGGTATATTTTATTACCTGCGCGATGCGGTGATCATCAACTAGCCCCTTTTTTTTTCGCCCGGCCGAACTATGTAGACTTTATGTTTGCTCATCTATCATCACGCAGCTGCTTACACATCACCGGCGAAGACGCGGCGGGTTTCCTGCAAGGGCTGATCAGCAACGATATCCGCAAAGCCGGGCAGGGGGCGCTGATCTACGCTGCTATGCTCTCGCCGCAGGGCAAGTTCCTTCATGATTTTTTTATCACCGCGCATGAGGGCGGTTTCCTTGTGGATATTGACGGTGCGCGTGCAGCGGATTTTAAAAAGCGCCTGATGCTATACCGGCTGCGCTCCAAGGTTGAGATCGGCGCGCTGCCTCATCAGGTGGTGGCAGGTTGGGGCGGCGAACCAACACCGCCGCACGCGCTTGGTTTTTCTGATCCGCGCCTGCCGCTGCTCGGCTGGCGCAGCTATGAGCCTTCCGTGGCGCCGGCATCCGCGCATGAGGATGATTACCATAAGCATCGCATCGGCCTTGGCGTGCCGGATGGCGCGCAGGATTTGCTGGCCGAAAAATCCTTCCTGCTGGAATGGGGCATCGACCAGATCCATGGGGTGGATTACCAGAAGGGCTGCTATGTCGGGCAGGAAGTCACCGCGCGCACCCATTATCGCGGGCAGGTGAAAAAAGCGCCGCACATCGTCACAGCAGACCGACCCTTGTCTGCCGCCGGAGCCATCATTTATTGCGGTGAGAAAGAAGCGGGCGAGCTGCGCTCATCTTCAGGCAGCCAAGGCCTGGCGCTACTTCGGCTTGAAGAGGTTTCGGCTGCTGCGGCGAGCGGTATGCCGCTTCGCGCTGGGGATGTGGTGCTTTCAGCGCGCCTTCCCGACTGGTTTACACTGGCCGATAAATAAGCTATGATGAGGGCATGACCATGTCTGACAACACCTCTTCTTTTCTTGCTGGCAAATTGCTGGTGGCAACGCCCGCTATTCAGGAGGCGCCATTCGTACGCTCGGTGATTTACATGTGTGTGCATAATGCCGAAGGGGCGATGGGCATCATCACCAACGTGCCGGTGGCAACCGTCAAGCTTAAAGAGATTTTCGACCAGCTCGATATCGATACGGGGCTAACGCTGCCCGATCTGCCAGTACATTTCGGTGGGCCGGTGGAATCGTATCGTGGCTTTGTGCTGCACTCAGCGGAGCAGATTCCTCAGGATGCGCTCTATGCCAGTGATGGCATCGTGGTCAGCGCCAGCGTGAATATCCTGCAGAAAATCGCAAACGGGCAGGGGCCGGAAAAAGGTCTGCTCATGCTTGGCTATGCCGGCTGGGGCGCTGGGCAGCTGGAGCAGGAGATTGAGGGCGGTAGCTGGCTGGTGGTACCCGCTTCGCGCAGGCTGGTGTTTGAAACCCCCAATGAAGCAAAATGGAATATGGCCACCGCCTCGCTCGGCTTTGATATTGGGCACTTCTCCACTCAGGTCGGCCACGCCTAGGCCAGCGCCTCTTTAAGCCTTGCCAGATATGCTTCTTTCGTTATCTCAACAATTCCGAATTGTTTGAGATGGTCGTTCACATATTGCGCATCCAGCAGCGTGTAGCCGTTTACGCGCAGCTGCTGCACCAGAAATACCAGCGCCGCCTTGCTGGCGTTGCTGGTGCGGGAGAACATGCTTTCGCCGAAAAAGGCGCGCCCCAGCGACACACCATAAAGCCCGCCGATTAACACATCGTCATCCTCGCGCAAAATGTCAGTAGGCATTTTGTCGCGGGGATCCAGTTTCAAGCAATCAGTAGATTGCTTGAAGCGCAAAAGTTCTTCTGAACTTTTGCTGTTTTGGATTCCCCTATCCTTTGGTCTGCTGACCAAAGGCAGGGAATGACGTGTCCACACCTCCACGCTGTGCGCATAGCCCATCTCGTGTAATTGGCAGTAAATGTCAATAATCTCATCATTGATCCAGGTTGAATCGCGCTGGGCGCAAGCGCGCATGACCGTGCTGAATGCCTTGTTCATTGAATAGTGAAATGGCGCTTTTTTTAGGAATTTTTCAAGGCTCCTTGGCACATGAAAATTTTCAAGCGGTATCACCCCGCGCTGCTCAGGATCATACCAGCGTATGTCATCGCCATGCCGGCTTTCGGCCATCGGGAAATAGCCCTGCGCATAGGCGGCAAGGAGCAGTTCGGGATTCAGTTGATTCGTCATCGCGAGCCACGCAGTGGCGAGGCGATCCAGTTCAGTGCAGGACTGGATTGCTTTGTCGCTGGCGCTCCTCGCAATGACAGATTCACACGCGATCCGGATAATCAGAAATAATGCCATCGACCCCAAGCGCCTTCAGCCGCGCAATGTCGTTCGGTTCGTTCACCGTCCACGGATAAGTCTGAAGCCCATGCATGCGCAGCTCGGCCATCACCTCAGCGTTTAACCAGCGATGATGGGGATTGACCGAAGAAAATCCCTGCTGTTTAGCCCAGCTGATATAACCGTTTGCAATCGGCTGGGTATCATCCGGTAGCGCACCAATGCAAAGCGAGGGCTGGTGTTGTTTGGCGGCAATCAGCCATTCGGGATGAAAACTAATCAGCATCATCTGGTGGTAAGGCACGCGCTGGGCGGCCTGTTCGTCAATTAGTGCAATTACCTCATCTATCGCTCGCTCATCTTTGATTTCGATAAACAAGGTTGCCTTGCTGGCAAAAGTTCGAATCACCTCAGCAAGCAGCGGGATCGATTCACCGCAGCCCACATCCAGCTGTTTCAGGTCGGCAAGTCTGGTGGCGCTAACAAGGCCGCTACCATTCGTGGTACGATCCAGCGTGTCATCATGCAGAATCACTGCCTCGCCGCTAGCACATGCATGCACATCAAACTCCATTGCATTCGCGCCCATTTCCAGCGCTTTGTTGAACGCCAGCATGGTATTTTCGGGCGCATGGCCCGAGGCGCCGCGATGGGCGATATTAAGCATGAAGCAGCTGCGCCATCGCGCTGATGGCGTATTTGTAACTATCCGCGCCGAAACCGCAGATAGAGCCCTTAGCGGCTTGCCCAACATACGATATGTGGCGGAATTCTTCACGCCGCAGCGGGTTGGAAAGATGCACCTCAATCACCGGAATAGAAATGGCAAGCAGCGCATCCATGATCGCAATGGATGTGTGGGTATAAGCACCTGCATTGATAATCAGCCCGTGATACTGCGCCCCCGCCTTCTGAATGCGGGTGATGATCTCGCCTTCGTGGTTGGATTGCCAGCAATCCACCTCCAGCCCGCGGGCACTGGCGGTTTTTTTGCAAATTTCGTCAATATCGGCCAGCGTCTGATGGCCATAAATATGCGGCTCGCGGCTGCCGAGCATATTGAGGTTAGGACCATTGACGATAAGAATTTTACTAGTCATAATTGCTTCTTGGTTAATTACTGCCGTCATTGCGAGCGTAGCGAAGCAATCCAGATGTTTCAATCAATAACTGGATCGCCGCGCCTCCTTGCGGCTTCTCGCAATGGCGGAGTTATGCAAATTACACTCAACGGTAAAACTCATCTGCTTGATAACGCCTGCACCGTGGCGGCGTTGGTTGAGTCCCTGGGCATCAATGCCACCCAGGTGGCAATTGAGAAAAATCAGGTCATTGTCCCACGCGCTCGCTGGAGTGCTGAACCGCTGGCCGAAGGTGACCGCGTTGAGGTCGTGCGTTTTATTGGAGGCGGATAGTGGATAAGGGATTTTCGATCGCTGGCAAAACCTATCATTCACGCCTGCTGGTGGGCACCGGTAAATACAAAGACCTTGCCGAAACCAAGGCGGCGATTGAAGCCAGCGGCGCCGAGATTGTCACGGTCGCTATTCGCCGCATCGATCTTGCCAAAAAGGGCGAGGGCAGCCTGCAGGATGTGCTGCCACCTTCGCGCTACACCTACCTTCCTAATACGGCAGGTTGCTACACGGCAGACGATGCAGTGCGCACGCTTCGTCTGGCGCGCGAGCTGGGCGGCTGGAATCTGGTGAAGCTGGAAGTGCTGGCCAAGGAAACCAACGAGCGAAAAACGCTCTATCCTGATGTGGTGGAAACGCTGGAGGCAGCGCGCGAGCTGGTGAAGGACGGATTCGATGTCATGGCCTACACCAATGATGATCCGATTACCGCAAAGAAGCTCGAGGATATTGGCTGTGTGGCGATCATGCCGCTGGGCGCGCCGATTGGCTCCGGCCTTGGCATTCAGAACAAGCTCAATATTCGCATGATTGTGGAGCAGTCGCGCGTGCCGGTGCTGGTGGATGCTGGGGTGGGCACCGCTTCTGATGCGACGCTGGCCATGGAGCTGGGCTGCGATGGTGTGCTGATGAATACGGCGCTTGCTGAAGCGCAAAATCCCGTGCTCATGGCGCAGGCGATGAAGCACGCAGTGATGGCGGGGCGCGAGGCTTTCCTCGCTGGCCGCATGAAAGCGCGCAGCTACGCCGATGCCAGCAGCCCGCAAACAGGCATCATCGGCGCATAGAACGCATCACTCTTAGGATTCAATCAAGCGGCCATAACAAGCTAAAGCTCATCACGAAGCGGCAGTTTCAGCTGCTGGCGGTTCGGGTGGTTTTTCGGCGGCTTTGGCCTCGGCCTCGGCTTTTTTCTTGCGCGGGTCATAGGGTTCCTGCTGCGGAATCGGCAGGCGCGGCAGCAACCGCTTCATGAAAAATTTATCCTTGAAGTAGAAAATCTTTTTGGTGCGGATCGGCGGGTGCGATTCGATCAGGATAATCTGTTCATCGCGCGGCAGGGTAATCACCTCCTGCGGCAGCAGCAGGGCGCGCTGCACCTCCGAGGTATTGACGGTGCGTGCAGCGGGGTTTAGATCGAGGAATTTCGGTTTATTGTGCGAGTGCTGCTGCGCGGTTTTATTGCCGATCAGCTGGGAGATAAGGTTGGCGGTTTCCACGTTGTTTGCGGCGAAGGTGATACGGTAGTAGCTGTTGGAAAGGAAGCTGTTCATGCCCGCTTCTTCATAGATGCCTTTAAGCTGCTGTGTATCTTGTGTGATGATGAACAGCTTCACGCGATACCCACGGAAATAGGCAATGCCCACCTGAAATTGCGGCATTTCGCCAAGGCTGGGAAACTCGTCCATCATGAACAGCACGCCGTGTGGCTCGTCTTTTCCCGGCATTTTACGGGTCATGAAATCGGTCGCTTGCTGATAGAACACTTTCAGCAGCGGCTCGAGGCGCTGTAAGTTGTCGGGTGTGACGCCGCAGAACACGCTCATTTTCTTTTTCTTGAGCAGCTGCATGTCGAAATCGCTGCGGGCGGTGGTGGCATCAATCAGCGGGTTTGCCCAGAGTTCGAGGCCGGAGTTGAGGGTGGAGATAACGCCGGAGCGCTCTTTATCCGCCTTCTGCAGGAAGGCGGCGATGTTCATATACGCGACCGGATGAATGCGTTTGCCGATCGTATCAAGCACCACCGCAAGGTTATACACCACGTCATCCGAACGCATGGTACGCACCACTTCGCCAAAGCTGTTGACCTTTTCCGGCACGGCGATGAGGTAAAGAATCACACCCAGCATGAGCGAGCGCGCTTCATTCTGCCAGAATTCCTGTTCGGGCAGGATGAGGTTGCAGATTTTCTGCACGTCATCGACCATCTGGCCGGGCTTTTCGGAAATCCAGTCCAGCGGGTTATAGCAATGAGAAACGCCGTCAGGATCCGCCGGGTTCCACAGGAACACCTCCTGTCCGATTTTCGCACGGTAGCCGGAGGTCAGCTCATGGTTTTCCATTTTAATGTCATGGCACACCACCGATTCCTGCCAGAAGAGCAGGTTGGGAATCACAAACCCCACACCCTTGCCCGAGCCGGTCGGGGCAAAGAGCAGCACATGCTGAAAGTCATCAGCGATGAGATAGTTATTATGGCCGGTGCGCCCCAGCAGCAGACCTTTCTTGGCGCGCAGCTTGGCGGCGCGTATTTCTGCTTCGGTTGCCCAGTGCGCATCGCCATGCACGCTTTCTTTATATTTGAACGGGCGGAAATCCAGCAGCGGCGCGCGTATCAGGTATAAAAGAATCAGGCTGAAAGCCATGCCGCCCAGCGGCGGCGCAATCAGTTTCAATGTGTATTCTTCTAGAAGCTGAGTGCCCAGATGCTTGTTAGCGCTCCAGTAATCATACAGAGTAAGCCAGTACTCAACCAGTGGGATGTATGCATTCACATATCCGACAGGATTGGTGATAACGCCTAAATGCAAATAAGAATTGCCATGATACATCAAGATCACCGCAATCACACCTGCATATGCAGGCAGCACGAGAATCGCTAGAATGATGGCGGTGATGATCACCGCATTAGCGGTTTTACGTTTGCTGTTGGTGGTCTGGTGATCGAGGGCCATAAGGTCGGGCTTTGGGCTTTGGGCTTCGGGCTTCGGGTAAACAATTTCCCAGAGACTGAAGCATGTAGCCTAGAGCTTAAATGCTTTCCTTAAAATATATCTCCGACACGTAGCGCATGCCGCGCTTACCGCGTTTGAGCTGGATAATAACATTGATAACATTCTCAACATAGCCTTTTATTTGCTCGCGGGTGACGCCAAGCCCGGCCTGCATGATCATGAGAATCAGCTGCTCAATCGCCAGCTCGGGCGTATCGGCATGCAATGTAGAGAAAGAGCCGGGGTGGCCGGTATTGACGGCGCGTAGAAAAGAAAAAGCCTCTTTGCCGCGAAGCTCGCCGAGCATCAGCCGGTCAGGGCGCAGGCGCAGGCAGGCCTCAATCAAATCCTGCATGGTGACCTGAGCGCGGCCCTGGCCACCTTTGGAGGCCATGAGATGAACGCGGTTTGGAATGTGTGGAATCATGATCTCGCGTGCATCTTCACAGGTAATGATGCGCTCGGTTGGCGGCACCACTTTTAAAGCAGCATTCAGAAAGGTGGTTTTACCAGTGGAGGTACCGCCACTGATAATCATATTTTTCTTCGCCAGAATAGCTTCGCGGATAAAATCCTTCACCGCACCGGCATTGAGTAATTCGCGTAGTCGTTTGTCAACGGCATTTGGTTCCTTACGAACGACGGTGTTCTGAAAAGCTCCAATCGCCTCGTACTGTTCAAGATCCAGATTCATGATGGTCTGTTTGCGGATCGACATAGCAATGGTATTGGCTTCGCAGGCGGGTGGGAACACCACCTGAATACGGTAGCCATCCGGCAGGGTAGCTGAAAGCAGCGGCATCTCTTCGCTGATTTTCTGTTCCGTCGCCTGCGCGACCAGTCGACCAAGCGATTTCAGGTGCGAGAGATCAAATTCCGGCACCTCATGGCATGTCATATCGCCGCCGATTTCCACCCACACTTCACCAGGCACGTTGATCGAGATCTCGCTCACGTTCGGCTGATCAAAAAACTTTCTGAGCGGAATCAGATAAGTTTCAAGCGCAGTAAATGAACCCGTGGCCATAATCAGTGTACAAAAATAGAGCTGCCGCTATCTGAAGGGAATTCAAGATCACGGTTTACAAACACATTGAGTCGCGTGCCCTGATCCACCGTGATGGTCGGTTTGGTGTTGATCAGCGAGTCCACGATACGTTGTGATGTAGATCCAAGCGTAGCAACGCCGCTGCGCACAGCATCGTTACCGGCCGTGCTGGTGCTGGTTGTGCCATTAGAACCGGTGGTGGTGGTGCTCTGCGTATCATCCACAGCGTCAGCTGCCAGCCCGACCCCTATTGAGACGACACTGGTAAGCAAAGCGCCAGTGAATATTTCGGTGAACTTATTATCGGCGATCCCTTCAATACCAGCACGACCTAGCGCATCCACGCCCGGCGAGTCAATTTCAATATCCAGACCATCTGGCCGGATAAGCCTTGTCCAGACGACCAGCACACGAACCTGCCCGCGATTAACAGAAGAATTATAGGTGCCAATCAGGCGAGATCCTTTGGGAATCATGACTTCACGGCCTGATTCCGCGTAGACGTCACGGCTGACAATCGCACGTAGCGTCCCAGGCAGGTCGGTGTTAATGGCCGTTTCCATGATGGCATCAATAATTTTGCCCTGTGCAATCGTGGTTGAAAGATTAGTCAGTCGCGTGGCTTTTCTTTTTTCGGCGCTGGTTGCTTCTGTCGCATTTTTAGCAAAAGCGGCGTTGGGATCCGACTGGCTGAGCGCTGAATCAGCTGCCTGTGCATTGGGATCAGCTGCGGGCGCAGCGGCGTTCAAGACCAACATGTTCGAACGTAGTCTTGCCTGTTGATTTTTATCAGTTGTTGCACTGCCAGCGGGAGCAATGGGTTTGATATCCGGCGCCGATGGTGGGGCTGGCAGCCGAGAAGGTGGGGGTG
>CANHDY010000049.1 GCA_947459535.1 Rickettsiales bacterium | reverse complement strand
TTCCGGGATGACGGCTCACACTAACAAATGCAAAATCGTACCGCGATCCCATATCGCGCCCTGACGCAGCGCCGCCACAGCGCTACGGATCAGTGTCGCCAGCGACTCTTCGGCGGGAATGATATTCAGACTCGCACGCTTTGGAACTGGAACCGGCGCTTCACGCTCGCTTTGCTGCGAGCGGCGCTGGGTGGATGGCTTCACGCCTCCAGAACTGGTGCCAATGCGGTTTGGATTGATGTTGATGGCCATGCGGAATTAGTTACTCAAACTAACTGCAACGTCAATGGGCAAAATTTTCCAGCAACTGGTTCGTCATTGCGAGCGAGGCGAAGCAATCCAGTTCTTACTGATGCGTAGTTCTGGATTGCTTCGTCGCGTATGCTCCTCGCAATGACGGAGTTTTATCGCTTAATCTGTGCCGCGTGGGATTTTTCCACCTCTATCCCCAGCTCCTTCGCGGCTACTTCCAAAACAGGATTTTTTACGCCGGCTTCGAGGAGGAATTTGATGCCGGCTTTGTTAACGCCACCGTCACTGGAAATAACAACATCATCACGATCAAACGGTCTGCCATTGTTAAAAGGTACGTCGAGCCTTGTATTGGAAAAAATTGTATGCTCCCCGTCGCTCAAGCTCGCAGTTAAACCAAGAACTTCCATAATACTGTCTGGTATAGTTTCCGTATCAGGAAGTGTAATTTTTATTTTCATGCCATTCGATCCGCCGCCGTTTCCATATTCACGCCCCATCGAAGTTGCCGATTTTTTAAAACCCTCGCCGCTTAAATCGGGGGTTGGTCGAAATTGTGCCATACTTAGTATCGCCACCGCCATTTCTTTTGACATTTTTTCCGCCATACATACTCCCTCAATAAATAGAGCTAACAGTTTACCCCCCCCCCGAGAAATGAAAGTAAATTTTTGTTACATTTTGGTGACGCTGTGAAATAACCATAAAATCCAGTTGCCAAACCTATTTATTGGGGGTACGATAAGGGTAATGAATATTGAGTATGATCCCCTAAAAAACCAAAGCAACATCCTCAAACACGGCTTGTCGTTTGAGGATATGCTGCGATTTGAGTGGGACAGCGCCATCATCGTACCCGACGCGCGTAAGGATTATGGTGAGAAGCGGCACGTCGCCTACGGTTTGCTCGACGATTATGTTGCGGTACTCGTCGGCACATGGCGGGGGAAAAACTATCGCATCATCAGTTTGCGCTATGCGAACGCAAAAGAAAGGAAGCTTTATGAAAAGAAAATCAGGCAAGGCCAAAGTCACTGATCGGTTTCGCGCCAGCAACGGCTATGTCATTGAGTGGGCGCCGGATCCGGATATCGTGATTCCCGAGGCAACCAATGAAGAATTCAAACTCGCGCGACCTGCACGCGACGTACTGCCGCAGGCGTTTTTTGATGCCTGGAAGGAAATGAAAAGACTCCGCGGCAGGCCTAAATCGCCGAAGAAAAAACTCGACATCAAGCTGCGCATTGATCCGGATATCGTCGCCGCATTCAAAGCCACCGGTAAAGGCTGGCAGACGCGCATGAATGATGCGCTACGCAAGCAGATGAGATATTTATAGACCGTGGTTCTCGTCGCAGCTTTTTATCACTTTTTTGATTTTGCTGACTTTCGTGCGCATCAGCAGCCGCTGCTTTCGCTCATGAAATCGCAGGGCATCAAAGGCTCGATATTAATTGCGGATGAAGGCTTCAACGGCACGATCTCCGGCACCCAGCCGGCCGTGCACGCGGTGCTCGAGCGCCTCAAACACATCGGCGGTGCGTTTGAGCATAAGGAGAGTTTTTTTGAAAAACAGCCTTTTGGTAAAGCGAAAGTAAGGCTTAAAAAGGAGCTGATTTCGCTTGGTGAAGCCGCTTTCGTTCGTCATCCCCGCTTCGTGCGGGGATCTAAGGCCGCAGAGCGTGATGGCTCAGGATCCCCGCTCAAGGCGGGGATGACAGTAGGTGATTATGTTGAACCGAAAGACTGGAACGCGCTGATTAGCGACCCCGATACCATCGTGCTTGATACACGCAATAGTTACGAGACCTATCTTGGAACATTCGCGCGCGCGATAGACCCAAACACCAGAAACTTCAAAGAGCTACCGGCATTTGTTCGCAAAACACTGCAGGACAAAAAGCACCAGAAAATCGCCACTTTCTGCACCGGCGGCATTCGCTGCGAAAAATTCACCGCGTGGATGAAAGCCGAAGGCTTTGAAAACGTGTATCACCTGAAAGGCGGCATCCTGAAATATCTGGAAGATATCCCGAAGGAAGAAAGTTTGTGGAACGGCGAGTGCTACGTGTTTGATGAGCGCGTGGCGGTCGGCCATGGGCTTGCGCCATCGCAGACCGCGAGCTCCTGCACCGCCTGCGGCCATACGCTGAAGCCCGAGGACTGCAAACACCCTTCGCATCTTTCCGGGAAACAGTGCCGCTTCTGCGCTGCGCCGGCAGACTAGGCCGCCCTCACCTCGCTTAAGAAGTTTGATACGGCCTGGCTGAGTCGGTTCGAGCTTGACTGCAGCGAGGTAATTGCTGTGAGCGATTCGCGCGCGCAGCTGCTAGCATCGAGCGTGTCTTTCTTCACCCCCTCAATATCTGAAAGTATCTGCTGAGCACTGCCGGCTACATGATTGATATTCTTTGCAATTTCTGAGGTTGCCACCGTTTGCTGCTGAATGGAAGCGGAGATGGATGACGATGCGCTATCCACCCTTGATACCGATTCATTGATGCTGGTCAGCGCCCCCATCACCTGACGGGTGATGGTCTGAATCCCTTCAATCTGTGTGGAAATTTCTTCGGTCGCACGTGCCGTTTGTCCGGCGAGCCCCTTCACTTCACTGGCCACCACAGCAAAGCCTTTTCCGGCTTCGCCAGCACGCGCTGATTCGATGGTCGCATTGAGCGCCAGCAGATTAATCTGCCCCGCGATGTTCTGAATCATGGTCACAATCTCATCGATTTTCGCCATCGCATTTTCCAGCGTGCCAGCCACTTGATTGGCACTATCATTCGCCTCAACCACCAGCTTAACCGCCTGTGCAGACTGGTTAATCTGCTGCGCAACTTCGTTGGCGGTGGCAGACATTTCTTCTGCCGCGCCGGCAACGTTGCTGACATTGTGGGTCGTATTATCCACCGTGCCCGCCACCACAATGGCTTTCTTGCTGGTGCCATCGATGACCGCAGCCATGCGATCCGATAATGTGCGCACATGCTCCACCTCGTGGATCACCTCCTCAAGAATATTCTGCACCTCACGCTCAAAACGATTCGCCAGCTCATGGGTGGCACGCTTCTTTTCCTCCGCCATGCGCTGCTGCTGCGCTTCCTGATCCTGCTCGAGTTTTTTCTTCTCGATGGCATTCTTTTTGAAAATTTCCACCTTGCGAGCCATGCTGCCGATTTCCGTCGTCTGTTTGGTGTAGGGCACCTCGATATCGAGTTTATTTTCAGTGATGGCGCGCATCACCTCGCCCAGCGTTTTAATCGGGCGCGTGGTAATAAAATAAAGCGCCACCGCCACCAGCACATTCACCACCAGCGCAATCGCGATCTGCAGCAGAAAATCGTGATAGAACGTGGCCGCCGCCTGCACGCCGAAATCTCGCTTCACGTGCTCGTATGTTTTATAACCGAAACCAAGCCCTACCAGTGACAGGAAAATAGCAATGGATTGAAGCCTGAAACTCAGGCTTGAAAAAAAGCGTTTGTGAAGCATGGGGGAATGTCCGAATTCGAAGATTTAAAAAGGCTGCGGCATTTGTCATGATATTAAATACAAATCTCACAGCGGGATATGTAACGTTAAAAAATTAATGCCCAATTAATAAATTGGCATCCACGCGAAATAAATCGCAAACTATCCGCACTCTCTCATGCACCGTTTTGTCCACAGCGTTCATAGCGGTTTCTTTTGATAGTTTTCAGCGATGTATTTTTTTATCCCCAGCTTTCACAGGCCTTACTATCCCCAGCACCACAGCATCTAGCGGCGAAAACCATGTCAACCACAATATGTAGTTGCATCGCATTTTTTTCATGGTTATGGTGATAGTCCTTCAAAGCAATCTGGAATGTGTGCACAACAACGTCAGCAGCTCTCGCTTTGAAGCAAAAAACATATTAAAATCATCGGATATAGGGAGATCCACCACCATGCGTATTGAGCGCCACTATCTGAAGCCCAAAGAGAATGCCTACGATGCCATCACCTTCCGTAAAACCGATGTGGTGATGAAAAATCCTGATGGCTCGCTGGTGTTTGAATGCCGCGGCGTGGAAGTGCCGGAGCATTGGTCGCAGGTGGCCTCTGATGTGCTCGCGCAGAAATATTTCCGCAAAGCAGGCGTGGCCGCCAAGCTCAAAAAGGTGGAAGAAAATGCCGTGCCAAGCTGGCTGTGGCGCAGCGTGCCGGATGAGGCGGCGCTTGCCAAACTGCCGGAAAAAGAACGTTTCGTAGGCGAAACAAGCTCCAAGCAGGTGTTTGATCGTCTTGCTGGTGCATGGACGTACTGGGGCTGGAAAGGCGGCTACTTTGATACGGAAGCGGATGCCAAAAGCTTCTATGACGAACTGCGCTATATGCTGGCAATGCAGATTGCCGCGCCTAATTCGCCGCAATGGTTCAACACCGGCCTGCACTGGGCGTATGGTATTGATGGCCCGTCGCAGGGGCATTTTTATGTCGACCCCGAAACCGGCAAGCTCAGCAAATCAAAAAGCGCCTATGAGCGCCCGCAGCCACACGCCTGCTTCATCCAGAGCATTAAGGATGATCTGGTGAATGATGGCGGCATCATGGACCTATGGGAGCGCGAGGCGCGCCTGTTTAAATATGGCTCTGGCACTGGTTCGAACTTCTCCGACCTTCGCGGCAGCGGTGAAAACCTCTCCGGCGGCGGCAAATCTTCTGGCCTGATGAGCTTCCTGAAGATCGGCGACCGCGCCGCGGGCGCCATCAAATCCGGTGGCACGACACGCCGCGCCGCCAAAATGGTGGTGGTGGATATTGACCACCCGGATGTGGAAGAATTCATCAATTGGAAAGTGATTGAAGAGCAGAAGGTCGCAGCACTCGTCACCGGCTCCAAAATCTGCCGCAGGCACCTCAAGGCCGTGATGGCCGCCTGCCAGCAGGGCAGTGGTGATGGCCGCTTCAGCCCGTCCGATAACCCGGCGCTCAAGAAAGCAATGCGCGAGGCGATCAAAGCGCAGGTGCCGGATAATTATGTGCAGCGCGTGGTGCAATTCGCCAAGCAAGGCTATAGCGAGCTGGAATTTGAAGAATATGATACGGACTGGGACTCGGAAGCCTATCGCACCGTATCCGGCCAGAATTCGAACAACTCGGTTCGCGTGACCAATGAATTTTTAGAAGCGGTGGAGCAGGATAAATCCTGGCACCTGCTGAACCGCAAGAACGGCGAAGTTGCCAAAGAAATTTCCGCGCGCGATCTGTGGGAGCAGGTCTCCTACGCGGCGTGGGCATGCGCGGATCCCGGCATCCAGTATGATACCACCATCAATGAATGGCATACCTGCCCGGCCTCCGGCCGTATCCGCGCCTCGAACCCCTGCTCGGAATACATGTTCCTCGATGATACGGCGTGCAACCTCGCCTCCATCAATCTGCTGAAATTCCGCAGCTCAGGCGGCGCGTTTGACACCAAGGCGTACGAACATGCAGTGCGGCTGTGGACGGTGGTGCTGGAAATTTCGGTGGCCATGGCGCAGTTTCCTTCCAAAGAAATTGCACAGCGCTCCTACGAGTTCCGCACGCTCGGCCTTGGTTATGCCAATATCGGCGGTCTGCTGATGGCCAGCGGTATTGCTTATGATTCAGATGAAGGCCGCGCACTGACGGGTGCTTTGTCTGCCATTCTCACCGGCGTTTCTTATGCTACCTCGGCGGAAATGGCCAAGGAACTTGGCGCCTTTGATGGCTATGAAAAAAACAAGCGCGACATGATGCGCGTGATGAAAAACCATCGCCGCGCCGCGCTTGGCGAGAGCAGCGGCTATGAGGATCTGTCCATTCTTCCCACCCCGCTGGATACCCAGAACCTGCCGGATAAATCGCTGGCAAAGTCCGCGAAAAAAGCGTGGGACAGCGCCATCATGCTCGGCGAGAAATATGGCTTCCGTAACGCGCAGGCCACCTGCATTGCGCCCACCGGCACCATTGGCCTTGTCATGGACTGCGATACCACCGGCATTGAGCCGGACTTTGCACTGGTGAAGTTTAAAAAACTCGCCGGCGGCGGTTATTTCAAAATCATCAATCAGCAGGTGCCTGAGGCGCTGAAAACGCTGGGCTACAACGCTAAGCAGATTGCTGACATCACCGATTACGCGGTTGGCCGCGGCACCTTGAAAGATGCGCCGGGTGTAAACCATGCAGCCTTGCGCGCTAAAGGTTTTGGTGACGCGGAGCTGGCAAACATCGAAAAAGCACTCGCCTCGGCGTTTGATATCAAGTTTGTGTTTAACCAGTGGACACTCGGTGAGGCTTTCTGCAAGCAAAAGCTCGGCTTTACCGATGCGCAGCTGGCAAGCCCCGGCTTTGATATGCTCGCGTCACTTGGTTTCCTCAAGGCTGATATTGACGCAGCAAATGACTATTGCTGCGGCACCATGACCGTAGAAGGCGCACCTTCCTTGAAGAAAGAGCATCTCGCGGTGTTTGATTGCGCGAACCCCTGCGGTAAAAAAGGAAAGCGCTTCCTTTCCAGCCAAAGCCACATCCTGATGATGGCGGCGGCGCAGCCCTTTATCTCCGGCGCGATTTCCAAAACCATCAATATGCCGAATTCGGCCACCGCCCAAGAATGCAAGGAAGCCTATATGATGTCATGGAAGCTTGGCCTGAAAGCCAACGCGCTCTACCGCGATGGCTCGAAGCTTTCGCAGCCGCTTTCAAGCTCGCTGGTGAGCGATCTTGGTGTGGATGATGAGGACGATGCTCAGGAAACTGCCCGCGCGAGCCGCCAGCCGCAGATTGTGGCAGAGCGTATTGTTGAGCGGTTGGTTGAGCGTATCGTTCATGCCTCTGAGCGCCGCAAGCTGCCGGAGCGCCGCAAAGGCTACACCCAGAAAGCCTCCGTGGGTGGCCACAAAGTGTACCTGCGCACCGGCGAATATGAAGATGGCAAACTTGGCGAGATCTTCATCGACATGCACAAAGAAGGCGCGGCCTTCCGCTCACTGATGAATAACTTCGCCATTTCTGTTTCCATCGGCCTGCAATATGGTGTGCCGCTGGAGGAATATGTCGATGCCTTCACCTTCACCCGCTTTGAGCCCAGCGGCATGGTGGAAGGCAACGAGGCGATCAAGATGTCGACCTCGATTCTCGACTATATTTTCCGTGAGCTGGCGATTTCCTACCTTGGCCGCCATGATCTGGCGCATGCGGAAATCGGCGAGCTCAGCTCGGATACGATTGGCCGCGGCGAAGGCGATTCGACGCGCGGTGATAGCGAGCCGGAGCTGCCTTTTTTTAATAAAATGACCAGCACCGGCTTTGTGCGCGGCCAGCTGCAGGTGATTACCAGCAGCAAACCCGCCACCTCCGGCGCACTCGCACTCGCCGCCACCCAGGAAACCACCGCGCTTCTGAAAAACGACACGCAGGAGGGCATGATCGTGCAGGTGGGTGTCTCCGTATCGCAGAAGGAGCACGATCATCTGCGCGAGAAAATCCGTGAGGCCAAGGCGAAAGGCTATGAGGGCGATTCGTGCCATGAGTGCGGCATGTTCACGCTGGTGAGAAACGGCACCTGCATGAAGTGTGACACCTGCGGCGCGACGAGTGGTTGTTCGTAATGGTCATCCTGTGGCGAGGCAAAGCCGAGAGCACAGGATCTCAGAATACAACGCAAGATCCTGCGCAGCCGCTATCGCGTCTCGCAGGATGACGCGATGAAACATCTCATCGAAACCCATTTCGGCTTAGCACTCATGCTTGCCTGCGTATTCGGGTTATTGCTACCGGGTATGCCGAGCATCCCGAATGAGCTGGCGGGGCTGGCGCTTGCGGTGCTGATGTTTGTTTCATGCTATCGCCTGAGCGATAGCCAGCTGAGTGATATTCGCCCGCGTGAGCTGATGTTATTTTACATCGTACGCTACGTGGCGCTGCCGCCGCTTTTATATGTCCTCACGCTCCAGCTTGCGCCGGATTATGCGCTGGCGGTGCTGCTGCTATCGGTGGTGCCGGCAGCCGTTTCCAGCCCGGCTTTTACGGCCATTTATGGCGGCAAGGTGGCGATTGCTTTTGCCGTGGTGCTGCTCTCGCAGCTGCTATCACCGGTGGTGATTCCGCTGCATTTCATGGCAGTGGGCGCAGATGGCATCACGCCCTCGGCCGCCCATCTCTTTCACACATTGCTGCTGTGTGTTGTCCTGCCAATGATCGTGTATGCGCTGGCTCGAAAACATGCCGCGAGCAGGCAATATTTTTACGCGCAGGGGAAGCTTATCTCCATCCTGCTCATCATGTTTATCATCGCGCTGGCCATCGCCAAGCAGCGCGATGTGATTTTAGCAAACCCCGCTCAGCTGGCGCTGCCCTTTGCGCTCGCGATGGGGTGTTATGTGGTGTATTTTCTGGTGGGCTTTGTATTTGCTCGCCGCGACCGGGCATCACAAATCAGCTATGCCACCTGCTCCGGTTTTAACAATGCCGCGCTTGGGGTGAGTCTTGCGCTGATGCATTTTGGCGCTGACGTGCTGCTTTTCATCGCGGCGGCTGAAATCGGGTGGTCATTACTACCCATGCTGATGCGGTTTTGGGTCAAACAGACCGATAGATGAGCATCTTATTCAGGACACTGCAAGTTTATAACGCCTCACAAACCCGGCAATCATCATTAGCAGACCCAGCCCAGCCAAGCTGATGAGATTCGCCTCACGCACCTTGGGAATATGTTGCACCATCTCTATCTCATGCGTGCCTTGAGGAATACGAAGCGCCAGTAATGCTCCGCGCTCAATCACATCTATTCTGGGCAGTGTGGGTGATATGATTTTCCAGCCAGGATAATGGTAGCGCTTCAGCGCAATCTCAGCCTGTGGCGATGTGACCTCCACGCCGATAAAAATCGTATCTACACCCTGTGCCACCCGCTTAACCTGTGCTTCGCCCTTGAGCACGCTCGATTCCGGAACATTCAGAAAACGCTCAGGCGGGTTCATCGGCTCCACGATCCCCGCCCTACGCATGGCATGCGTCATGTGTGCAGCGTGACCTATCAGATTTTCTGTTGCCACTCGCTCCCAGTATGGCCGATGGCTGCCACTGTAGCGATGGTTGGCCTGAAAGAAAAATAAGCCGACTGTAGCGGCGATAAGGAGAGGGTAACAAAAATAATGGCCTTTTAATTTATAAAACCATAGTGAGAGTAGAAAAATGAGCGGCAAACTAATGAGCACTCCAAAACGTCCGGAGAACTGAAGGTTTTTAATGATGTCAACATTCTCCCAGAACCATCGGGATAGCGGTAAAATCATGAATAAACCAACCAAGTAAACGGTAAGAAAAAACCCCGCAAGATACTGTTGTTCTTCAAAAGGTTTGGAACGGCGAACGATCCAAAGGGCGCTCAGGAAAATAACACTATTTGTAATCAGTGATAAAACGGCTGGCCAGTAAAACGAGGTCGGAAGCCATGGATGCTTGATTAATCTTGGAAAATGAACTTCAGCGGTAAAAAAACCACCAACAAACCTATTGTAACGAATAAATTCTTTATTGGCGAAAAGCGGCAGCCAGTAGATGGCGGATAGGGCAAGCGCAAGCGCACTTACCATGCCCAAGGCCAGAATTAGCCTTATTCTGTTTCGCTTTGAGGCAAGTAGAAGCGCATAACAGGCGGGTACGGCTGAAAAAACTAAAGTTGATGGAAGATGTGACAGGATTAGCGCCGTCTGAGCTAAGGCATAATGAGGAAGATAATAGAAAGGATTTTCGGATAGGCGCTTAGCGGCAAGCATGAAGAGCGGTGCAATCAGGAAAATACAAAGACCGGCGCTGTACCCCGAAAGTAATCCGCCCATACTGCCCCATGCTACATAGAGCAGCGCCCCCGCTTGCGCGCGAGTATGGTCCATATGCTCCATCAGCCAGCGATACATGGCGAGACCGCCAAGGAAAATCAGTGCGCTATTGATCATCATGAGCCGCCCGTAGCCATGCGGATCATAATCACGCAGAAATTGTAGTGGCAGGGCGAGGTAAAATGACGTCAGTGGCTGAAAAATAGCAACCGGGCTGCCCAGACCAGCGTTTGCTTCCATCAGCCAGCGCGGGTAAAAATCACCCTGCCAGATCTGCGCCGTGACCATATCCAGAAGCATGGCACGCAGCACATGATCAATCCAAATTGGCCAGCGCTCTGAAAGCAGCCATGCGGCAGGCAGCACAATGCATAACCAGACCAAGAATAGTCGCAATAAAAATGCAGGAGGAAATAATGTCAGTAGATATTTCATATGGGTTTCCTCGCCAAAGGATGTTTTTCTTCGACCAGCCGTTTCAGGTGAAGGCCAGCGACGTGCGTGTAGATCTGGGTGGTAGCGATGTCGCTATGGCCAAGCAGCTCCTGAATCACTCGCAGGTCGGCACCGCCTTCCAGCAGGTGGGTCGCGAAGCTGTGGCGCAGCGCGTGCGGTGATATTTTTTCGGGATTAATCCCTGCCTTGATCGCCAGCTCTTTCAGCATGACGCCAAACTGCTGGCGTGTGATATGACCACTCGCGCGGTGGTAGGGAAACAGGTAGGTGGATGACGGATGGCGGTTGACGGATGGCGACGAGGCGGATTTTTTTCTTTTTTCCTTCTCATCCGTCATCCGGGCTCCGTTATCCTGAAGAAACACCTCCCTGACTTTCAAATAGGAAGCCAGCGCCTGTTTGGCCTTGGCGCCCAGCGGCACAAGGCGTTCCTTGCCGCCTTTACCGCGCACCAGCATGAAATCCTGCTTATGCACCGCTGATAGCGGCAGCGACACCAGTTCAGACACACGCAGCCCAGCCCCGTAGACCAGCTCAAGCATGGCAGAAAGCCTGAGGCCTTTCGGACTATCGTCGAGCGCCGCGCACTCCAGCAGCAGGTGAATATCATCAGCGGTGAGCACCTGCGGCAATGTTTTGGCAAGGCGCGGTGCTTCCACCGTGGCGGCAGGGTTATCTCGGCGCAGCTTTTCACTGTAAAGAAATTGAAAAAACTGCTTGATGGCAGACAGCCTGCGCGCCTGCGTCTGCGGCGAAAGACCTCGTGCGCTGAGGGTGGCAAGATACGCCTCAATCGCCTGCGAGCGAACATGGCTGAGACGCAGTTTATGCTGCTTGCCATAGGCAAGAAAATCTTCAAGATCGCGCCGGTAAGCCGCCACGGTATGGCCGGAGGCGGCGCGCTCAGCGGCCATCATCTCCAGAAAGGCGTCGAGCTGATTACTGGCTGACAGCCCTGACATCGATCGGCTTTTCTACCGGCTGCTGCGGTGGGGTGATGGGCCGTGACAGCAGCACAAAAAACACCCCGAAGGTCAGCCCCACGAGCATCATCAGGAGCACGACAGGGCGGGAATAGCGCGGCTTGGCTTGCATTTGCTAACGTTTCCTTTAATGGTAAGAATGATGAACCAGAAAAGACTAGCAGCAAACCGACTATGGCTCAAGATGTGATGATGCCCCTGAGCCGCCCCGTGGTGCTGGTGGGGCTGATGGGCGCTGGCAAAACCACCATTGGCAGACGCCTCGCGCAGACGCTGCAGGTGCCATTCATTGATGCTGACCATGAAATTGTGGAGGCGGCAGGCTGCAGCATTTCTGATATTTTTGCGCTGTATGGCGAAGCCATTTTTCGTGATCTCGAACAGCGTGTGCTGGTGCGCCTGATTGCCGCCAGCCCATGCGTGCTGGCCACTGGCGGCGGCGCATTCATGAACCCGCTGATCAGGGAGGCGATTCAAACAGGCGCCACCTCGGTGTGGCTGAAGGCCGATCTGGACACGCTGGTGGAACGCACCGGAAAGCGTGATACCAGGCCGCTGCTCCAGCATGGAGATCGCGGCGAAATCCTCGCACGGCTGATGCAGGAACGCTATCCTGTCTACGAGCAGGCACACATTACCATCGATAGCAATGCCAGCGCCCATGAGGTGGTGGTTTCACGCATCATTAAGGCACTGAAAGAGAGGCCGAATGACTGACACCGTGCGCGTGGAGCTGGAGCGCAGAAGCTATGATATTCTTGTGGGCGAGCGCCTGCTTTCCAGAGCCGGCGAGCTGATGAAACCGATCTGTGGTGAGTCGCTGGTCATCGTTATCAGCGACCGGCAGGTGGCGCGGTTTTATCTGCACCGTTTAACCGGCGCGCTGGAAGATGCTGGCATTCGTAGCCGAACCGTGTTGGTGGATGCAGGAGAAGGCAGCAAAAGCCTCAGTGTATATGCGACGCTGATGGAGCAGATACTCGAGCACAAACCAGACCGCAGCACCGTGCTGGTAGCACTCGGCGGCGGTGTGGTTGGAGATTTAACCGGCTTTGCCGCCGCCACTTTGCTTCGCGGCGTACGCTTTATCCAGATTCCCACCACATTGCTCGCGCAGGTCGATAGCTCGGTGGGCGGCAAAACTGGTATCAACTCCGCCCATGGCAAAAACTTGATTGGCGCGTTTCACCAGCCCTCGCTGGTGATGGCCGACATCGCCACTCTGACCACCCTGCCCGCTCGCGAAAAACTGGCCGGCTATGCGGAAATCTTGAAATATGGCCTGATTCAGGATGCCGATTTTTTCAGCTGGCTGGAAACCCATGGCACGGCGCTGCTCGGCGGTGACAGCGCGGCGGCCATACAGGCCGTAACGCGCAGCTGCCGGGCTAAAGCAGCGATTGTCAGCGCGGATGAAACCGAGCAAGGACAGCGCGCACTGCTGAATTTTGGCCACACATTCGGCCACGCATTAGAAGCAGAAACCGGATTTTCAGAGCTGCTGCTGCACGGCGAAGCAGTCGCGGTTGGCATGGTGGCTGCACTGCGCCTTTCGGTGCACATCGGGCTGTGCCCACCCGAAGATCTGGAGCGCACGCTTGCGCATTACCGCAGCACCGGCCTGCCGGCCAGCCTGAACGCCATTCGCTGCGACTGGTCGCCCGACGCGCTGCTGGCGCACATGACGCGCGATAAAAAAGCTAAAAATGGCCAGCTGACATTGATTCTATCGCGCGGTATCGGCCGCGCATTCATCCAGCATGATGTGGCGCCAGCGCTTGTGCTCGAGGCACTTGCAGCAAGCCTTGAGGCATAATATAGTCCGGGTTCTTATGTCAGAACTTACACTCATGGAACCAGAAACCCAGATTTTCAGTGCGCCACGCGCCATGGCCGCGGATGGTACGATTATTCGCGCGATGGTGATTTCAGATATCGACGCGGTCTGCGACATGGCGGCGCGTATCTGGCGCCAGCATTATGTGCCGGAGATTGTCACCGCCGGCCAGATTGAATACATGCTGCCACGCATTTATAACCTGGATATCATCAAAAAAAACATGCTGGATCGCAAGCAGCGTTTCTGGATCATGCTCAAAGACAATGAACCGGTAGGCTACGCCGCCGCTGAGCCACGCGGCGATGGCGTGTGGTTTCTGGATAAACTCTATGTGGATATGGATAAACAGCGTGGCGGCCTTGGCGCGCGTCTGCTGGCGGCGGTGCTGATGGAGACGGATCCCAAAGAGCTGGCGCTGCGTGTGAACCGCAAGAATTACAAAGCCATTAATTTTTATTTCAGGCAGGGATTTTTCATTCAGGGGCTGGATTGCCTCGACATTGGCGGCGGCTATGTGATGGATGATTTCCTGATGAGAAAGATCGTGTAGTCGGCCATGCCCGAACTGGACAACGAGATCATCTTTTATGGTCTCACGATTCTGATTTTTCTACTGATATCAGCTTTTTTTTCCGCTGCGGAAACAGCCATGACCGCGGTATCGCGCGCGCGCCTTTACCAGCTGGTGATTGACGGCAACAAGCGCGCACAAACGGTCAGCCGGCTTCGGCGCAACAAGGAAGCCACCATCGGCACTGTGCTGCTGGGCAACAACGCGGTCAATATCGCTGCTTCGACCATCGCCACCACCCTCACCATCCGGCTGTTTGGCACAGAAGAAGGCGGGCTGGTGATTGTCACCGTGGTGATGAC
>CANHDY010000048.1 GCA_947459535.1 Rickettsiales bacterium | reverse complement strand
CCAATGTTGCTGCTAAGAAAAGCAGCATCAGCGAGCCAGCCATTATCTTTAGACTTTTCTTCATGGCGCCGGCCTTCCTGCCCAGGTGGAAGTAATTCGGCTCTGAACACGATTGAAAAAGCCGGTGCCTGGTGCAGCTAGTTTGCCCACGCCAAGCCCAGGAATAGAGAGAGTTTCACCAGAAATACCAATCCCGATATAGGGGAGCGCACGCTGCAGAATCATAAACATGAAGAGAGTTAAAACCGCCATCGCCATCGATGCCAGAATATTAATCATGTAAGGAAGGAAACGCCGATCGTAATACAACATGGGGTCAGAACTTAAAGTACATTCGACCGTTACTCCATTCATCATGCTAAAGGGTGGTCGCAGTGGGTTTGTTCTGCACGCATCATAGGCCTGATATGCAAACCGAAGATCATCCCACTGCGCATCCGGCAAGTGAGCGTTGGATGCCAGAAATAGGTGATCCCAATCAACGACTCTCAGCGGGATACCACCTTTGAATATGCTTCTGTTACCAAGAATATCATACAGATTGCTCTGATATCTGTTGATACCGGAGCGGGTTTCTTCACCCACCACACCGAGCAATCCCGTATCACGCTTATTCAGGCTGAACTGTGCTTCGCAAGCATCCTGCGTGCAGTCTCTTGGAACACCTCTATAGTCAACATTAATGCCATATTCAGCTTTGGTTTTTTCTTCATAAACAGCAAACCTCCGCTCTGCAGGCAAGCTGTTGTCACCATTAAACCACTGCCCGATTGGAACACGATTTTGTGCTAACGGCGAAACTCGAGCATCATACGCCGTGCCGGTAATCGTTCTGAAAACCGATTGTGGGCCATCAAAAATAAGGACATCCACCGCCGCCATAAGCATGGCAAGATAGACAAACATAAAGATGGGCTGAAGTATCAGACCCATCGTAATTTTCAGCCACTTATCAAAATATGGCTTGGTGTAAGCAAAAAGAATGGTCGGAATGACCATCGGAAAAATCAGAATCATGAGACCAAGGCCGATGAAGGCGCTAATAAAAACATACACAGCCCAGATAATCACCATCAGTAACTGCAGTATCACCACAAAGCCGAGAGTTGCGATGAAGAAGCCAATCACGTTGGACAAAAGTGCGGCAACCAGAAACCCAATAATACCTGCACTCAGGCTCAGCGGTGAAAAAACACCGCCAATCAGCGTTTCAATCATGCAGTCAAGCTTGTCCCAGACCGTGAGCACAAACAGAGGATCATTTGCTTGCGGTGTCGTCTGAGTTGCGGCGCAGGCTAAGCTGAATGACCGCGAAAAATCAGTATAGCTGAGGACAATGGCAACCATTTCCTCCATGGAGCTGAGTATCAAACCAAATAGTCCGCCGTCATCTCCTTCCGGGTCGAAATACTCTGCGGCAAAGCTGGCAGAAAACATGATGACAATGCCTATTTTAATGGCCAGCACAAAAGTTTCTCTTGTTGCCGCCATACGCCTGCCCGCGACCGCCTGCATACCCCAGATCATCACGGCAAATGTCATCATAATGGCGACAAGTGAAGCAAAAATCTGCGAAATGGGAGCCAGCATTTGATAGGTGGCATAGAGCACTGATTCTTTAACACACAGCACTATCCTTTTCACCAGACCAAATTGTATCCTGTTTTCTGCGGTATACTGTACCGAGCTTCCCGGCGGAGGGACTACTCTTGAATCAATGGAGCATACTGAAAAGGTTTCACTATTAACAGTGTTGTTCTGATTGGTGACATCATATACGCCGTAGCGATTCTCAAAATCATAAGCGTAGGAAGGCAGCGGCGCGAGCACCATCAGTGCCAGCACCAGACACCATGCCAAATGGCATAGCTTGCTATTTTTTAGTGTCTTTAGCTGCAAATTTTTCTCTTTCCAAACGCACACGTTCCTGAAATGCCGACATCCATGCTTCCGGCGCATCACCAACCCTTGCGCGAATTTCATCGAGTACTACAATGGTTTCTGCGCGCGCGGAGAGCACATTAATCACTTCATCCATACCCGAAAGATCAATGCGTGCCACCACCACATCCTTCCCCTGTTTCACCAGAAAATAGCGGCTGCCCGGATCGGTCGTTTTCAGCAGATTGAATTCTCGGTCGCTCACCATAAACGCCTTGCGGTAGGCATCGGTGGCTTTAGGGTTGGGTAGGAAAATCTGCGTGGCGGTCTGTTGAATCAGCGTTTCGCTGATGGCGCTGTTGGTCGCATCCTCAACACTCTGGGTAGCAAACACCACCATGCCGTTGAGCTTACGCAGCGTCTTCAGCCAGTCACGAATGCGGCCGGCGAAAATTTTGTTGTCAATCAGCGCCCACGCTTCATCCAGAATAATGATGGTGGGCGTGCCATCAAGCGACAGGCTGATGCGATGAAATAAATACAGCAGCGTTGGCTCAAGGCTCACACGCTCTTTCAGCACCTCGCCCATTTCAAAACCAAACGCGTTGCCAATACCGAAATCAATCACATCCGTTTCGTTATCGAATAATCCGGCGTAAGGGCCATCGCTGTGCCACATTTTAAGCCGGCCGGCGACAGTACCAGGGCCTTCAATGCCCAGAAATGGCGCGATATTGCGCAGCATGCGATCTTTTTTGTCCAGCTTGTAGTTGCCTGCCACCGCCTCGTTGATGCGGTCCATATCATCTGCGGTGAAAGGCTCATCATTCACGGTGACCAGCGTGTGCAGCCACTCAGTAAGAAAAGTTCGGTTTTCAGGTGTATCGGGCAGCTGGAGCGGGTTGAAACGGCATTTCTTACCCGGCTCAATCACCGTGTATTTGCCGCCGATGGCGCGAATAAAAATTTCTGCGCCACGATCTTTGTCGAAAAAGAAGGTGCGGCAGTTAAATTTCTGCGCCTGTGCGCAGAGGAAGTTCAGCAGCACCGTTTTGCCGGATCCGGTTGGGCCGATGATAGTGGTGTGGCCAACATCGCGGTTGTGAAAATTAAAAAAGTACGGCGTGCCGGACGAGGTATCAAACACGGTCACCGCATCGCCCCAGTGATTGCCGGACATCTTGCCGGTTGGATAATTGTGCAGGCTGGCAAAGCCCGCGAGGTTCAGCGTGCTGATATCAGCGCCGCGCGCGATATATTCAAAATTGGCAGGCAGCTGCGCCCAGAACATCGGTTCGAGCACAAATTTTTCACGCGTGGGGTTGATGCCGATATTCACCAGCTCAGCAATCGCCAGCGATAGCACGCGTTCCAAATCCTGCATGTTTTCTTCAAAACACATCACCGAAAGCTGGTGCGGGCCAAATGCCACATGCCCACTCATCGCCATATCCAGCGCATCACTGATTTCTGCAATCTGCGAAATAGCAGCATCTTCCGCCGCCATCATGCGGCGCTGGCGCATCTGCATGCTGCTGATTTTAGCGCTACGGTTATGGAAGGTGTAGGATTGCGAAATAATAAACTCAAACGGCAGCTGCAGAAAGCCATCGAGCAGGCCGGCGGCCGTGGCTGGTGCATATTCTTTGATGCTGACCAGACCGGCAAAACGCTTTTTCGGCGCGCCGACGATTTCGATAATCCGGTCGCTGAAATATTTCCGATAAATGGGAAGAGCGCTGGAAATTTCACAGCCACTATAACGTATCGGATGAGAAAAACCGCAATTAACCAGCTTGGATAAGAACTCCATCGGCTCCGAGAAAACACCCTGATCATTTTCATAGGTAGTCAGCACGCGCGCACCATAGTCCCGCAATGTGGCCACCAGACGATTGACCGTTTCAGCAAGCTCTTTATGCGCATCATGCAGCGAATCAATCAGCGCTGATTTATCGCTCATTTCAGTGGCGCGCTTGAACAGATGATGCACCTTGGCGGCGCCTTTGGTATCGGGCTTGCGAATCACCGTGATGTAAAGCTCGTTCACGTAAGAATCTTTAGAATGATGCTTTTCATGCCAGATCTTATCGACGTAGGAAGCAAATCCCGGCGGTTGCTTGCCGCCCGGATAAGCGCTCTGGCGGCGACGCACCGTGTGAAACCACAGTGCAAAATTGCCATCCGCCATGCTCTTGAGCAGCGAATTTCGCACCATTTTTTTCATGTCGACATCTTCATCGTCGGCCGTTTCAAACGAAAAGCCTTCCACCTTGATGATCTGCAGAAATTCTTTTTTCTTGGTGACGACTGTTTCCTTGTCCCAGTGATAGCTGTAGGGAATAAAGGTCGACTCAGCGACTTCCAGCCTCGCATAAGGAGCTTTTTTCGTGTGGCGGCGCTGGAAATGATGAAGCATGGCTAATATGGATCGTACGAGTTATTGTTGCGATGATAGCCGCGATTAATGCAGCGCAGCCCTTTACTGGCCTTGAGAACCAGCAGCTCGATGGCGCGTGGCTCTTTCAGGCAGATGAGGTAGCCAATCAGGTGAATCGCGGGCGCGACCATGATTAAAATTTTAAAATCCTGCAAGTTGATGAAAAGAATCAGATTCAATCCGGCGTTGATCACGAAATACATGTAGCTCACGCCCATGATCATGGTTGGGCGCGTAAGCCCCTGAAACAGGGGATCCGATTGCAGGCGACCGGAACCAGCCATAACGACACACTCCTTTTCAACAATCGTTACAATTACAAAAGGTTATTTAACAAAACATGAAGATACGATGCATGACCTGATGCAACGTTTTACATCCTAGCACAGAATTGTTGCAGTTTTGTGGCAATCAGTCTTTTTTGGTGGGCGCTAACCTCTCGTTAAGAGTCGCGTTCTATGCTAATCATCATAAGTAACACTAACCACATGTGAAACATGCATATTCTGGTAATGGGCGCAGGTCTGCTCGGTGTCAGCACGGCGTATGAGCTGGGCAGGCGTGGTTTTCGCGTCACGGTGGTGGATCGCGGCAAGGAAGCTGCGTCAGAGGGCAGCTTTTCGAACGGTGCGCAGCTCAGCTACAGCCATGCTGAACCATGGGCAAGCGCGCATGTACTGCCCAAAATACCTTGGTGGATACTGGATCCATCAGCACCGCTGGTGTACCGGCCGCGTGCCGATTGGGCGATGACGCGCTGGGGGCTTCAGTTCCTCAGAAACTGCACGTCGGCGCGCGCGGCAGAAAACACCATCAATATTCTGCGCCTTGGTTTATTCAGCCGTCAGAAACTGGCGGATCTGATCCGTGATACAGGGCTTGAATTTTCATTTCGCAGCAGTGGCATTCTCAGAATTTATGACAGCGAGTCAGAGTTCCGCCACGCGCGCCGCCAATCTGAACTTCAGGCAAAATATGGCGCACGGGAACGGGTCGTCAGTGCCGCCGAATGCCTCGAAATTGAGCCGGTGTTGGCGCAAACCAGCCGCAAGATTGCCGGCGGCATCCATGCGCTGATGGACGAAACGGGCGATGCCAAACTTTTCAGCGATGCGCTGGCGCAGCTCGCCGTGCAGCGTTATGGCGCCGAGTTTCGCTATGGCGTTTCGCTCCATGGGCTTAAAGCTGAAGGAGGGCGCGTAGTGGCTGCAACAACCAGCGAGGGCGACCTTGCGGCCGATGGCTTTGTGCTCGCGCTCGGCGCCTACAGCGCGCCGCTGGTTCAGCCGCTTGGTCTGCGCCTGCCCATCTACCCCATGAAAGGCTACAGCCTGACCATTCGCGCCAATGAATTCTCGCCGCGCACCAGTATTACGGATGGCGCATTTAAAATTGTCCATACGCGCCTTGGCGATCTGCACCGCATTGCTGGCACCGCCGAGTTCACCGGCTATGATCACTCCATCAACGAGCGGCGCATTCGCGCCATTATCAAAGCTGGCCAGAGCCTGCTGCCGCGCGCCGCATGGGATGCGGAGGTGTCACGCTGGGCGTGCCTGCGTCCATCCACGCCAGACGGGCCGCCCGTGCTGGGTAAAACACCATTTTCCAACCTCTATCTCAACACCGGCCATGGCACGCTGGGCTGGACGCATGCGGCCGGCAGCGCGGCCATTGTGGCGGACTGTGTTGAGGGTAAGTCTCCACCCATTGCCATGCAAGGATACAGCCTGCGATGACCAACCAGCCCCACGACCGCGAATGGATGACACGAGAAGAATTATTCCGCGACCACCGTGACGTCGGCGGTCTGAAAGAATGGTTTTATGACTGGCACGGCCTCAATGAGTGGCTTTTTCTTCAAATTAATGGCCTGCGCGGTCACAGCTATGATCAGCTGATGCTGTTTATTACCCAGTTTGGCAGCTATAAAAATTTTCACTGGTGGATGCTTGCGATTACCATGTTTGCTGGTCTTTCTCTGCTCTACCGCAAATTGATGAAAAAAGGCGGCCTGCGCGCGCATGCGGTGATGTGGCTTGGTGTATTGGTGGTGCTGGTAGTTGGTTTCGCGGCTAACGGGCTGATGGTGCGCACAGTGAAAGATCATTTCAGCTATCCGCGCCCATATGTGGCGCTGGAGGCGGATCAGGTGCAGCAGATTCAGCCGCAGGAGGCGGACGATGCGCTGCGCAGCTTTCCCAGTGGCCACATGGCATTCATCACGTTTCTGATGGTCAGCTTGTGGCCGGTTGCGCCTGAAAATCGCAAGTGGCTGCTGATGGTTCCCATCGCGCTGATTGGCTGGTCGCGCGTGTCGCTTGGCGTGCATTTTCCGGCGGATGTCATGTGGTCGCTGCTGCTCACCGGCACGCTGATTGTGCTGGTGCGGCGTGCGTGTTACTCGCTGCTTTTCCGGCTGTTCGGGCTGGCATGCTGAGCCCACAGCAGCGCCGCATCACGATTGCTGCCAGCGAGCACGTGCCCGCCCACACCCTGACTGCGCATCTATGGCATGCAGAGAGTGACGAAACGGTGCTGTGCATGCACGGGCTGACACGCAACAGCCGTGATTTTGATTTTCTTGCTGAGGCGCTGCTACCGCGCTACCGCGTGGTTGCGCTGGATATGCCTGGTCGCGGCGGCAGCGATGTGCTCGCCAGTGCGCTGCATTACCACTACGGCACCTACCTTGCCGATACGCTTTCGGCGCTTTCGCAGCTGGGCATGTCGCGGGTGCATTGGGTGGGCACCTCGATGGGCGGCATTCTTGGCATGATGGCCTGCGCGGCCGCGCCGGGTCTGATTGCTTCGATGGTGCTGAATGATATTGGCTGCCTGATTCCTGCCAGTGGTCTTTCGCGCATTTTAAGCTATGCTGGTAGCGGCGAACGCTACGCGACGCGCGGCGAAGCTGAAGCCGCTCTGCGCCGAAACTGCGAGCCATTTGGCATTGTCTCTGAACATCACTGGCAGCATTTATTCACCCACAGCATCATCGAGCGCGATGGCCGCTTCAGCTTTGCTTACGATGCGAATATCACCGCGCTGCTACCCAAAGATAAGCCGGTGGAAGATGTGAATTTATGGGCGCTGATGGATAGCGTCAAATCAGTTCCAACGCTGCTGCTACGCGGCGAGAGATCAGATATTCTGCTGCGCGATACGGCGCGCGCGATGCAGGCGCAGCACCCACAGCTGCATTTTGAGGAGCTGGCGGGCTGCGGTCATGCCCCCGCGCTGATGGACGAAACGCAAACAGCGCTCATCAAGCGCTGGCTAAGCGAGCACTCAAACTAAAAGCAACGCTGAAAAATCAGGCCGGGCACGCGGCGAAGTGGTGTGCTGCCTGCTGCGCCATCGACATCCCCATGATGAGCAGCGCAAACGCAAACGCCATGGTGATTTTCACGCGGTCAGGATTGCCATACATGAGATCCAGCAACTTAACTGCGCTGTTACGGGCAGACATGATGGCAGGAACCAGAGCATCATCGCGAAGATCAAACACTGCAGCTTTAGACATCGGATTTTCCTTTCGCTTCAAAAATAACGCCTCAGCGTATCATATTTACCACAACGAGACAACCTAAAACACCCGCTTGCCTGAGCGCTTGAAAGATTGTCGTCCATAAAAAAACGCATGATACCAAGTGGCACCATGCGTTTGATCAACGAAACAAAAAAACGGGTTAGTCGTTTTTGTCGGCGTTTTTGCGAGCGAGTTTGCGCGCTCTTCTCTGAGCTTCTGCCGCCTGACGCACACGCGCTTCGGACGGTTTCTCATAGTGGCGACGCATTTTCATTTCGCGAAACAGTCCCTCGCGCTGCATCTTTTTCTTAAGTGCGCGCAGTGCCTGATCCACATTATTATCGCGGACGATGACTTCTACCAAAACAACATACCCCCTTTCGGGATGCTAAATTTCAACGTGAACCACCACACTAACAAACCAGCAGCGTGCTGTCAAAGCCGGAGATGGCGGCGCATCATGTTTTCACGGCACGCGGCGATAGCGGATAATCATCATAAAAATCAGATGATTAATCAAATAACCAGAGCGATATTCTCGGGCGGGTAGCAGTGGCTGGCATCACAGAGCTGGTAGTGCAGCCGCACTTTCAGCCGCGGGCGAAGCGGCAGCTGCGGCGAAAGCGAAAAGCGGATGCGAATCGCGATCTCGCCGCTGTAGCTACCGGGTTTTGCGCCGCTTTCGCTGGCTGGCGGGTAATCGATACGCTCGATCTCCACGCCCGCCCCCTGCAGGTCGCACTGCGTGGGCTGCAGCGGCGGCAGGATGCCTTCTGCCGCCTGAATCGACAGCCCCTCGCGAATGCGAATCTTAAGTGTCAGTTCACCTTTTTCACCGGGCAGCATATCTTCCGGCACCAGTGAAAGCTCTGCCTGAAGCCCGCCACGTTCGCCCTTCAGATATTTCACCTCATCAAACGCTGGCAGCGGCGCGCGCTCGGTCAGTGGCTCGAGGCTGGCAAGCGCGGCAGCCAGCATGCTGGCAGATTCCGGCTGCGGCTGCGCGCGGCGCCGCACAAACAGATCGATCATCTGCTCCGCCTCGTCGCGGTAGTCTTTCTGGCTGGTCAGCGCTGCCAGTGCCAGCAGATTTTCAATCATCACCGCGTTGGGGCAAGGCAAGGTTGAATCTTCGTAGCTTTTCATGCGAAGAAGAACAGTGTCATCGCTGGTGGTGCTGAAATAGCCCGGCTGACTGGCATCCGCAAACTGCTCGCGCACACGCGCACACAAATCCTGCGCTGCTTCGAGCATCGCCGCATCGTTCGTGGTGCGGTGAAGCGTGATCAGCCCGCGCATGAGATAGGCATAATCTTCCAATGTAGCAGCTGATTGCGGCTTACCCGCCACGATCAGGCGGCAGAGATTTGATGCATCATCAATCGCATATTGCAGCAGATAATTCGCCGCGTTTTTCGCCTGCTCGATGTAGCGCGGCTCGCCCAGCACATGGCCAGCATGGGCATACGCATCCATCATCAATCCGTTCCAGCTGACGATGATTTTATCATCCACCACCGGCGCCAGAAGCTTATTGCGCGCGGCAAGCAGCTTGTTCATCACCAGCGCAACCATAGCGGCCAGTTCGTCGTATGGCATGTGATTTTCAACCGCCGCCTGATCCAGTGGTTTTCTGAGCAAAATCACCTGTCCGTCCGGGTGTTTGTGGCCGGGAAAAGCGGGAATATCGGCAAGCGCAAAAAAATGCCCAAAAAATGCGGCTTCTTCCGGAGTCAGCAGGGATTCAATTTCTTCCGCTCTCCACGCATAAAAAGCGCCCTCAACCGCGTCTGTTTCCGCATCCATTGCCGAGAAGAAAGCACCGTGACCATCGGTCAGCGGGCCGCTGGTAAAATCGAGAATGCTGCAGGCAATATCCGCGAAATAGCGATTGTCGGTGGCGCTGAATGCATCCGTGTAGCAGCGCGCGATCATCGCCTGATTATAGAGCATCTTTTCGAAATGCGGCACCATCCAATGCTTGTCCACGGCATAGCGGTGAAAGCCGCAGCCAACATGGTCAAAAATCCCACCTGCCGCCATTTTACCGAGCGAATGTGCGGCGATATTCAGCGCCTCCACATCACTGCTATAGCGGTGATAGGCGAGTAAAAACTGCAGGTAGCATTCATGCGGAAATTTGGGAGATTGGAAAAAGCCGCCGCTTCGCTCATCATGGTGCTTTGTAAGCAGCGCAAGCAGCGCGCGTGCCTGGCTGGCAATCTCCTGCGGTTCTTCGGCATGCGATGCATGCTGGCTGCCAAATGTCACGAAGGGTGTCATGGCTTTTGTCACTTCTTCTGCCTGAGCGCGCAGCGCTTGTTCCTGCGTTGTCCATGAATAGTGCAGCCATTCCAGCAGGCGCGGAAAAGCTGGCTTGCCGTAAATTTCCTCTGGGCCGTAGGTGCCGCCTGCGTAAAATGGTTTAAGATCGGGCGTAAGAAACACATTGTTCGGCCAGCCGCCTTCATGCGTCATCAGCTGCCGCGCAACCATATAGAGCTCATCAATGGCCGGGTGCTCTTCTCTATCCACTTTGATGTTGATGAACAAACGGTTCATCAGCGATGCAATCGAGAGGTTTTCAAACACCTCGCGTTCCATCACGTGGCACCAGTAGCAGGTAGAATAGCCCACCGATAGCAGAATTGGCTTGTTTTCAGCGCGTGCGCGGCTGATGGCTTCTTCGCCCCACGGGTACCAGAACACCGGATTATGCGCGTGCTGTCTCAGGTAAAGGCTGCTGGCGCCGATCAGCTTGTTGGCAAAAGCGGGATTACGTTCGATGGGTTCCATCGCTACTCCTTGTAGAAAAGCGAAAGTCTGGAATCGATATCGCTCAGGATATAGCGGTGGTCTTCCCTGCCTTCAGCGCAGAATTCCTGCAGGCCAAACCAGCGACACTCAGCCGTGCTTGATGCGATGTCGGCTGCGGGCAGAAAATCGTTCGGGCTGATCATCTCGGCGCCGTAGAGCCACATCGATTTGCTGCGCCCTGTTGTCACCGAGGCAAAGCCATACGCGCCAAGCTCGATCAGCCGCGTGATATTATTCAGCTTCAACCCCATTTCTTCAATGCCTTCGCGCAGCGCCGTCTGCAGCAGTGTTTCTGCCTGCGGCAAGCGGTCTGCGGGTTTTCGAATATCATGCCAGCCGAGCTTATCGGAATAATGCATGCGGGTGCCTTTGCAGATCTGAAAAGGCGCATCTCCCAGCCCCGCGATTTTCGAAGCAGGGCGCATCATGTAATATCGGCGCGGCGAGGATCGCATAAAAGGCACCACGCCCGCTTTGGTATGGTTTTCCATGCCGCCCCTGCCATCATCACCCACCATGGTGCTCTGGCTTACCTGTTGCAGAAAAGCGGAAATCGAGGCATGAGTATCGTCCATATCGTTATTGCTAACAAACTCATCCCAGAAAGACAACCCGTGAGAGATGAAAACGAAAAAAGCTCCGATGTGCTGCGCGACCTGCTGAGTGAGCACACCGGCGACACCATCAGCATGCACGACATCACCGAAGGGCTGCGCGATCGTGGCTTTGCGATTTTACTGCTGCTGTTTGCGTTTCCGATGGCGCTGCCACTGCCTTACCCGCCCGGCTTCAGCTCGCTGGTCAGCCTGCCGCTGCTTTTTTTATCGCTGCAGATGACGATCGGCCGCAAAAGCCTCTACCTTCCAGACATGGTTGGCAGAAAAACCATGAAAACCGAATCGCTACGCACGATTATTGAAAAAATACTGCCTTATCTGCAAAAACTGGAGCTTTACTTCAAGCCCAACCGCGAGCACCTGCTCAGTGCCCGCATGGAGCAGCTGATCGGCTTTTTTTCGCTGGTGCTGGCGGGCTGCATCATGCTGCCGCTATCGGTGCTCAGCAACACCATTCCGGCAGCGGGCATCAGCATCATGGCGCTGGGCATGCTGGAGCGTGACGGCCGCGCCGTTATCGCCGGGTTTGTGGTAGGGCTGGTCGGCTTCATCATTTCCATACTCGCTGTTGCAGTGATATTTCTTGGTGCAAAGTTGATTATTGGCGGTTTATGAACGACGCCGCTATCCTGACATTCATGCATGAGCTGGCCGATGAGGCAGGCGCGGTGGCGCGGCGCTATTTCCGCACTCACAGCGCGCATGAACTGAAGGCTGACGATAGCCCGGTCACCATCGCTGATCGTGAGATTGAAGCGCACCTGCGACAAATGATTATGGCGCAGTTTGCGGATCACGGCATTCTCGGTGAAGAAGAAAGCGCCCACCAGCCGGGGGCGCGCATGACATGGGTGATTGATCCGATTGATGGCACACGCGCCTTCATGGCGGGTATTGCCACTTTTACAACACTCATCGCCCTGTGCGATGGCGGCGTGCCGGTGTATGGCCTCATTGACCAGCCCATCCTTAAAGAACGCTGGATTGGTAACTCCCTCCCCATTAGGGGGAGGGCTGGGGTGGGGGCATCCACGGAAGATGGAACGAATAACGCCCCCCTCCTAACCTCCTCCCTAATAGTGGAGAAGAAAATCAAATGGACACTGGCCACTACTTCCACAGCTTATTTCAGTGCAAAAGAGCAAGCAGCCTTCAGCGCCCTGCAAGGCAAAGCCGCCAGCACGCTGCTTGGCGGCGATGCGTATCTTTATGCCATGCTGGCGAGTGGCCATCTGGATGTGGTGGTGGATGCGGGCTTAAAACCCTATGATTTTGCGGCGCTGGTGCCGGTGGTGCGCGCCCATGGCGGTATCATCACCGATTGGCAGGGAGCGCCGCTGACCCTTGCTTCAAGCGGCCAAGTGCTAGCCACTCGCACAGCGCAGCTGCATCATGAAGCGCTGGACATTTTAAAAAGCTGCTGAGCAGGTGGCTGAAAATGTTTCACGTGAAACATTTTTGATGAAAGCACACAGAGAGAAACATTGAAATTCCCTCTTCCCGCGGGGCAAAAACTGTGATTGCGATTAGCCAAAACTTCCGAGCCAGTAGAGCCTTATCAGCAGCAGCCAGCGTGGCTTTCGGCCATGGCTGCGAATCGCATCGCGCGCTTTTTGCCAAAGCGCTTTCGCCTGCGGTGCGCGGCGCTGCAACCAGTGCTGTGCGGCGCTATCCAGAATCTGTGATGTATCCGCCATGGCCGGATAGCTGATGCGGTATTGGTGCACCAGCCCGCAGAGATGCTCATAGCTGAGCGCGCCGCTTTGCGCCGCCGCGCTAATGGCCTGCACCACCGGATGAGCGCGCGCCGGCTGACCCGCCTGAAGCTGATCCAGGCTTTCCTGCCACCACGCATAGCGGATATGCGCTGTGATTTCTTCCGACACAGCGGCATGCACGTGGCGCAGCTCCGCATCCAGCGCATAAAGTGCCAGCAGCTCGCGGCGTAGCTCTGCAGGTACAAACAGCGCCGCAAGATAGTCATCCGGCGAGAGCTGACGCACCAAATCAGCGCAGTAAGACTCAGCAGTTGAATTTTCCATGCAAAGAGCATACATAGAGCTTACTTAAATCACCAGATGCATTTGGAGGAACCATGTCTGCTACCGCCGCCCTCAACCAACAGCCCAGCAACGCCACGTTTGTTCTGCCTCCCCTTCCCTATGCCCCCACGGCGCTGGAGCCGCATCTTTCCGCCAAAACATTTTCGTTTCATTACGAAAAGCACCACAACGCTTATGTGGTGAACCTCAACAACCTGATTAAGGACACCCCGCTGGCAAACAGCTCTCTGGAAGACATCATCATGGCTTCGGCCAAGGATCCCGCCAAGGCGGGCATTTTCAATAATGCCGCGCAGGTCTGGAACCATACGTTTTACTGGTACTCGATGAAACCAAATGGCGGCGGCGTGCCGAGCGGTAAGCTGGCTGAGAAAATCAACGCCGATTTTGGCAGCTTTGACGCCTTCAAGGAGGCTTTCAAACAAGCCGCCACCACCCAGTTTGGCAGCGGCTGGGCGTGGCTGGTACTGGATGGCGATAAGCTGAAAGTGACCAAAACCGGCAATGCCGACCTGCCGATGGCACACGGACAAAAAGCGCTGCTGACCATCGATGTGTGGGAACATGCGTATTATATTGATTATCAGAACCGCCGGCCGGACTATGTCACCACTTTCCTCGACAAGCTGGTGAACTGGGAATTCGTAGAGAAGAATTTGGGTTAGGCACCAAGCGCGGCTTGCTTTCGACCAAAGGCCTCATCCATCGCCTTTATCATGGCGAGCATTTTCGTATGCTCATTTTCTGCCGAAGTGCTGGGATTGATCTGATTTAAGACATTGAGCAACTTGGGGCGCAGTTCGAACTCTTCTTCTGCGCGGTGATAAGCTTTGTCTTCATCTAACCGCAGCGTCTCGGCTCTGGCATTCACCAAGGATTCTAGTGCAGTATCGAAACTGGCTCTAAGTGAATTATTGTCTGTTTGAATATTGGCAATTTCTTTGGCTTTCTCAATTGCGCGGGCAATCTGATCATTCGTAATATTGATCCCCGTCTTTTTTACAACTGCGGTGAAGCTTTGAGGCTTGGTTT
>CANHDY010000047.1 GCA_947459535.1 Rickettsiales bacterium | reverse complement strand
GGTGCGCTTCGGCCCGGCTTCCACGTGGCAATGGTGGCAAGCCTGATTGCACAGCTTGCCTATATTTACCTGCAGGGTGGTGATAATTTCGCGTCGCAAGGCTACGCCTTTTTCCTGCAAGGTTTGTTCAAATCGTGATGGTGTCGGTGCAAGCATTCAGTTTCTTCTCCAGCGATGAAATTTCTCTAAGATAGCAAGAGCGAATTTTGGCGCATGCGCTTTTTTCCATTCGCCTGCCGCGAATTTATTAGCTTCGGCCAGTGTCGGGTAAATATGGATGGTGCTGAGGATTTTATTCAGGCCAAGCCCGTGCTTCATGGCCAGCACATACTCCGCAATCAGATCACCCGCATGGGTGCCAACAATGGTCACACCGAGAATTTTGTCTTTCTTCGGCGCGGTTAGCACCTTCACAAATCCATGTGCTTCGCTGTCGGCAATAGCGCGGTCAAGATCATCGATGCCGTAAGTTGTGACTTCGTAAGGAATGTTCTGCGCTTTGGCATCTTTCTCATTTAAGCCAACACGCGCCACTTCGGGATCAGTAAAAGTCGCCCAGGGGATGACGCTGTAGTCAGCCTTGAATTGCTTAATAGGAGCAAATAACGCGTTAACGCTGGCATACCACGCCTGATGCGCGGCGGTGTGGGTGAATTGATACGGCCCCGTTACATCACCACACACATAGATGTTCGGGAAATTCGTGCGCAGAAACGGATCAGCGGCAACTGTGCCGTTTTTATTCAGTGTTACTCCCAATTCCTCCAACCCAAAGCCGGTGACGTTGGCTTTGCGGCCTAGTGCTACGATAACCTGATCGAAGGGAATGCGGACTTCCTTGCCATCCGCTTCGCATACCAGTACCTGCCAGCCATGCTCACGGGTGAAGGCTTTGGCCTTGTGGCCAGTCAGCACCTTGATGCCTTCCTGCTGAAACTTATCCGTTACCAGACGAATCACTTCTTCATCCTCGCGGATTAAAATCTGCGGTGCCATCTCAACAAGCGTAACCTCGGAGCCTAAACGTGCGAAGGCCTGCGCCATTTCTGAGCCGATCGGCCCGCCGCCAAGCACCACTAGCTTCTTGGGCAATTCACGCAGATTCCATACCGTATCGCTGGTGAGATATTCCACCTCGTCAATCCCCGCAATGGGAGGCACGAGTGGCCGCGCCCCCGTTGCCACGATGATATTTCGGGTGGTGAGTGTCTTGCCGCCGACCTCTACACGGTGCCTATCGATGATTTTTGCCTCACCCGTGATGCATTCTACACCGAGCTTGCTATAACGCTCCACCGAGTCATGTGGCTCTATTTGTTTGATAACACTTTGCACGCGCTCCATCACTTCGGCAAAATCGAACTCTACGTTTGCACTTTTGAAACCAAACTCCCGCGCACGTTTGGCGTAGGAGAGCATCTTGGCGGAACGCAGCAGCGCTTTGCTCGGCACACAGCCGGTATTCAGGCAGTCGCCACCCATTTTATGTTTTTCAATTAGCGCCACTTTCGCTTTCAGCGCGGCAGCAATATAGGATGCCACCAAGCCACCAGAACCCGCACCAATCACGACGATGTTGTACTCATATTTCATGATGCCGCCCTCGCGGTACGAAACCGCTGTACAATCTTCCTTGCCAGCAATGGAAACAGCCCCAGCGCGGTAAAGGCCAGTAGTAGGCTTGGCGAAGCGATGTCACGCAGTGATTCAATTTGTGATAATTGCTGACCAGCAAAAATATAAAGTATCCGCCCTGGCATCGTGCCGATCAGCGTGACCCAAAAATAAGTGGCCGTGCGCATGGGTGTTAACCCCATCAGCAGATTCACCAGCCAGAAAGGAAACAGCGGCGTAAGGCGCAGGGCAAACAGGTAAAATGCACCTTCACGCTCAATGCCACGCTGAATCACCGCCAGTTTCTTCGAGAACCGGCGCTGGATAGTGTCATGCGCGACATAGCGTGAGATTAGGAATGGTACGGTTGCTCCGAAATTACTGGCGATGGAAACCACTACCAGCGCCGTCCAGAAGTCAAACAATGCGCCGGAAGAAAGCGTCATTAGCGTGGCGATGGGGATGGAAAACGCCGCCACCGCCATATCCGCCGCACCAAAGAGCAGAATGGTAAGCAGTGGGTGCTGGTGGTAATATTCACGGGCGGTAACCAGCTGTGATTTGATGGCTTCCAGCGTTACATAATGGTGCAGGCCGCAGGCGAAGAACAGCACCACGGGCAATACCAGAAGCAGGAGCAGTGATAATTTTACAGCGTTTCGGCGCATAATCTTCCTGTGTAATAAATGATTGCGCCGAACATTGCGGATGCTGGCACGGTTACAACCCAGGCCAGCAGCATGGATTTAACCGTGTTAAGATTCAAACCTTTATTATCAGCAAGGCCAATTCCCATGATCGCAGAGGCCGACACATGGGTGGTGGAAACGGGCATGCCGAATTTACTGGCGCCAATCACCAGAAATGCGGCTACCGCGTTGGCAGCGAATCCCTGATCATGACTGAGCTGCGTGACTTTGAAGCCCAGCACTTCAGTGACCTTGCGCCCTGCGATCAATCCACCTGCCGCCATTGCGATGGCAGAGAGGAAAAACGCCTGCGTTGTGAGAGGTGATCCGCTTATGATAATGAAAGGCAGGATCACGGCAATCAGCTTCGGTGTATCATTCAGCCCGCGTGAGAAAGAAAGCAGCCCACTGGTAAGCCAGTGCAGATGATCCGCCGTGATGGAGACACCTGGGGTGATCTTGGCCTCAACGCTCCCCGTATCGCACACCACGCAGTCTTGTACGGTCGGCGCGCAGTGGCCGGCACGAGCAAAGACGAACTTAGGCACGGGAAGCAAGCAAACCTTGGTGCGGCCAATAACCCGCGCTGTTTTCTTTAGGGCAGGATACAGCATGTACGCCAACGCGATGGCAACGATGGGGCTTATCAGCAGCGGCATTACAATCTTTGGCATCACTGCATCCCATGCAATTCCGCCCATGCCAAAAGAGGCTATTCCTGAGCCTATGAGACCACCAACCACAGCATGGGTGGTGGATACCGGCCAGCCGCGCCAGGTGGCCAGCAAAACCCAAAGCGTGGGGGCAACGGCGACAGCAAGCGCCAGAGGCAGATAAAAATCCGGTGTTTGCGTGTAAATGTTCTCGGTGATGTTCTTAATGATCGCGCCGCCAAGATAGAGGCCGCTAAACGCTCCAGCGGCTGTCCATACCGTTCCCCATAGCACGGCTTTTCGTACCGAGGCCACTCGCGCCCCTGCCAGGGTTGCCACGGCTTTAGATACGTCATTGCCGCCATTGGCAAAGCTCAATAAAAAAAGCAGCGTTGCCGCTGCTGCGGTATAAAAAATCTCCATGACTGCCTATCGTAAATATCTATCAATTCAAGATACTTAATTATTCGTTTTCAGTCGGCACAAAGTTACAGCACGCGCAAAAAAAAGAGGGACGCGGACGCTATCCCCCTTTGTTTCGCTGAGATACCTGCTTTAGTGACCGCAGGTATGACACTCTTCCTGTTGCGGAACAGGTGCGCTGACGGCCTTCGGAGCGACCGCCTCGGAAGCAACATTAGACCCGCAAGTCGTGCAGCCTGCTTCGTGGAGCTGGGACGCAGCATTTTTAACTGCATCATGATGTTCAACTGGAATATTCATAAAACCTCTCTGTTTGGTTTGGAGGGGAGCCATGACAGCTCCCCTCTATGGTTTAGCGGCAATGACCGGTTTTACAGTCGCCAGCTTTTAATGCTGCCGTCCCTGGCCCATCAACGGGAGGGGTATCACAGCTACCATCAAGACACGCACCGCCAGTTTGAGCCAACGCTTTAGCAGCTGCTTCCTGAGCCTGCTCACGCGCTTCTTGTAGATGACATTTTTCTCCTGACATAAGATTCTCCTTGTACAAGTTGAGTTAAACAAAATGACTCACGGAAATGAGCAAAGCGCATTCCTGTGGTTCACTAAGTACTTCGCTTGAGAAATGGGCAGAGTTACGCTGTCACAAAAGTTTCACAATCGTTAAAATCAGCGGAAAAACGACCTTAAAACTACGCCAGTGCGCTGTTGCGGAAGTAGAACTTCCCAGCCACCATGCCAACCATCGTCACCAGCATGACGGGAATCAGGTGCCAGATCACGAGCGCAGATGGATCGTCAGCGGTATCCACGAGGCGCAGGAGTATGTAGCCAAAACTGGCGGTGGAAAGCCCAGCCATGCTGCCAGCCCAGCAGCAGCGGGTTGGCGCGGCACGCTGAATAGCAACGAACATAACAGCGGCAGGCACCACGCTAAAGAGGGCAATACGTGCGAGGCAGTCATAACGTTGCATCTGGATGCACTCAATCAACGGCATGGCGTTGCCTGACGCAATGCTTTCCATCAGCAACAGCCCCAGCATCATGATCGGAATCAACGGCACGAATTTAAGCCAGGGGCGCCCACCGACATCTGGCAAAGCCAGAAAACTGGCAGCAATGGCAGCCGTAATGCCGGTAGCAAGCATCCCGACAAGCTCCAGCAGATAAAATGCCTGTGTCCACTTCGTGGCGAGGTCTTGGCGGAAACCCGTCACCAGTGTAACAATTACAAAGTATACGGCAAGCAGAGCCAACCACTTACCGGCAATAGCCAGCGGGTGCGGCAGAGGCTTTTTAGCGCCTTCCGCAGCAAACCGCGCGATCAAGGCTTCCGTATCCATCATATTTCTCCTGTTCGTTTCTTCTCGATCAGCACCTTATAGGCGCGATGGGCAGACACTTTGACCGCAGAAGTCGTCATTTTCATTTCTTTGGCCACTTGTTCTGCCGAGTATCCGTCGATTTTCATCATCCGCACTATCTGCTGCTGTTTCTCCGGTAAAACACCGAGGATTTCACTAAGTAGTTCGCTCGGACTATGGTCTGCGGTTACATCATCGGTGAGGGTGTGTTCGATTTCAGCAAAATCCACTTTGGTGAGAGCCGCCTTGCGATAATGCGCCCGCAGGTAGTCTTTCAGCTTATAATCGGCAATGGCAAACATCCACGCCTTGAACTGGCGGGCGGTATTATAAGTATGGCTGGCTTTATGGACAGCAAAGAGCACTTCCTGAACGATATCGTCATTATCCAAGCCGTCACCCAGACGGTTATACAGGAAACCTTTGATAAGTGGCGTGATTTGCCTGAATAACTCGGCATACGCCGCACCGTCGCCGCGCTGGGCGGCGTGCATTAGCGCTTCCAGTGAGCGTTTCTGCGAGTTTTCTCCTGCCATTTATTATCCATTTTTTCTTCTTTGAGGCTGATGGCCTGTAACTTCAGCATAGAAAAGAACGAACTACTAATAAACAAGTTTCTGATTTTATGTGAGGATGCGTGGGAAGACTTCTTTTGTTGATTGGCCTCGTATTGTTTACCTGCCCCATAGCACAGGCGGCTGATTCTGTTTATCTGACACAATATAATGCGCTTTTGAAAAGCCATGTTCACGCAGGAGAAAGACAGGGCATAAAAGGTAATCTGGTGGATTACAAAAGCTGGAGCGCAGACCCTAACCATGCAGCCGCCATGCAAAAACTTGGCACAACATTGCCTGAATCACTTTCTGGCAAAGAGGCGATGGCGTTCTGGATCAACGCCTATAATCTCCTGACCATTGACCTTATCATCCAGCAGAATGAACGTGATTCCATCAAGAAAATCGGTGGAATTATCGGCAACGCTTGGAAAGATTATCACTGGACAATTGGTGGCAAACGCTATGCGTTGGATGAAATCGAACACACGATTCTTCGTAAAATGGGCGATCCTCGCATCCACATGGCGATCAATTGCGCCTCGCTGTCTTGCCCGGATTTACGCACCGAGGCCTACACCGCCGAAAAAATGGACGCACAACTAAACGAACAGGTCAGACTATTTTTACGCAACGAAGGAAAAGGTCTACGCAAAACTGAAACGGGAATCACTATCTCCAAAATCTTTGATTGGTTTGAGGAAGATTTCAAGGCTGGCGGCGGCGTTGCCCAATTCATACGCAGTCACGATTCAAGCATTGCGAAGGACACCCGTATCGACGGCTATTTCGATTATAACTGGAAACTCAACGGCCATTGGTGATGTCCCACGCAAAATTGTTCTTCACACTGCTGGGTCTGTTGGTTGGCACGAACGCTTACGCTGGACAAGATGTATGGAAAGAACTGACTTTCCTGCGATATAAGCCAGTTGGCTTTAGCGTCGAAGGCAATCAGATCAACATTGAATCTGAGTCAGCTTCTTCACTGCTCTACAGGCCTATTTCAGAAGCAGAACAAACAAAGCCGCGCGTGAACTGGTCTTGGCGTGTGGATGCATCTGGCATCAAGCCAACGCCGCTTGATGTTTTCCCTGGCGATGACAGACTGATCGGCATCTACATCTTTTTCAGCAAAACTCCAGGGCAACACGAAATCATCCAGCCGGAGGACGGCAACTACATCGCGTATATCTGGGGTAGCAGCCATCACGCTGGCGATGTCGTGGATAGCCCCGATAAAGAAGGACGGTTATTCATCGTGCGCGCGCATGATGCACGCAGACAAACATGGGCGAGTGAATCTTTCGACTACCAAAAGGATTTTGAAAAAGAGTTCGGCTACAAAGGATACCCTAGCTTCATCGCCATCGGTGCTGACACTGACGATGCAAAATCCAAAACAATGGCGGCTGTCAAAAACATTACGTTTTCGGAGGTGCCATGACCGAAGAAAACGCTGTCTGCCGTTATTGTGAGATTATCCAGCCCGCTGTAGCCGCGCATCGCGGCGCAAGCAGGCGTTATCCCGAAAACAGCATGGCTTCCTTCAAAGAAGCGATCAATATCTCGATGGAAAACCCAGAGGTGCGCTTCTTCATCGAGATGGATGTACGTGCCACGAAAGATGGCGGATTGGTGCTGATGCACGATTCCGATGTTTCCCGCACCACGAGTGGCAGCGGCTTTATCGAGGAAATGTCGCTTGCTGATATTCAGCGGCTTAAAATGCGCCCTGTGGCTGATATCGTTGGCAGTGGGCATGTGTGCCATGATCGCGTTCAGAACCCTCTATTTCACATTACCGATCAAGATCAGCGCGTGCCTTCGTTGAATGAAGTGCTGCAGGTGGTACAGGAAGCCAACCGCGTGCGCGGCGACATCGGATCACCCATAGGTCTTGCGCTGGAAATTAAGCCGAATCCGCCAAGCCGGTTCTTTTCGCGTTGGGTGGAGCCGGTTGCAGGAGTGGTATCGGCAGTGCTGGATAAAATCGGCCTGCACTGGCTCGCGGATAAAGTCATGCCGCATACGCCATCTATTGATAGGTTGGCAGAAACGCTGAATCAGCAGGCGCAGAGTGGCTCTTCCACCCCGCTACTGGTTTTTTCCGCTGCAGGAGCCATCGGCAAACGCGATTTGAAAGAGCTATGGAGCGATCTCACGCCAGAAGCCAAACTCAGCATGATGCACCAATCCGGCAAACGGGATGCAAGCCTTCCGTATGTCGCCGACAATCTCACCAAAGCCATGATGCTGAATGCGCCTCATAGTGCGCCCTTTGGTGACCTGAGCCGGACGATGCCAGTGATGAACACTGTGCAAAAAATAGCAGGTGCCATTGAAAGTTTCTCACTGATCGGGTCGCTGACACCCCAAACGAAAGCGGCCAAACGCATGGCTGCAAGCGGCATTCCTGTGCTGACCAATTTCATTCCACTGGATAGCCCCGCCGATATTCAAGGGGCTATTTCCAGCGGCACCACGCTGATTACCGCCAATTATCCAGAGCGTGCAGTGCGCGTGCTCAAAGAATATGTCCGTGCCAACCCGGAGAGCGAAAATGTCGCTATGCAGCCAGCACCGGAGCTGGAGGGACATTTCGTAAAACAGGAACTGCAACGCCGTGAACGTAGTGCTTCGGCCTACGGTTTGGCAAAAAACGGTAAAAATGGATGCCCTGAAAAGAATGGCTGCCCACAGAAAAACGGTTGTCCTCAGAAAAATGGCTGCCCCACAGCCAAGAACTCCTGTGGCAAGAATTCCTGCCGTTAAAGCAGGCCGCCGATTTCCCTTAGTTTCTGCTGCTGTTCCTCTTTATCCATTGTCTCGAAGGGCAGTCTTGTCATTGCTCTCACGCGACGCTCCAGAATATCGCATACTCTGGCGAATTCCGCGCGGGTTTCTTCTGGTGTGCCTATAAACTTCGCGGGGTCTTCGACTCCCCAATGTGCTTTGATCGGAGCGCCTGGAAACAGAGGACAAGCCTCACCAGCCGCCGCATCGCATACGGTGATAACGATATCTACACGCTGACCAGAGAATTCATCCCATGACTTGCTGCGGAAGCCTTGCGTAGCAATCCCTCGTGCTTTCAATGTTTCAAGGCTCAGGGGATGTACCTTACCTGTTGGGAAACTGCCTGCGCTGCTGGCGAGGAAACCGTCACCGCCATAATGGGCAAGCAAGGCTTCTGCCATGATGCTACGGCAGGAATTTCCAGTGCATAAAAATAAAACGCGAATCATTTATTTCATATCCATATTAAAACAGTATTTCGATGTCATAGTACAAAAGTTACATAGCCCCTATCAAATAAATTAGAACGAACGCTAAATTATATTCTTGAACAGTCGTTCTAGTAATGATACTCTCCATCAGAAGCTGCAATCACGCAGCCTTCAATCGTTCATTAAAAAGGAGACTATCATGACCGCGTTTACCACCCATACCATCGAATCCGCTCCGGCTGGCTCAAAGCCGATCCTTGAAGCTGTAAAAGGCAAATTTGGCTTTGTTCCGAATCTACTCGGCAGGCTGGCGGAAGCACCAAACGTGCTGAAGGCGTATCTTGATTTGGATGCAGCAACCTCAGCGGGAAGCCTAAGTGCCATCGAGAAACAGATCGTGCAGATTGGCACCAGTCGTATCAATGGCTGCGAATACTGCGTTGCGGCTCACTCCGTTATTTCCGATATGCAGAAACTGCCTGCGGATGTGATCGAAGCCGTGCGTGAAGATAAGCCGATTGCCGATGCAAAACTGGAGGCACTTCGCCAGTTCACGAAAGTGGTGGTGAGCAAACAAGGCTGGGCATGTGAAAACTCCGTGAGCGCATTCCTTGCTGCTGGCTACACTAAGGCGCAGGTGCTGGAAGTAGTGCTGTCGGTGACCCAGAAAACCCTCAGCAACTATGCCAACCATATCCTCGGCACTCCGGTCGATCAGGCGTTTGAACCTCGCCGTATCAGCCTGAAAGCGGAATGTGCTTCTGGCAGCTGCAAAGTAGGTTAAGGAGGAACTATGCCACTCGTTCAGATTAAGGGCATCAGCGGCTACCTGTCGCTGGAGCAGAAGCAGGAAATCATCCGCAAAGTGACCGATGCGGTGGTGTCCGTCGAAGGCGAAGGCCTGCGCCCAGTAACGTGGGTTATCGTCGAGGATGTGCCTTCCGGTGCGTGGGGTGTGGGTGGAAATCCCGTCACCACCGACGACCTACGAAGCATGGCGAAAGGGTAACTATACAACAATTATCCCGCCCTCATGGCCACGGCACGGAGGGCGGGATAAAGCACTCGTAACATTTATAAGGGAAATATCATTATGCATACTTTTGATGCCATAAGGCAAAGACGTGCAGTTAAACATTACGACCCTGCACATCAATTAAGCCAACAGGAGGAAGATAACCTCATCGATCTTGCGATGCAGGCACCATCCTCGTTTAATATTCAACACTGGCGATTGGTAAAGGTGAGTGATCCTGCACTACGCAAAGCGATTCGCGCCGCCGCTGTGGATCAGGCACAGGTAACAGATGCTTCGTTGCTTTATGTGATCTGCGCGGATGTTAAGGCATGGCATAAGGACGAGCCTCGTTACTGGCGCAATGCCCCGAAAGCCGCGCAAGACATATTGGTGCCGTGGATTAAGCCATTTTACGAAGGCAATGAACAACTACAGCGCGATGAGGCCATGCGTTCGGTTGGATTTATCGGCCAGACCATCATGCTTGCAGCAAAGGCAATGGGATATGATTCCTCCCCGATGATAGGGTTTGACGCGGCAAAAGTCGCGGAACTGATTCATTTACCCAAGGATCATGTGATCGGGATGATGATTGCTATTGGCAAGGCAACTCAGCCTGCGTGGCCAAAACCAGGATTCATTGAGAAGAGCGAAATGCTCATAGAAAACCATTTTTGAGGCCGCGTAATATGAATGCACCCATTCTAAAGCCGCCATTTACTGAGGATACGGCCAGACAAAAAGTGCAAATCGCCGAGGGTCTCTGGAATAGCAGAGACCCAAAGCGGGTTGCGAAGGCCTACACCGAAGACAGCCAGTGGCGCAATCGAAGTGAATTCCTGCAAGGGCATGCAGAAATCGAAGATTTCCTCAGCCGCAAATGGCATAAGGAGCTTGATTATAAATTAAAAAAGGAGCTTTTTTTATTTTCTGCTGATAAAATCGCGGTACAATTTGAGTATGAATGGCACGATGAATCTGAGCAGTGGTATCGTTCTTATGGCCTTGAGCATTGGGAATTTTCTCAAGATGGCCGCATGAAGAAACGCACGGCCAGTATCAATGATCTTGCCATTGATGCGTCACAACGAAAGCTGAAATAAACGATGGGAAGAAAACTTACCTTTTGTAAGCAGGAAGCCTTGGAAAGCACGATGCGCTTGTTCTGGCGCAAAGGCTACGAGGCGACCTCCGTGCGCGACATCGCCTCGGTGCTGGAGGTTCCCATTGCATCCGTGTACCATAGCTTCGGTGATAAAAAATCTATCTTTATCGCAACGCTGGATGGCTATTTTGAATCCTTCGTTAAACCGCAGTTTGAGGCATTGCTGGCGCGGGACAATGCAAAGCAAGCCTTGCTCGATATGTTTCAATCTATCGCCGAGCAATGCGGGAATGATGACATGCCCTCCGGCTGCTATCTGGTGCAAACTGCCAGCGATCTGACGGATGCCGACCCGGAGCTGGCCGAGCTTGCCAAAGAGAAACTGGAATATATCCGGCTTCAGTTAAAGGCGCTGATCGAAAAAGCGCGGCGCAATAAACAGCTGACCACCAAAGAAACCAGCGAGAATCTTTCACATTACCTGTTTGCCACCATGCTTGCCGTAAAAACATGGTCGCGCACGGGTGTGGACGCAGTTACTACAAAGAATTATCTACGCCTCGCGCTGAAGCCGCTGACGGCTTAACGCTTCTTCTCCAGCAAATACCCAAAACGGCGTTTGATGAAATGGTCGGCGGAAATCTTGCCTGGGCCGAAGCACAGGATAGTAGCCAGCAGGAAAGCCCAGTAATAATGCTGCTCGTGCTGCATATAGGTAAACTGGATGACGGCGGTCATGGCCAGCAGCGGCAGCGTGGCAAGGCGTGAGCCAAGCCCCAGCGCGAGCAATATCGGGCAGAGCAATTCAAAGGTCGTCCCTGAGAAGGCGGCAAACTGCGGACTTAAGTATGGCACGGGATGCTCATCAGTAAAGAGCATGAGAGTTGAATCCCAATCATTTAATTTCAGGATACCGGATTTCCAGAAAATATTGGCCACCCACAAGCGCATGGCAAGGAGCAACACATGGCTTGAAGCCGATACGGTGGTTAGAAAAAGGCTTAACAGGCTCAGGATTTTTTTAGTCATGGGTGGCTCTCTCGTTGTTATGCTCTGATGAGTAATTCGTCCTGCGGGGATAAAAAGTTACGCATCAGTTGTTTGCACATGGCGTGTAACTTTTTGGGCTGCTATACGAATTACTTAGCAAGGTATCACTGCCTTGTTACTTGCTCAACCCATTCACAAATCATGAGGATATTATTATGAATAAGCTACTTCTTTCTGCTGCTCTTGCTGGCGTTATGGCTGCTGGCGTTGCCACCACTGCAATGGCCGCTGATCCTGCCAAAGAAAAATGTTACGGTATCGCCAAAGCGGGTAAAAATGACTGCGCTGCCGCCAATGGCAGCCATTCCTGCGCGGGTCAGGCAAAGGCCGATAACGATGTGAACGAATGGAAATACGTTGCTACCGGCACCTGCGATAAAGAAGGTGGTTCGCTGGAAGCTGGCAAAGCACCGAAAAAAGGCTAACTCCTTGTTGGTTGGAAATGGCCTGGGTAACTCCAGGCCATTTTTTCTATGAACCCCACATTCCCATATCTTGGTTTTGGCCTCGGTCTCCGTGCGCCCCATTACGACACCATCCTTGCGGATCGTCCGAAGGCAGTGCAGTGGTTTGAGATTATTTCCGAGAATTTTATCGAAGCCCACAAAGGCTACTGGAATTTTCTGGCCGATTTGCGGCAGGATTATCCCATTGTCATGCACGGCGTGTCGTTATCCATCGGCGGGGCTGACCCGCTGAACGCTGAATATCTACATAAGCTGAAAGCACTGGCGCAGTTTCTAGATGCGCCGTGGGTGTCGGATCATCTCTGCTTTACTGGCGCGGGCGGGCATAACACCCATGACCTGCTGCCGATTCCCTATAACGAAGAATCACTCGCACACCTCAGCTCCCGGATCCATGCGGTGCAGGAAGCACTGGCGCGCCCGTTGGTGCTGGAAAACCCATCGAGCTACCTTGAATTCAAAAATTCCACGATCAGCGAGCAGGATTTCCTCGTGTCGCTCTGTCAGCGCACAGGGTGCAAGCTGCTGCTCGATGTGAACAACGTCTATGTCAGCGCCTTTAATCATGGCTTCGATGCCAAAGCCTATATCGATGCTATCCCAAAAGAATCCATCGTGCAGATTCACCTTGCGGGGCATAGCCACCACGGTGACTATATTATCGACACGCACGATGCACCGGTAATTGATGATGTATGGCAGCTATACGCCTATACCATCGGGCAAAAAGGCAATATCAGCACGATGGTGGAATGGGATGATAACATTCCTACTTTTGACGTGGTGCTGGCCGAACTTGAAAAAGCGCGCCGCTTTGCACAAAACACAAGGGAGGCGGCATGACGGCGGAATATTTCGCGCAGCTTTACGCCTTCAGCGACGGCATTATCCGTGATGACGACAGGCGGGTGCTGGACGACATCGCCCCGCCGCCGCGTGGAAGCGCGCAAAAACGATTCGCCATTTACAGCGATGGCTATCGCATCCGCCTGCAAAAAGCGGTGGAGGCGGATTATCCATGCCTGAAGCATTATCTGGGTGACAAGGCGCTGGGCGTACTGATTGCGGATTTCGTTGAACAAACGCCATCCTCGCATTTCAATCTCGACCGCTATCCATTCGCGTTTGACAGCTTCGTCTGCGCTCGTCTGGATGACGCTGCCGCAGGTGAAATTGCCTTGCTGGAAAGCACCATTGCCAGCGTTTTCATGCAGGAGGAAAGCGAGCCGCTGGCGCCTGCCGCCTTTGAGAATCTATCGCCGGAACAGTTCGGCAACATGAAGCTGCGCGCGCGAAAAGCCTCGCGTTTGCTTTTATTTTCTCATCTCACCCACAGCTATCTTACAGAATTCCGTGCGGGCGAAACCCTCGTGAAGCCGGAACCTTTGCCACAATATGTTTATGTGTATCGCCACAATAACGAGGTGCAGCGCCTTGAAGTGCCACAGGCGGCATTTTTATTGCTGCGCTGCCTGTTTGATGGGCTGACCGTCGGGGAAGCACTGGAACATATAACAAAAACGGACGATTCGCTGACTGGCACCATCGCCGCTAACCTGCAGGGCTGGTTTGCGGATTGGATGGCCAAGGGCGTTTTTGCCAGAGATTGAACAGGTTATTCGATTGTGAGTCATGAAAGTAAATGGTAGAATGATCGCATGAGTATTTTTAGAAAACTGATTCTTGTGCTTCTGTGTGCCAGCGTCTTTGCTGGTGGGATGGCGCATGCGTCGGTTGGGTGCTGCCTGAATCAGGACGATATGTCCATGTGCATGAAAATGAAGGGTGACGCAGCAAAGCCCTGCCATGACGCTTCAGACAAAGACACAAAAAATACCGTTTCTTGCGATGGCTGCGATTGTGGCACTTGCATGAAAGTAAGCACGCTTCCTTCCGCATCGATCCATCATGATCGATTCATTTCTTCTGTCATTCCTCCCATGATTCAAGTCATGGGTGCAAGGCAACCGGAAGCCATTTTCCAGCCTCCCAAACAACTCTCCTAACTGCTGACACTACCATGTGTCTTTCAAGCGGCGGCGTTTACGCCCGCCGTGTGGTTACAATTCACGTTAGGAGATTTTTATGAAATTACGGCTCACTTTGGGGCTTCTTGCCCTGATGACGTTCGCTGCGGATGCCTCCGCCCGCCCGATATCTTATCCGGGTGGCTGGATGCTGATGCAGATGAACGATGGTAACATGCATAGCCTGGAGGTCGATTATTCGCCCACCGCTAATTATTCCGTTGGTTACGTCGCGGAAT
>CANHDY010000046.1 GCA_947459535.1 Rickettsiales bacterium | reverse complement strand
AGTGCATGTCCGATACTTTGATGTTGTAGTGGTTCGCCACTTGCTTCTGAATATCGTCGATGGAAATGCGGCGATCATTGGCGCGCAGCAGATCATGCAGCACTTCCTGCGCGCTCTCCAGCGTCATCGGTCTGCCAACTAAGGTGGTATGCGCCACCAGACGATTCAGCGCCCCCTCCAGCTCACGAATGTTGGAGGTGATTTTGTGTGCCAGAAATTCAATGACCTTCACAGGAATCTGAACCTGCGGCATGAGTTCAATCTTGGATTGCAGAATGCCAAGACGCAGCTCGTAGGTGGTGGCATGAATATCCGTAACCAACCCCCAGCCAAGGCGGGAACGCACACGCTCTTCAATGCCCTCAAGATCAGAAGGGGAACGATCGCCGGAGATAATCAGCTGCTTATTCTGATCAACCAGCGCGTTAAAAGTGTGGAAAAATTCTTCCTGCGTTGAATCTTTGCCACTGATAAACTGCACATCATCGATCATCAGCACATCAACGGAGCGGAACTGCTCTTTGAAAGCAAAAGCCTCCTTGAAACGAAGCGCTTTGATGAACTGATACATGAATTTTTCTGCGGATAAATACATCACCCGGCGCTGCGGCGTGTGGGTGCGGATATGCCAGGCGATGGCGTGCATGAGGTGGGTTTTGCCAAGGCCAACACCGCCATAAAGAAAGAGCGGGTTGCAACCGGGAACCACCTGCGGTGATTCTGCCACGCGGCGCGCCGCCGCATGCGCCAGTTCATTCGGCTTGCCTACCACAAAATTTTCAAACGTATAACGTGGATCCAGCGGCGCGCCCATCTGCAGGATGGGATCCGCTGACTCAGCGGCATGCCATTGCGGCGTAACGACCGTGGACTCAGGCTCGCGAACAATGGCAACCGGTTCCGCGGGTGCGGCAGCAATGATGAATTCAACCGTAAAACCTTCGGCTTCCCGTTCTTCCTGCCAGAAATGGCGGATATCGTCGCCGTAGTGCGAGCTGACCCATTCGCGCATGAAACGCGTTGGCACGCTGAGCTGAATTTTCTGGTCATCATGCCCGGCATAGCGCATGGGCTTCAGCCAGCTGCGATGCACCGCCTCGCCGTAAAGCCCACGCAGTTTATCGCTGATGCGATCCCAGATGGGAGCCAGTACATCATCTAAAGTGGTTTCTGAGAGCAGTTGTGCTTTCATGCATCCATCCCGTTATTTTTTGTTTTTTTGGCATAGTTTTTCTATCCGCCATTCTGATGAGGCGGTTAAAGAAGCTGATAAATATAGAATTAAAGCGACAGGAAGCGTTTAGGCGGCAAGGCTTTTCACACGATGAGAAAGGCGGCTCACCTTGCGAGAAGCGGTTTTCAGCTTGAGAACACCAGCCGACGCACCACGCAGCAGCAGCGACTGCGCTTGAATGAGCGCCTTGCCTGCATCCGCTTTGTTGCCACTGGCAATCGCCAGCTCGACCTTTTTCACGGAAGCGCGGATTTTGCTGATACGCTTGCGGTTTACTTCGGTGCGGCGTACCGTCTGGCGGATGCGTTTTTCGGATGATTTGTGGTTTGCCATGGGTGTCTCTGTATGACTTTCGGTTAAAAACGTAGTTGGGTTATGGACGGGTGAAAATACCCATCTTCGCCCTGCCCGTCAAGCATTAATCCACAGGCAGAAGATTTTTTTTGATTCCACTGATAATCAAGGCCAGCAGCCGATTTGATAGGTTTTGACGGGGCGTAGATGGCGACTATTTCTGGCATTTCGGGCAATAAAAACTACTGCGCCCCGCCAGACGCACAGTTTCGATGGTGCCCGGGCAACGAACACAGGCTTTTCCTGCCCTTCCATAGACCTTGAACGCATGCTGAAAATACCCCCCCTCGCCCGATACCTGCAGAAAATCGCGCAAGCTGGAGCCGCCAGAGGCAATCGCATCCGTCAAAACCTGCCGGATTGAGCGCACGAGCGATTCGCTATGTTTGGCAGCAGAGCTTGCTGTCCGCTGCGGATGAATAGCCGATAAAAACAACGCTTCACTGGCATAAATATTCCCCACCCCGACCACCACCTGTGGATCCATGAGTACCTGCTTGATCGGCGCAGATTTTTTACCAAGCGAAGCTTTGAGTACTGCCGCGGTAAATCCCGGCTCAAGCGGCTCAGGCCCCAGTGAGGCGAGCAGCGGTTCATGCGCCAGCTCATCCTCACGGCGCAGAACCATCAGCCCGAAGCGTCGCGGGTCGTGATACACCAGAGCACGCCCATCCGTGAAATGCATGATGACATGGTCGTGCTTGGCAGCTTGTGGCAGCCTGTCTGGCCAGACCACAAAACGTCCGCTCATGCCCAGATGGGAGAGAATCACCTCCCCATGACTCAGCTCAAACAGCAAATATTTTGCGCGTCGCTTTATGGCGGAAATCGTTGCGCCCTGAACTCTTTTGGCAAAATCTGGGGTAAACGGCACGCGCAGATCCTTGCGCCTGAGAATGAGTTTCTCGATCGTCGCGCCGGTAATCAAGGGCTCCAAGCCGCGGCGCACAGTTTCAACTTCAGGTAGCTCGGGCATGTTTGGAGGTTGCGTATGTTTCTTAGGTTTCGTAAGTTATGAGTGTAAACCTACTTGACCTACGCAACCTTTGCAACCTACGCAACCAGCATGTCCACGACCCATTTCGGATTTAAATCAGTCGCCGAGGAAGAAAAATCCTCGCTGGTCAGGGGCGTGTTTGATTCGGTGGCCAGCCGCTACGACCTGATGAACGACCTGATGAGCGCCGGCATCCACCGCCTGTGGAAACATGAGCTGGTCTCCATGCTGTCGCCCACCGCGGGCATGCATGTGCTGGATGTGGCGGGCGGCACCGGCGACATCGCGTTTCGTATCCTGAACTCCTCCCCCTGCTTGCGGGGGGAGGGAAAAATTGTGGTCGCTGATATCAACCAGCAGATGTTGGAAGAAGGCAAGGCACGCGCCGTGGATCGCAACCTGATTTCAGGGCTGGAATGGATCTGCTGTGATGCAGAAACATTGCCATTTCCCGCCAATCACTTTGATGCCTACACCATTGCGTTTGGCATTCGCAACGTCACCCACATTGACCGTGCGCTGGCCGAAGCACACCGCGTTTTAAAGCCCGGCGGGCGTTTTCTCTGCCTTGAGTTCAGCCATCTGCCCAGCGCGCCGCTGCAAAAACTCTATGATGCTTACTCTTTTCATATCATTCCCGCGATTGGCAAAAAAGTCACCGGCAATGAAGAGGCCTACCGCTATCTTGTTGAGAGCATCCGCCGCTTTCCCAATCAGGAGAATTTTCTGGCGATGATCAGGCAGGCTGGCTTTGGCGCGGCGCGTTATCGCAACTTATCCGGCGGTGTGGTCGCCATTCATTCGGGGCGCAAACTCTGATGCTTCGCACCACCCGCAACCTCAGACGCTTACTCGGTATTGCTGCCATCATGGCCAGCGAAAATGCGCTGTTTATTTTTGACGAGCTGCGCATCCTGCCGGTTCTGGGCTTTATCGGGCGATACCTGCCGAGCGGCGGTCGCAGCAAGGGCGAGCGCCTCGCGGCCGCGCTGGAAAAGCTGGGACCAACATTCATCAAGCTCGGCCAAGCGCTTTCAACACGCTCTGATTTAATCGGCGACGAGCTGGCCGAGGCGCTGTCGCGCCTGCGCGACAAGCTGCCGCCATTTTCCAGCGAGATCGCAAGAAAAATCATTGAATCTGAATTCAGCGCGCCTCTTTCCACGCTCTATGCAGAGTTTAATGATAGGCCAGTGGCTGCCGCTTCCATTGCTCAGGTGCATAAAGCAAAAACCAAAGATGGCCGCGATGTGGCGGTGAAGATCCTGCGACCTGATATCGAAAAAGCCTTCGCGCGGGATCTGGATTTATTTTTCTGGCTGGCCGAAATCATCGAACGGCGGCTGACGGACTCTAAACGCTTCAAGCCCAAACAGGTGGTTTCGACCTTCAAGGAAACAGTCTTTTTTGAGCTGGATCTGCGTTTTGAAGCCGCCGCCGCCACCGAACTTGCCAATAATATTAAAAAGCACGAGCGCGGGTTTCGCGTACCATCCATTGACTGGAACCTGACCTCGCAGCGCGTGATGACGCTGGAATGGATCGACGGCATCCCGATGAATGATATCGAGGCGATTCGCGCCAGCGGCTTTTCGCCCGATGAAATTCTGGCCAAGGCTGCGCGTAGTCTTTTCTCGCAGGTGTTTGTCGATGGCTACTTCCACGCCGACCTGCACCCGGGCAATTTGTTTATCGATAAAAACGGCGATATCGCCGCCGTTGATTTCGGCATCATGGGCAGGCTGGACTGGGATTCGCGGCTTTACATGGCTGAAATTCTGCGCGGCTTCCTGACGCAGGACTACCGCCACGTTGCCGAAATGCATTTCAAGGCGGGCTATGTACCGGCCGGTAAATCGCTCGATGCTTTTACGCAGGCCTGCATGGCGGTGGCGCAGCCGATTGTCGGTAAGCCGGTGAATGAAATTTCAGTCGCGCACCTGCTGGGGCAGATGTTTAATATCGCTGCCGAGTTTGAAATGGAAACGCAGCCACAGCTGCTGCTTTTGCAAAAAACCATGATGGTGACCGAAGGTGTTGGGCGCATGCTGAACCCTAAGCTCAATATGTGGGAACTCACCCGGCCGCTGGTGGAAGAGTGGGCGCGCGAGCATTTTGGCCTTCAGGCCAAACTCAAAGATGGTGTGAAGGATGGCGCCCTGCTCGCCAAGAAAATTCCCGAGCTGCTGCGCCATATCGATCGTGCTTTTGCTCGGCTTGCAAACCCCGAAGGCATCATGCTTCATCCAGATAGCCTACGCATGATGCACGAGCAGCGGCGCACAGAACGCAGGCAGTGGCTACAGCTGGCATGGGCGGCGCTGATGATCATCAGCGTGATGGGGCTGGCACAGTTGTTTGGATAGCGTGCTCCAAAGCTTCAGCAAAACGCTGCGGCGAATAATCAAGCGCGCGCTGCTTGCCAGCCTGTGCGAGACGCAACGCAAAATCAGCATCGCGCAGCACCATCTCCAGACCATCAGCCAGCGCCAGCACATCGCCGATCTCACAAAGTAAACCGTTCATGCCATGGGTAATAATGCTTGCTGGGCCAACGCTATTGCTGGCAATCACAGGTTTGGCGTAGTTCATTGCTTCGATCACCACCAGCCCAAAAGACTCCGATAGCGACGGAAAGGCAACTACATCCACCAGATCATAAAAATCCTTTTTATCCTTCACCCAGCCAGCCCAGCTGATGGCCTCCGCCACTCCGATATCTGCCGCAAAACGCTCAAGCGCGACGCGCTCCTGCCCATCTCCGGCGATCAGCGCGCGGCAAATCACACCGCGTCTTGCCAGCTCCGCCATCGCCTGCACCAGCAGGTGAAACCCCTTCTCATATACCAGCCGCCCTATACCACCGATCACCGGCACCGGCGCCATCGGCCGGACATCGGCATCAACCGGCTGAATCATGTTCTGCACCACCAAACAGCGATTTTCCGGATAGCCCGCCGCGATGAAATGGCGCTGCATATGTTCAGTCAGCGTGATAAGGGCGCTGGCTTTCATCATACGCCGTGTTTTATAGCCATGGCTTACTCCCATCAGCGGCGTAGCCAGCCCGATCATCGCCTTGTGCAGCAGGCTCACGGCGCGGCTGTTATGCGCGATGATCAGATTCGGCTTGCCTCGAGCGATAGCGCGGCGAATCTGCCAAGCCGCGCCGAGATCATAAAACCCAGTGGGCGAGACCTTCACGATATCAACCTTCAGCGCTGTCAGCTCTGTCTGGTAGGGTGTTTTCTCATGCACGAGCAGTGTCAGCTCATGCCCCAGCTGTTTTATCGCCTTAGAATAGTCCAGAAACGCCTGCTCAAGGCCGCCGCGTTCATCACTGAATAAAGCATGAAAAATCCGCATAATGCTCAGATAAGGCTGCTGACAAGGCGAGGTCAAGTGATTATAATAGCATTATGAAATTCCTTGCCATTCTCATCGTCGCTGTCGGTTTCATCTGGTATTACAGCAGCCAGCCGAAAACTGAAGCATCGCAGATTGTGGTCGTCGCACCGCCGCGCCCGGGCGAGCTTTCTGCACCAGAGAAAAATTATTATATCCAGCTATTTAACCACTTAATGGATCATCATAGCGCATCCGAGCCACATTTATGGCGCACATCGGACACCACCTCGGGCGCGATTGCTGCAGGCGAGGTGTTTATCAGCAAATCCAAAGCCACCTGCCGCCCCTACAGCGAGACCTACAACATCGGCGGCTATCAGGGCGAGCAGGAAGGCATTGCCTGCAAACGCGTTGGCAGCGATGGCTGGTGCCGCCTGAAAAAAAACGATGCCCTCACCTGCGCGCTTGAAGGCGCGGGAACGATTGCTGGCTACCCCTTCCCCGGCCTGCGTTATGACACCACTTCACTGCCACTTGCAACGCAAAATGGGCAGCCTATCGGCGGCATTGGAAGGGTCGGTGCGCCAGATGCCGCTGGCAAGCCCGCCTCGCCACTGGATGACCCAGAGAGCAACAAAAACGACAAACCCGGCCAAAGCTATGCTGATACCGTGACCGGCACTGCAGGCGGAGCCGCAGCTCCCGCTACGGGTGGTGCCATCAAATGGTTTAATGATACGTTCAGATGAGTTGTTAAATTATTGCTGCGGTTTTTTATATTCTAGATCTTTGACTCTGTCGCTCAGCACAAAACCCTTACTGGCTATTGATTCGTGGTTGATTTCAAAGAGAAGATGGTTGCCAACTAAAACAAATGAAAAATCAGCGCCATTAAAAGCTTTTGGTGACTCGTTGATTACAAGCAAATCGCTCAGGATTTTTTTCTGTTTTTTATCAAGCTTGGAATATTCATCGGCACTTAAAACAAGGCTGTTGCATTGACTGAAATCATGTTCAACCAATTTGACTTCGGGTAACACTCTTTCCGGTTTACGATCTCTCTTCATGGTTGCTTTTGCATCGCCCAACAAGCTGGAGTTATTGGGCACGCACAAAGTGTATGGGCTTTCTGGGCTCTCACCAAACGGCTTTTTGTAGTTTGTTACTTCCATGGTAATATTGCGCGCATAATGCCAAACCGTCGATGAAGGAAAGCTTGCTGAATTTTTGTCTATTGCCACTTGGTTGTTGGTGCTTGCCTCTTGGTTGACGGCGGCGGGCTCTTTGTTTGAGGCTGTAAATTTCAGGAAGATAAAGCCAATGGCAAGGACCAGGCACGCAAAAATAATTTTTTTCATGGATTGCACCTACTTTTTTAAGAAGTGATCGAAATGCAAGTATATGCCACAATAGTTAATCTTTATTAAACAATGGAATGATTCTTTTTATCACCTGATCAAACATCGCTTCTGTGAGCCTGCCAGTGTTGATATTATATCGTGAACAGTGATAGCTATTGATTAAGTTAAGCCCATGTCCTGAATCCTGAATCCTGTGTGCCGCCCCGTGGGCAAATTTTGCATCTTTGGCTTTTTTGCCCAGCGCCGTCAGCACCGCATTATGCGAGATAAGCCCCAGCGAAAGAATAACCCTAAGGTTTGGCATTGCTGCGATTTCCTGTTTTAAGAAACCATTGCATTGCTTGATTTCTTTGGGTTCAGGCTTATTTTCCGGAGGCACACAGCGCACGGCGTTGGTGATACGACAATTCACCAGATTTAGCTCATCTTGATAGGTGCCGTTTATTTTCTCGCCGCGCGGGCTTTGATACGCGCCTTCAGCAAAGCCATTTTTCAGCAGCGCCGCATAGAGCACATCGCCGGCATAGTCCCCCGTGAATGGGCGGCCTGTGGCATTTGCCCCCTGCAGACCGGGTGCCAGCCCGACAATCAGCAGCCTCGCATTCAGATCACCAAACGCCGGCACCGGCGCATTAAAAAAATGGGGATAGTCTTGCTGGTTTTTTCGCCTGAATTCATCCAGGCGCGGGCAAAAATCGCAGTTTTTCTGTGGTTCTGACATTTTTTTACAAAAAACAGGAATCAGGCCTTGAAACCTAATCGAACACCTCTATATCTGCCATACAAATTTAGCCGCGATGCTGGCTAATCAGAAATTTCCTTATGTTTAACTTATTTTGGGAGTTCACATTATGAACATTAAACCACTTGGCGACCGTATCGTGGTCGAAGCGCTTGAGCAGGAAGATAAAACCGCTGGCGGCATCATCATTCCAGATACCGCGAAAGAAAAACCACGTCAGGGTAAAGTTCTGGCCGTGGGCCCCGGCGCGAAAGACGAAAACGGCAAGCGCATCCCGATGGATCTGGAAGTGGGCGATATTGTGCTCTTCACACAGTGGGCTGGCAGCGACATCAAAGTCGATGGCAAAGAATACAAAGTGCTCAAAGAATCCGATGTAATCGGCACCATCGAGCAGACCAGCAGCAAGAAAAAAGCAGCTTAAGAAATAGGTTTCTAAGGTCTCGGAGGTTTCGTAAATTGCGTATGTTAAACGCGATTTCTAACCTTCGAAACCTAAGAAACATTCGAAACCTACGCAACTTATTAGGAGAACAAACATGTCAGCAAAAGAACTTCGTTTCGGTTCGGATGCACGCGAGCAGGTGCTCGCGGGTGTCAACAAACTCGCCACCGCCGTGAAAGCCACGCTGGGCCCCCGCGGTCGTAATGTGGTGATTGATAAATCCTTTGGCGCACCGCGCATCACCAAAGACGGTGTCACGGTTGCTAAAGAAATCACCCTCGCCAACAAATTCCAGAACATGGGCGCGCAGATGCTGCGTGAAGTGGCCTCCAAATCAGCTGATATGGCTGGCGACGGCACCACCACCGCCACCGTGCTTGCGCAAGCCATCTTCACCGAAGGCAGCAAAGCGGTTGCCGCTGGTCTGAACCCGATGGATCTCAAGCGCGGTATTGATACCGCCGTTGAGGCCGTTGTTGCTGAAATCAAAAAGAAAAGCAAAACCGTTAGCTCCAAAGCTGAGTGGGCTCAGGTTGCCACCATCTCCGCGAACGGCGACAAAGAAGTCGGCGAAAAAATCGCTGAAGCGATGGAAAAAGTAGGCAAAGAAGGCGTCATCACCGTGGAAGAAGCCAAAGGCCTTGAGTTCGAACTCGAGACCGTCGAAGGCATGCAGTTCGATCGCGGTTACCTTTCTCCCTATTTCGTGACCAACGCTGAGAAAATGGTGGTTGAGCTGGATAACCCATTCATCCTCATTTTCGAGAAAAAACTCTCTGGCCTGCAGCCCATGCTGCCGCTGCTGGAATCGGTGGTGCAGTCACAGCGTCCGCTGCTCATCATCGCAGAAGATGTGGAAGGCGAAGCACTCGCAACCCTCGTGGTGAACAAGCTGCGCGGCGGCCTGAAAGTGGCGGCTGTGAAGGCTCCGGGCTTCGGCGATCGTCGCAAGGCGATGCTGGAAGATATCGCGATTCTCACCGGCGGTGAAGTGATCAGCGAAGATCTCGGCATGAAGCTGGAAAACGTCACTGTGAAGTCGCTCGGTCGCGCGAAAAAAGTGTCGATCGATAAAGACAACACCACCATCGTGGATGGCGCAGGTGAGAAAAAAGCCATTGAAGCTCGCTGCGGCCAGCTGCGTGGCCAGATCGAAGAAACCACCTCGGATTACGACCGCGAAAAACTGCAGGAACGCCTTGCGAAACTCGCTGGCGGCGTGGCTGTTCTCAAAGTCGGCGGTTCGAGCGAAGTGGAAGTGAAAGAGCGCAAAGACCGTGTGGATGATGCGCTGCACGCGACCCGCGCTGCTGTGGAAGAAGGCATTGTGCCGGGCGGTGGTTCGACCCTGCTTTATGCATCCCGCGTACTGGACAAGCTGAAAGTCGATAACGATGATCAGAAAGCCGGTATCAACATCGTACGCCGTGCGCTGCAGTCTCCGATCCGCCAGATCGTTGAAAATGCTGGTCTGGATGGCGCTGTGGTGGCTGGTAAGCTGCTGGAATCGACCGATACGAATTTCGGTTTCGATGCCCAGAAGCTTGACTACTGCGACCTGATCAAAGCCGGTATCATTGACCCGGCGAAAGTGGTTCGCACCGCTCTGCAGGGCGCAGCTTCAGTTGCCGGCCTGCTGATTACCACCGAAGCCCTGATCGCTGATGCACCTGAAGACAAAAAGTCGGACGGCGGCGCTGGCGCCGGCATGGGCGGCATGGGTGGTATGGGCGGCATGGATTTCTAATCCAACCTACTGTACTACAATAATAAAAAGGCTGCGGCGACCACCGCAGCCTTTTTTTATGACAGTTTCGCTTCATTTTTTAAGCTTCATTAGCGGTTTTGTCATGGAAACTTCACATTATTTCAAAGTCTTTTGTGCTAGATTGATATGGTGGAAAGGTGTGGATATGTTGCACCGCCGCAGGAACAATGGATAAAATGAAACCTTTAGTCATTGAAAATAATAAGAAAAACGAAGAATCAGCGGAAGCTATATCCACCGCTGCAGCAAGCCCTGCAACCATGAATTCGCCGGAAGCCCCCAAGCCCAGCGCCGCCGAACAAGCCAAAGAACAGCACCTGAAACAACTGCATGAAAACCGCTTTGAGAAAAAAGGCGCGCGTATTGCCTTCCACCTTGTGAATTTTGGCGGTCTGCATCAGCTTTTCAATAATACCGCTTCCGTCGTGATCACTTTCGTTCTGGCTACTACCAGAAGCGCCGATTGGATGAAGGATAAGCTGGCGACCAACACTATCGGCAAAGCTATTGGCTTCGTTGTCCATCTGCCGGCCACTGTGGTTGATGGTGCGTTTAAACTCTCTGGTGTAAAATTAAACAAAGGTCTTGATGCACTCAGCCCAGCGGCAAGAGCCAATGAACTTAAAATCCGCGCTGATAAATCTCGCCGCTCTGCCGTTGAAACACTGTTCATGTGTGTAGCAGGCTTTGTCGCGCTAGCTCCGGTGTGGTACCTTGAGAATCATCGTGAAGGTTTTCTGAACAAGGTGGATAACTGGCTCCATCCCAACCGCACACCCGAAGAAAAGCAGGCCGCGGCACTGAAGCCTGGGGATGAGCCGAAAGAAACCTGGTGGAATCTGATTCGCGCAAGGCTGGTCGCGCTCGGGGTTGTCTTTGGTATTGATCAGGTGCGCGATAATGTGGATAGCATTCTCAAACACAATCACACCAGCCAGAATAAAGCGGGCATGTATAAAAATATCGACACGATGTTTGGCTGGGGTCTGGGCGATAAAATCTACAAGATGATTCCAGAGCGTGCATCTCGCATTATTGGTAAAATTTTCTCTGGAAATAATGTCAAACTTTCTGCGATTCAGGACGACACACGCGAAGACATTCTAAAAATCATCGAAGCCCCGCAGGAGATAGTAGAAAAAAGTAATCTTATCAAAACACACCGCGACCATATTCGCGCGCATTATGGCAACAAGCCAATTGAGCAAAAATACCTTAAAGAAATCGAAGCCATCGAAACCGAGCTGAAAGCGAGCAAAAATTTCAAATTTGTCGAGCGTGCGGTTTTTGCTGAGCAGTCGCGCCTGTTCATCACCAAGGAATTTTTCCTGACCACGGTGTTATCTATTGTGATTTACGCCTGCACCAAATGGCCGCCTGCTCATAAGCTGCTGTCGCATGTCGGTCTCAAGAAAAAAGGCCATGATGGTGACTGCCATGACAAAAACTATTCAGGCGAGGTGGCTGGCTTTCCGGGTGCTGCTGTGATTTCTGATACGCTGTCGCCGCTGGAATCACTGCACAAAAAAGAACAGGAATCCTGCGATCACCCGCCGCGTCATGCGGATAAACATTCTGCAGCTGTAAAAAAGCAACCGCTGCGCAAGCCTGCTCAAAATTTCACAGAAAAATTGGTTAGCTCCCCTGACCAGCACGCACTGCAGATGGGTATGTAACTATGATCAGCTTTGGCAAAAAGAATAAAGATAGAAAACAATCCTCCGGCGAGGTCGCATTTGACCGCATCGTCTATACGGGCATTGGCTTCGGAGTGAATGAAGTAAGCTCGATGATCATCGCTGACGAGCTGCAATACGGCATTGGCAAAAAACACTACAACGCACTGTCTGAAAAGCTGTCCGTTCTTTATAAAGCAGATAAAATTGACTATAAGGGCCGTATCATCTCCAAAGCCAAGCAAGCGGGTAATATGCTTGAAATCGGCGCGCTGCTGATTGGCGGCACGCTGCTGGTTCTGCCGATGAAGATGATGACCGATCGCAAGGCGGAAATCAGCGAAACATTCAACCACTGGATTGATAAATTCAAAGGTCGCGAGCTTGACGGCGAAGCGCTGAAAGCGCGTGATCAGGAAGTTGCGGATGCCATTGCCTGTGAGCCGAAACAATCGTGGAAAAGCCTGCTGATTGGCCGCGCGGCAGCCGTTATCAATAACATGTTCATCATGAGCAACACGCTCTTTACCGCTCCGACTGCCGATCGCATCAAAGACTGGTCAGAGACGCATGTCGTGGATGGCACGGTCAAGCTCGATAAGTTGCTTGGCGACAAACCAAACTCGCCGATCAAAAAAATGATGGGCGATCTCAGCGCTAAATTCGAAGATAATCGCTTCCGCCGTTATGCACGTATTTTCAGCATCGAGACGATTTACACCGCCATTTCGTCGCTTGTGCTCGAAGTGGTGAGTAAATTCACTGCCGGTAAAAAACCGGAAGTTCAAAACCCGGCCAAATGCAAGAAATCAGAGGCTCAGCTGGCTGCTGCTGAGGCAGAAACTCCTGCATCACAGCCTCTGGCACAGGAAAAAGATACCGGAGAGCTGAAATCCGATAAGCTACGCGGCATCACGCCACGGAAAAACTTTCAGGATCTTGCAAGCCGCGCCAGTGAACAGCCCATGCAGTTGGGGGCGTGATGGCACAGCTGGCCGCATCTTCAACCACTGAGGCCAGCTCAGAAAGCGCCAAAAAAGAAGCGCCGACTGAGACCGTTACTGCTTCCAGCCAACCTGTGGATACCAGTCAGAAAACGACCGGTGAGCGCGCCTATGATGTGGTGCAGTTTCTAACGGGTAAAATTTTTATTCTCGCCGCCACTGCCGTGCTCGCTTTCAAAGCGGATCCAGTCCATGGCGGCGACAAAATCTTTGGCATGCCCAACTTTCTGAAGTCTTTTCAAAAGTGGGTTACCCAGAGTTTCAAGCCTCTTGCTGAATCTGGCAAAGCTGGTGAAATCATCAGCAAAGCCGCCTCCAGTACGGTGATACTTTCCTGGGGTGGGAATTTTTTCATGCCGATTATCAAATGGCTGGAAAATGGGCGCGAATCGATTGCTAATTTTTTCAACCGTGCCATTGGCAAGCCCGGCGAGGAACAAATCGCTCATGAGCGCCTGAAAGATCTACCCAAGCAGAACTGGCTTGATGTGATCAAGGGCCGCGTGATGGCCTGGCTCACCGTCTTCAGCGCGTTAACGGCAGTGGACAGCATTGCCGGCAAAGACGCATCTGGACGCCGCTATTTTGATAAATACGAAGATGGCTTTTCGCGTAAAATTATTTGTTCATTGCCGGGCGTTGGGCAGGAAGCGAAGCAGATAGCCGCCTTGCCACTTAGTGAAAAAATTCCCGCACATCTGGAAAAAAATGGCGCTTATCGTTTTGGCAAAGTCGCGGCGCTTGATATCTTCGCCACCTCCGCAGCCATTGTTGTGTGGAATATTGTAAGCCGTTTTTCTGCCAAGAAACGAGTGGATAAAGAATCCTCCATGGACAAGCCTTTAATTACGGCAGATTCTTCAGCAAACTGGAGCGAAATTGGCCAACCTTCTGCTGCTTCTGTCCGCACCGAAAATAAAAAGCCCTCTTTTTCTGAGTTGGCATCAACAAAAGAAGATTCCTTTGCAGGGCGTATCAAACAAGCGTCTGCCACCACGCCAGCCATTGCATCTTCGCTATAATTTGCCAACATCAGCACAATCCCCTATAGTCTGCCCATGAAGCAGGCAAGGATCTCAAACTCTCTTTCGCGCGACTTCGCATTGCTCGCAGCCACCATTTTGTGTGTTCTGCTGCTTATCTCATCCTGGGTTAGCTATTCTACTTACATCAAGCATAAACAGCTCATCGGTGAAAAACGGACCAATGAATCAATGCGCATTGAGATGCTCTTCAAGCGTGACCTGGATGAGGCTGCATATCTGCTCAATTCAATTGGCAAGCAGTTGGTAAAAAGTAAAAATCTGGATCTGGAAAACATTGCACTCACCCTCAAATCGTTTGAAAATGAGGGCGGCGTTTATCACGTTTTTTCTTATATTCTCCCCTCACGCACACTGGTGGTCAGCAGCAATAAAGGTGTTCTGGCAAACCCGATTGATGTTTCAGATCGCGACTATATAACGCTCGCGGAAGAAACCCCCTGGCAGGCAAAAATCGGAAATCCTGTTCATGGGCGAACATCAGGCCGCTGGATTATTCCT
>CANHDY010000045.1 GCA_947459535.1 Rickettsiales bacterium | reverse complement strand
GATCACACCGCACACCAAGTTTAAAGCAGAGATCTACGTGCTGACGAAAGAAGAGGGTGGCCGTCATACACCGTTCTTTGCGAACTACCGTCCGCAGTTTTACTTCCGCACGACGGACGTAACGGGCTCGATCGTTCTGCCTGCTGGCACCGAGATGGTGATGCCCGGCGACAACATCACGATTGAAGCGACGCTGATCAGCCCGATTGCGATGGAAGAGGGCCTGCGCTTCGCCATCCGCGAAGGTGGCCGCACCGTCGGCGCAGGCGTCGTCGCGAAGATTGTGGAGTAACAGCGCTCAAGTAGCAAAGCGATAGCGCAAAAAAGAGGAAACTATGCAGAACCAGAAAATCCGCATTTGGATCAAGGCGTTTGATCACCGCGTGCTCGATTCCAGCACGGCCGAGATTGTGTCCACCGCGAAGCGCACTGGCGCTCAGGTTCGTGGTCCGATCCCGCTGCCGCGCCGCATCGAGCGCTTCACGGTGAACCGTTCGCCGCACGTGGATAAAAAATCGCGCGAGCAATTCGAAATCCGCACCCATAAGCGGATGATCGATATCGTGGATCCAACCCCGCAGACCGTCGATGCGCTGATGAAGCTCGATCTGGCCAGCGGTGTGGATATTAAAATTAAAGCGGAGGCGGCATAATTGTCATTCCCGCGAAAGCGGGAATCCTGACATTGACTACAGGATTCCTGCCTGCGCAGGGATGACAAAAAGGAGAGACTATGAGAACAGGCTTGATTGCAAAAAAACTGGGCATGACCGACGTCTATAACGACGCTGGCGAGCAGACCTGCGTGACTGTACTGCACGTGGAGAACTGCCAGGTGGTGGCCAAGAAAACCAAGGAAAAAGACGGCTACACTGCGCTTCAGCTTGGTGTTGGCGCGGCTAAAGTGAAAAACGTGTCCAAGGCACTGCGTGGCCACTTCGCCAAAGCGAAAGTAGAGCCCAAGCGCAAGCTGGTGGAATTCCGCGTGACAGAAAGTGCCATGCTGGAGCCGGGCACTGAAATCGTTGCCAGCCATTTTGTGCCAGGTCAGTTTGTGGATGTCACCGGTCAGACCGTTGGTCGCGGCTTTGCAGGCTGGATGAAGCGCTGGAACTTCTCAGGCCTCGAGGCAACCCACGGTGTGTCTGTTGCTCACCGCGCTGGTGGTTCGACGGGTCAGCGTCAGGATCCAGGTAAAGTTTTCAAAGGCAAAAAAATGCCGGGTCACATGGGGGATCGCCGTCGCACGGCGCAGAACCTGAAAGTGATTTCGGTGGATGAGTCGCAGGGCATTATCATGGTCAGCGGCAATGTTCCGGGCGCGGAAAACAGCTACGTGCTGATTAAAGATGCCATGAAAAAAGGTAACCATCCGCAGGCGCCGTTCCCCGCTGGGGTGCGCAAAGCCGCTGAAGCTCCCGCTGCAGCAGAAGCGCCAGCAGAAGAACCGAAAGCATAAGGTGTAAATCCCCGCAAGTGCGAGGAACATAGAGGTGAATATGAAAGTGAAAGTTGTCACATTGGAGAACAAGGCCGCAGGGGAAGTTGAACTTCCTGATGCGATCTTTGGTCTGGAAGTCCGCAGCGATCTGCTGCATCGCATGGTAGAATACCAGCGTGCAAAAGCGCAGAGCGGCACTCACAAAACCAAAACCATTTCGGAAATCTCCGGCACGACCAAAAAGCCGTTCAAACAGAAAGGCACGGGCTCTGCTCGTCAGGGTTCGCTCAGGAGCGCCCAGATGCGCGGCGGTGCGACCATCTTTGGTCCGGTGGTGCGTAGCCATGCTGTGAACATGAACAAAAAAGAGCGCGCTCTTGCCCTGAAACACGCTCTGTCTGCCAAGCAGAAAGAAGGGTCGCTGATCGTGATCGACAGCGCTCAGGTGAAGGACGCAAAAACCAAGAAAATGGCGGATTCTTTCAAGAAGAACGGCTGGACAGCCCCGCTCATTATCGATGCTAAAATTGACGAGCAGTTTGCTAAAGCTGCCCGCAATATCAAACACGTGGATGTGCTGCCAAGCGCTGGTGCGAATGTTTATGACATCCTGCGCCACAAGCAGCTCATCCTGACCAAAGATGCACTGAAGCATCTCGAAGAGAGGTTTGCATGAGCAAGGCAAAAAAACAAACAGCCGCGACCGCACGCGCGTATCACTATGATGTAATTGTCTCCCCGGTGGTGACTGAGAAGTCGACCCGCATTTCGGAGCAAAACAAGGTGATGTTCAACGTACGCCTGGATGCTGGCAAGCAAGACATTAAAACCGCAGTGGAAGCGCTCTTTGGCGTGAAAGTCAAAAGTGTGAACACGCTCGTGCGCCTCGGTAAGCAGAAGCGCTTCCGTAACACGATGGGTAAACTCTCTGACACCAAAAAAGCCATCATCACGCTGGCGGAAGGTCAGAGCATCAATCTCGAAGGTGGAGTGAAATAACATGGCACTCAAGTCATTCAAACCCGTGACTCCCGCCCAGCGTCAGCTGGTGATCGTGGATCGCAGCGAGCTTTTCAAAGGCAAGCCGGTGAAGTCGCTGACCAAGGGCAAAACCAAGTCTGGTGGCCGCAACAGCTATGGCCGTCTTACCGCATTTCGCGTTGGTGGTGGTCACAAGCAGGCTTATCGTATCATTGATTTCAAGCGCAAAAAGTTTGACGTTCCGGCGGTGGTTGAGCGTATTGAATATGATCCGAACCGCTCGGCGTTCATCGCGCTGATCAAATATCAGGATGGCGAGCTCTCTTACATTCTCGCGCCGCAGCGCCTCGCTGTCGGTGATACTGTGATTTCCTCCGACAAAGCGGATATCAAGCCGGGCAACACCATGCACCTGCGCAGCATCCCTGTCGGTACCATAATCCACAACGTGGAGATGAAAGAAGGCAAAGGCGGCCAGCTCGCACGCGCGGCAGGCAGCTATGTCCAGCTCGTCGGCAAAGACGCTGGCTATGCCCAGATCAAGCTGCGCTCCGGCGAACTTCGCCTGGTACGTGATGTGTGCCTCGCCACGATTGGCGCGGTATCCAACCCCGACAACCAGAACGCTGTCATCGGCAAAGCGGGTCGCTCCCGCTGGCTGGGCATCCGTCCCTGTGTTCGCGGTGTAGCAATGAACCCGGTGGATCATCCGCATGGTGGTGGCGAAGGTCGTACCTCGGGTGGCCGTCACCCAGTGACGCCATGGGGCAAGGGCACCAAAGGAACGAAAACTCGTTCCAAAAAGAAAAAGAACAAGCTGATCATCAAAAATCGTCACGGCAAATAGTGCTAGTGACTAGTGCTGGTGACTAGTGAATTGAAACATTGGATAAATTTAGGAGGAGTGGAAAAAATGGAATAGAGCGGTGCAAAGTGACGGTCGTCACTAGCCACTAGCCACTAGCCACTAGCCACTAAACATTATGGCACGTGCAGTATGGAAAGGCCCGTTTGTGGATGGGTATCTGCTTAAGAAGGCAGATGAAGCAAGAGCGTCCGGCAAGAACCAGATCATCAAGACCTGGTCGCGCCGTTCGACGATCATCCCTCAGTTCGTCGGCCTCACCTTTGGTGTGTATAACGGTAAGAAATTCATTCCCGTATCGGTGAATGAGGACATGATCGGTCATAAGCTCGGTGAATTCGCGCCGACGCGCACCTTCGTTGCCCATGGCACGACGGTCAAAAAAGAAGAGAAATAGGAAGGTAGTCTATGGGTAAGAAATCACTCGAGCGCCAGCTGGCTGACAATGAAGCGAAAGCTGTCATTCGCCGCCTGCGCGTTAGCCCGCGTAAGCTCGGCCTGGTTGCCGGTCTCATTCGTGGCATGAAAGTGGGCCAGGCGCTCACCCAGCTTTCCTTCTCGGAAAAGCGCATTGCCAATGATGTGAAGAAAGCCCTGCAGTCGGCGATTGCCAACGCAGAAAACAACCACAACCTCAATGTCGATGAACTCATCATTAAAGAGGCCTATGTGGGCAAAAATCTGGTGATGAAGCGCTTCCACACCCGTGGTCGCGGTAAATCGGCCGCTATTAAAAAGCCGTTTTCCAACCTGACGCTGATTGTTCGTGAGCAGGCTGAAGTGAGCTTAAATCCTGTGGACGCGAAGCGTAGCACAGGATCTGCCAAGACTAAAAACGATAAGACCCTGCGCAAGCGCAAGGGCGCTTCGCAGGGTAATAAAGAGGAGACAAACTAATGGGTCAGAAAGTTAACGCCATCGGCCTTCGGGTCGGCATCAACAAAACCTGGGACTCCCGCTGGTTTGCATCCAAGGACTATGCAGACAAGCTGCATGAAGATCTGCGCATGCAGAAATACCTGAAAAAGCAGCTTGATGCTGCCGGTGTCGGCAAGGTGGTGATTGAACGTCCAAGCAAAAAAGCCAATGTGACGATTCACACTGCTCGTCCGGGCGTGGTGATCGGCAAAAAAGGCGCTGATATCGACAAAATTAAAAAAGACCTGGCGAAATTCACCAAGGACGAAGTCCATGTGAACATCGTGCCGGTAGCAAAGCCCGAGCTGGATGCGACCCTGATCGCAGAAGGTGTGGCGCAGCAGCTGGAAAAGCGCGTGGCGTTCCGTCGTGCGATGAAGCGCGCTGTGCAATCGGCACTTCGCCTTGGCGCACAGGGCATTCGTATCAACGTATCTGGCCGCCTTGGCGGCGCGGAGATTGCGCGTATGGAATGGTATCGCGAAGGTCGCGTGCCCTTGCACACGCTGCGTTCTGACATCGACTATGGCACCGCACGCGCCGAAACCGCGTATGGCACCATCGGCGTGAAAGTATGGGTGTTTAAAGGTGAAATTATCGGCAAGGAAAAGAAAGTGATTGTCGGTGAGGCTCCTGAGATCAAAGACGCCACGTTCGGTGAAGAAGAAACCACGGCACAAAGCTAACGACTAAAGACTGGTGACGAATTTATGATGAGTCCTAAAAAAACAAAATACCGCAAGCAGCACAAAGGCCGCATCCGTGGCAATGCAAAAGGCGGTTTTACCCTGAATTTCGGTGAGTATGGCCTGAAAGCCATGCAGCCGGAGCGTATCACCGCGCGCCAGATTGAAGCAGCGCGCCGTGCGATCTCGCGCCATGTGAAGCGCGTCGGCCGCATGTGGATTCGTATTTTCCCGGATGTGCCGGTGACCCGCAAACCAGCCGAAGTGCGCATGGGTTCGGGTAAGGGTTCGGTCGAGTTCTGGGCGGCACGCGTAGAGCCGGGTCGTATCCTTTTTGAAATCGAGGGTGTGCCTGAGGCAGTAGCTCGCGAAGCGTTTGACCGCGCTTCCGCCAAGCTGCCGATCAAGACGAAGTTCGTCGCCCGCCTGCATGAAGGAGCTTAATCCATGAAGATCGCTGATATTCGTACCAAAGGTAAAGACGAGCTGAAAGAGCTTGTGCTTGCCTCGAAAAAAGAGCTGTTCAACCTGCGCATGCAGGCTTCCACCGGCCAGCTGGAAAAGCAAAGCCGCTTCAAGGAAGTGCGTAAAACCATCGCCCGTGCCAAAACGGTGATGAACCAGCCGGAAGGTGCAGCCGCGCCGGCCAAGAAACCAGCAGCAGCTAAAAAGCCCGCTGCCAAAAAAGCAAAGAAGGAGGCATAGACCATGCCCAAACGCGTATTACAAGGTGTCGTGGTGAGCGACAAAATGGAAAAGACGGTGGTGGTTCGTGTGGATCGCCGCGTGTCGCACCCCATTTATAAGAAGACCATTCAGAAATCAAAAAAATATGCTGCGCATGATGAAAAAGGCCAGTTCAAGATGGGCGACAAAGTCTCCATCATTGAATCCGCGCCGATTTCCAAGACCAAGCGCTGGCAGGTTGTGTACGAGTAGGGTGTAGGAAACAGGCTTATGATCCAGCAACAAAGCAATTTAGAAGTAGCTGACAATTCTGGTGCACGCCGCGTGATGTGCATTAAGGTGCTTGGCGGCTCCATGCGCAAGACCGCATCGGTCGGCGATATTATCGTCGTGTCGATCAAGGATGCGATTCCTCGTGGCAAAGTGAAAAAGGGTGAAGTTCACCGTGCGGTGATTGTGCGCACCAAGCGCGACATTCACCGTGCTGATGGTTCTACCATCCGTTTCGATAAAAACGCCGCTGTGCTCATCGACAAACAGAATGAGCCGATCGGCACCCGTATCTTCGGCCCCGTCACTCGCGAACTGCGTGCGAAGCAGTTCATGAAGATCGTGTCGCTGGCACCGGAAGTATTATAGGAAAAGAGACAGTTTATGGCGAATAAGCTCAAAGTAAAAAAAGGCGACGAAGTGATTGTGATCGCCGGTAAGGACAAAGGCAAGAAGGGCAAGATCGTAAAGGTCATTCCCGATGAAAGCCGCGTGATCGTTGATGGCGTGAACATGATTAAGCGCCACACCAAGCCGAGCCGCACCAGCGCTGGCGGTATCGTGGCCAAAGCCTCGCCGCTGCACGTGTCGAACGTGATGCTGGTGGATCCGAAATCCGGCAAAGGCACGCGCGTCGGCTACAAGACCCTGCAAGACGGCAAGAAAGTCCGTGTTGCCAGAAAATCAGGAGAAACGATTTCGTAATCCTGTGTCGCGCTTCATGCGCGAGCACAGGATCTTGAAAAGGTAAGGAATTATGACAGCAACCGCAAAAAAACTTAAAGATTCTGCGCAGCCACCTAAAGGTGGCTCACAGAATGACAAAGGCTACACCCCGCGCCTCCAGAGTGTGTATGAAAAGGAAGTGCGTAGCAGCCTGCAGAAGCAGTTTGGCTACAAGAATCCCATGCAGGTTCCCAAGCTCGACAAAATCGTCATCAATATGGGCGTTGGCGAGACCGTGGCCGATAGCAAAATCATTCAGGCCGCTGTATCTGACCTGACGCTGATTGCTGGCCAGAAGCCGGTTACCACCAAGGCCAAAAAGGCAATCGCCGGTTTCAAACTGCGCGAAAACCTGCCGATTGGCTGCAAAGTGACCCTGCGCAAGCAGAAAATGTATGAGTTCCTGGATCGCCTGATCAACACGGCTCTGCCGCGCGTGCGCGACTTCCGTGGTGTGAAAGGCAACAGCTTTGATGGCCGCGGCAACTATGCGCTGGGTCTGAAAGAGCAGCTGGTGTTCCCGGAAATCAACTACGACAAGATCGATCAGGTGCGCGGGATGGACATCATCATCTGCACCACCGCGAAAACCGATGCTGAAGCCAAGGCGCTACTCGCTGGCTTTAACATGCCATTCATTAAATAGAGGATATCATGGCTAAACTGAGCTCTATCAACAAAAACAACCGCCGCGCCAAGATGATCAAGCGCGATGCCGGCAAGCGCGCCGCGCTGAAAGCTATCATCATGAACAAGGAGCTGCCGTTCGAAGAACGCCTTGCGGCTCAGATTAAGCTGTCGGCCATGCCGCGCAACGGCGCTGCCAATCGTCACCGTAACCGCTGCGAGCTCACGGGTCGTGCGCGCGGTACCTATCGCAAATTCAAACTGTCGCGCATTAAGCTGCGCGAGCTTGGTTCTGTCGGCCGTGTCCCCGGCCTGACCAAGGCAAGCTGGTAAGGAGAAGTCCCATGTCCATGAACTATCGTTTGGCAGACATGCTCACACAAATCCGCAACGGTCAGGCAGCGCGCCTTGCCGAGGTGCGTGTGCAGGCATCCAAGTTCTTAGGTAGCGTCCTCGAGGTGCTGAAGAACGAAGGCTATATCGAAGATTACAAGCGCGAAGAAACCGGCAAAGGCAAAGCCGAATTTGTTATCGCCCTTCGTTATCAGGACGGCGAACAGGCCATCCGCGAAGTGGTGTGCATTTCCAAGCCGGGTCGCCGCGTTTATTCGAAAATTGAAAACTTGCCGAAGCAATTTAACGGCCTTGGTATTTCGATCCTCTCCACCTCGCGTGGCGTGATGTCTGATTATGACGCGCGCAAAGCAGGTGTTGGCGGCGAAGTACTGTGCAGCGTATTCTAGTGGAGTGAACTATGTCACGTGTAGGTAAAGCGCCTGTTGCGATTCCCTCTGGTGTTACCGTATCGGTGAACCCGAGCGAGATCACCGTTAAAGGTGCCAAAGGTGAGATGAAATATAAAACCTCGCCGGAAGTGTCCGTGGAAGTGAAGGACGGTAAAGTCCTTGTGCTGCCGCGTGACAAGAACAACAAGCGTTCACGCACCTTCTGGGGCACCACCCGCAACCAGATCAACAACATGGTGGAAGGTGTTTCCAAAGGCTTCACGGTGAAGATGGAAATCCTCGGCGTCGGCTATCGCGCTGCTGCGGATAAAAATTACCTCACCATGGCACTCGGCTACAGCCACGAAATCAAATACGCCATTCCGGCAGGGATTGAGATCAAGTGCGAAAAGCCTACCAGCATCGCGGTATCTGGCTTCGATAAGAAGCTGGTTGGCCAGGTGGCGGCAGAAATTCGCGCGCTTCGTAAGCCAGAGCCTTACAAAGGCAAAGGCATTCGCTACGAGAATGAATACGTGCGTAAGAAAGAAGGGAAGAAGAAGTGACGGTAAGCCTTGGCGATTTATCGCTTAGGCTCCCGTCATCCCGCACTTGTTGCGGGATCTAGTGCAACAAAGAAGGAGACCCCGCAATAAATGCGGGGTGACAAAGTTAGGGTAAGTATTATGAGTCAATCAACCAAATCGAAAGCGCTCTTTGCTCGCCGCAAGCAGCGCGTCCGTACGTCGCTCCGCAGGAACGCCGCAGGCCGTGTGCGTCTGTCTGTGTTCCGTTCCGGACAGCATATCTACGCGCAGCTCATCGACGACAGCAAAGGTGTCACCCTCGCTTCAGCATCGACGCTCGATAAAGAAATCAAAGGCAAAGTGAAAGCGGCCACCATCGAGGCGGCAAAAACCGTCGGCGAGATGATCGCTAAGCGCGGCCAGAAGGCAAATGTTAAAGAAGTCGTGTTTGATCGCGGCGGCTATCTGTTCCACGGGCGTGTGAAGGCTCTGGCAGATGCAGCACGTGAAGCCGGCTTATCATTTTAATAGAAGGTACAGAAACCATGGCACGTCCAGAACGCAATGAATCGCAAAACAGAGAAGAAGGCGCAAACGAGCTGATCGATAAACTCGTCTCGATCAACCGTGTTGCCAAAGTAGTGAAGGGTGGCCGTCGCTTCGGCTTCGCCGCACTCGTCGTTGTCGGCGATGGCAAAGGCCGCGTTGGTTACGGCACGGGCAAAGCCAAAGAAGTGTCTGACGCGATGCGTAAAGCAACCGATGATGCGAAAAAATCCATGATCCGCATCCCGCTGCGCGAAGGCCGCACCATCCACCACGATCTTTATGGTCGCTTCGGTGCTGGTAAAGTCATCATCCGCACCGCGCCCGTTGGTACTGGTATCATTGCCGGTGGTCCGATGCGTGCTGTGTTTGAAGCACTCGGCGTCCAGGACGTCGTTGCCAAATCCGTTGGCACCTCCAACCCGCACAACATGCTCAAGGCAACCTTTGCCGCCCTGCAGGATATGCGTTCGCCGCGCGCTGTTGCTGCGCGTCGTGGCAAAAAGGTCGGCGAGATTGTTGAGCGCCGCGAAGGCAAAGCCGAAGAAGTAACTGAGAAAAAAGCAAAGGCATAACCCATGGCAACCCAACCCGCAAAAACGGCAAAGCCGAAAGCCGAAAAAGCGCCCGCAGCTAAAAAAGAAGCGGCGCCCAAAGCAGAAAAGAAAGCCGCCCAGCCCAAAAAAGATCACGCTGGCGTGGGTAAGATTAAAGTGACTCAACTGCAGGGCTCGATCGCTCGCAAATGGGATCAGGAAGCGACCCTTCGCGGCCTTGGCCTTGGTAAGCGCCATCGTTCGCGCGTGCTTCTCGATACCCCAGAAATCCGCGGCATGGTTTATAAAGTCAGGCACTTAGTCACCGTAGAAAAAGCAAGCTAAAAGGTTTTTTATGCAACTGAATCAACTCAAAGCCAATCCTGGCGCCAAACACCGCAAAATGCGCGTTGGCCGTGGTATCGGTTCATCCAAAGGTAAAACCGCAGGTCGCGGCGGCAAAGGCCAGACGGCTCGTACCGGCGTTCGCATCAACGGTTTCGAAGGCGGCCAGACCCCCATTCACCGCCGTCTGCCGAAGCGTGGCTTTAAAAACCACACCCGCGTGGAATATACCGGCGTGAATATCGGCGACCTGCAAAAGGCGATCGATAGTGGCAAGCTGGACGGCAAAAAAGAGATCAACCTCGAAGCCCTGAAGCAGGCTGGCCTCGTTCGCAGCAATGCTGAGAACATCAAGCTCCTTGCCAAAGGTGAGCTGAAGGCAAAAATCAACGTGTCGATCGCCCGCGCATCCGAAGCGGCGAAAGCGGCTGTTGAGAAAGTTGGTGGATCGCTGCAAGTGACGAGTGCTGCGTAACAACTGGCGAGTTGCAATCACTCGCCCAGCTCACTATGTTACCTGTCACTCACCACTTACCACATGCTGCTAGCTTATGACCTCCGCTGCTGAACGACTCGCTTCTAACATGAATTTTGGCGTGCTGGCGCGCGCAACTGAGCTTAAAAAGCGCCTGTGGTTTGTACTTGGCGCACTGGTGGTATACCGCCTCGGCTGTTTTATTCCTGTGCCGGGCATCGACCCGCATATCTTAAGCGAAATTTTTGCTAAACATTCCGGCGGTGTTCTTGGCGTATTCAACATGTTCTCGGGCGGCGCTCTTGGCCGCATGACTATTTTTGCCCTGGCGGTGATGCCTTATATTTCGGCGTCCATCATCATGCAGATTCTGACGGTGGCAGTTCCCAGACTGGCTGCGCTGAAGAAGGAAGGTGAGGCGGGGCGCCGCAAAATCAACCAATATACCCGCTATGGCACCTTGGTTCTGGCGATATTTCAGGGCTATGGCATTGCTGTGGGGCTCGAGGGCATGACAGGCGGTGACGGCCGTTCTGCGGTCATTGATCCTGGACTCTTCTACCGCTTTACCGCCACCGTGACCCTCGTGGGCGGCACGATGTTCCTGATGTGGCTGGGTGAGCAGATTACCGCGCGCGGTATCGGCAACGGTATTTCTCTGATTATTTTTGTGGGGATCATTACCGGCCTGCCCACCGCTCTCAGCCAGACCTTTGAACTTGGCCGCACCGGTGTTCTTTCCACCGGCATGATCATCTTTATCATCGTCACTGTGCTGTCGCTGATTTACTTTATTGTACTCATGGAGCGCGCTCAGCGTCGCATACCTGTGCAATATCCCAAACGGCAGGTGGGCAATAAGATGTATGGTGGTGAATCCACCCATATGCCTCTTAAGCTTAATGCGTCTGGCGTTATTCCGCCGATTTTTGCAAGCTCGTTATTACTGTTCCCGCTGACGATTGCTGGTTTCCACGCAGATGGTGGTAATGAAATCCTACGCACTATCAGCACCTACCTTGCGCATGGCCAACCACTTTATATTTTTCTTTATGCATCATTGATTGTTTTCTTTTGTTTTTTCTACACGACGGTTGTCTTCAACCCTGTGGAAACAGCGGACAATCTCAAGAAAAATGGCGGTTTTATTGCTGGTGTGCGCCCCGGCCAGCAAACGGCAGACTACCTGAGCTTTATTTTAAACCGCATTACAGTGATTGGTGCCGCTTACATCGCGTTTGTCTGCGTGCTTCCCGAGCTGTTTATTGCGAAATACTCAATCCCATTTCAGCTCGGCGGCACGGGACTGCTGATTGTTGTGACGGTAACGATCGATTTCGTTACCCAGGTTCAATCACACCTGTTTGCCCACCAATATGAAGGTCTCATCAAGAAGGCAAAACTGAAAGGCCGTCTGAAATGACGGCAAGTCTTAGCGAGCCTGCGAGCTTAGACTCCCATCATCCCGCACTTGTTGCGGGATCTGGTGCAGTAGAATGGAGACCCCGCAATAGATGCGGGGTGACAGTGAGGATGTTGTGAATCTCATTCTTTTTGGTCCCCCAGGCGCTGGCAAAGGAACGCAGGCTGACCTGCTGAGCAAAGACTATGGCATGGCTAAACTCTCCACCGGCGATATGCTGCGTGCGGCAGTGGCTTCGGGCTCAGCGCTCGGGCTTGAAGCAAAAGATATCATGGCGCGCGGCCAGCTGGTGCCAGATCCGCTGATGGTCGCGCTGATTGAGGACCGTATCGCGCAGAGTGATTGTGCTGGTGGATTCATCCTTGACGGCTTTCCACGAACCGTCGCGCAGGCCGAAGCGCTGGATGTGATGCTCGCAAAGGCCCAAAAAAACCTCGATCTGGTGATTGAGCTGAAAGTAGATGATGAAAAACTCGTTCGCCGCATCACGGGGCGTTTTTCCTGCGCGAAATGCGGCGCGGGTTATCACGATGAGTTCAAGCGGCCTGCCCAGGCTGGCATCTGCGATGAGTGCGGCAGCAAAGAATTCAAGCGCCGCGAGGATGATAATGAAGCCACAGTGACGAAGCGTCTTAAGGCCTATCACGAGCAAACTGCGCCGCTGCTTCCTTATTATGCGAAACGCGGCGTACTGGTATCGCTGGATGGCATGGCGGATATTGATGATGTTGCGCGTCAGATATCGGGTTTTATCAAAAGCCCGAAAAAAAGCTTGAAAAAGCAGTTGACGTGATGGGAAAACTCACTAGAATCCCTGTTCCTTATTAACCAAATTTTTTGCAACTTATTGATTTTTAGAGGTTTTTGTGGCTCGTATTGCTGGTGTCAACATCCCAACTGCTAAGCGCCTCGACATCGCGCTCACTTACATCCATGGCATTGGCCGCGTGAAAGCCGCGCAAATCTGCGAAAAAGCAGGTCTGGCGCCGGAAAAACGCGTGCATCAGATGAGTGAGTCGGAAGTGATTAAAATCCGTGAAATTATCGATCGCGACTACATGGTTGAGGGTGACCTGCGCCGTGAAGTGGCGATGAATATCAAGCGTCTTGTTGACCTTGGCTGCTATCGTGGCCTGCGTCATCGTAAAAAACTGCCCGTTCGCGGCCAGCGCACGCACACCAACGCGCGCACCCGCAAAGGAAAAGCGAAGCCCATCGCCGGCAAGAAAATGGCCACCAAGTGACGGTAAATCTTAGCGCCTGTGGCGCTTAGATTCCCGTCATCCTCCGAAGCTCGAAGAGCGAAGGGGGATCCAGTACAGCACTAGTTAAAGAATAGATTCCCGCGGTTGTGGGAATGAGAAAAAGGAAACGAAACATGGCTGCAACGAAAGAGGCTCCCCGCCTCAAAAAGAAAGAACGTAAGAACATCACCACCGGTGTGGCGCATGTGAACTCGTCGTTCAACAACACCATCGTGACCATCACTGACACGCAGGGCAACACCGTTGCGTGGTCGTCGGCGGGTCATCACGGCTTTAAAGGCTCGCGTAAATCCACCCCTTATGCGGCGCAAGTGACTGCTGAAGATGCGGGTCGCAAGGCGCAGGAGCACGGCGTAAAGACGCTGGCCGTAGAAGTCAAAGGCCCGGGCGCTGGACGTGAGTCTGCGCTGCGCGCGCTGCAGTCCGTAGGTTTTCTGATTACCCAGATTACGGATGTGACGCCGGTGCCGCACAATGGCTGCCGTCCGCCTAAGAGAAGAAGGGTATAGTGTCAATCCTGTGAGCGCCGAAGGCGCTGCACAGGATCTAGTAAAAATTGGAACAAGATCCTGCGCAAACGCTTTGCGTTTCGCAGGATTTAAATAGGAGAAAACAATGCTCGCAAAAAACTGGCAAGATCTGATTAAACCCAACAAGCTGGATATCCAGACATCAAGAAATAATCCGCGTCAGGCAACGATTGTTGCTGAGCCGCTGGAGCGTGGTTTTGGTCATACGCTAGGCGTTGCGCTGCGTCGTGTGTTGCTCTCCAGCCTGCAGGGTGCTGCAATTACGCAGGTGAAAATCGAAGGCGTACTGCACGAGTTTTCTTCGGTTCCGGGTGTTCGTGAGGATGTAACCGACATCATTCTAAACCTGAAAGAACTGCGCATTAAATCTGCCGGCGGCGAGAAAAAGCGCCTGGTGCTGAGCGCTACCGGCCCCGGCGAAGTGAAAGCCAGCCAGATTGAAACGCCTGGCGATATTGAGGTCATCAACAAGGACCATGTCATCTGCACGCTTGATAAAGGTGCGAAGCTGCATATGGAAATGACCGTGGAAACTGGTAAAGGCTACGTGCGTGCTCAGAAAGCAAGCGATGCCGCGATTGGCATCATTCCGGTGGATGCGTTGTTCTCGCCCGTGACCAAAGTGACTTACAAAGTGGATCATGCCCGTGTCGGTCAGATCACGGATTATGACAAGCTCGCCATGACCATCGAAACCGATGGCTCGGTGAGCCCGGAAGATGCGGTGGCGCTGGCGGCTCGTATTCTTCAGGATCAGCTGCAGCTCTTCATCAATTTCGAAGAGTCGAAAATTGAAGCGAAGAAAGAAGATAAGCCGGATCTACCGTTCAGCCCGTATCTGCTCAAAAAAGTCTATGATCTCGATGAGCTTTCGGTGCGTGCTACCAACTGCCTCAAAAACGACAACATCGTTTACGTGGGTGATCTGGTGCAGAAGACCGAGGCCGAAATGCTCAAAACCCCGAACTTTGGCCGCAAGTCG
>CANHDY010000044.1 GCA_947459535.1 Rickettsiales bacterium | reverse complement strand
TGCCGCGCGTCATGTTTGATGCGCCTGAAGCTGAGCCCGTAATGCAGCAGGATGCATCACCACAACAGGACAGCGCCACTGCCGAAGAGCTGCTCGCACTCAGGCAGCGGCTGGATCGCCTCGAGGCAAGACTCAGCGCGCAGGAAACACTGCTTACCACCACAGCTCCTGATGGCATAACTGCGCCAGCCAGCCAGCCTGAGCCAGACCTCGCCGCCGCCGAAGCGCTGAAAGCATGGCAGGCAGGCATCGAAGAAAAAATCAATAGCCTGCAAGCGGCTGTGCAAGCCACACCGGCTTCATCTCCAGCAAGCGCTAGTGCGGATGAGGCACGCCTTGCCGCGCTGGAGGCTCGCATTGCCAATCAGCAGCAAGCCTTTGCCACCATCCAGCTGCAGGCGGATGAAAAAGTGGCGCTGGTGCTGGCACTTGCCCAGCTGAAAGAGCAGGCAGCGCGTGGTGCGGTTTATCAATCCGCGCTGCAAAGCGTGGCCGCGATGCTGACCACCCGCGAAGACCTTCAGCCGCTGCTACAGTCACTTGCCACCCATGCGGCGCGTGGTGTCACTACGCCTGAGCGCTCCAAAGCCGAATTTGAACCGCTACTTCGCCGAGCGCTGGAGGCCTCCAGCACTCAAACATCGAAGAATCCGCTGGGATCGCTTGTCAGCATTCGCAGAACGGGACTGCCCGAAGGCACAAGCGATGAAGCGGTTCTCGCCCGCGCAGAAACCCACCTGCTCGCGGGAGATATGGCGGGCTGCCTGCGCCAGCTGGAAACACTCTCCAGCGAAGCAGCATCCATCTTCGCGCCATGGATAGAAAACGCACGCGCCTATCGCCGTGTGCAGGACGATATGGAAGCGCTGGAGCTTGCCGCCCTGCGCCCAGCAGCGACAACGGATACAGCGCCTCCGCCTGCTGAAGGCACCACGACTGAGGCAACCACACCATGATGCGGCTGCTTATCTGGCTTGCGCTGCTGGCATTGATTGGCGCAGCGGCCGCATGGGTGGCGGACCATCCCGGGCAAGTGACCATGCACTGGTCTGGCTATCGCATTGACACCAGTATTGCATTTCTCGCTGCGCTGTTTGCGCTGGGCATTGCGGTATCCGCCTATCTTTACCTGACCGCCCGTGCGCTGGTGTTGATGCCCATGCAGCTGTCACGTCGCCGCCAGCTTAGCTGCTATCAGCAAGGCCTCAGCGAACTCACCTTCAGCGTGGCAGCACTCGCCGCATCCGATGTCAAGGCCGCCGAAACACACGCACGCAAAGCGGAAAAACTGCTGGGCAAAACGCCTCTGAGCTTACTTTTATCGGCACAGATCGCTCGCCTACAGGGCGACGATGCGATGACGCAAGCATTGCTGGAGCAGATGCTTCAGCACAAAGAAACTGAATATCTCGCCGCCCGATCGCTGGCGGATGCCGCCAGCAAGCAGCAGCTTTTCGCCAAAGCGGTGCCGCTTGCCCAGCGCGCGCGCAAAGTAAACCCCTATGACCGCCAGCCAACTGTTCAGCTCATCGCGCTGCATGTCAGGCTGAAAGAGTGGCAACAAGCGATGCAGGCTGTCACCGCTGGCTATCGCTCCGGCGCGCTGAGGCGGCAGGAAAAAAAGCATTTTATCGGACTGATTGCACTACTCGAAGGGCAGAGCGCGCTCGAAGCATCGCGCCTGGAAGTTGCGGCGGCCTGCGCGCGCACCGCGCTTTCCTACCTGCATGACTTCGCACCGGCGCTGCGTCTTTCCGCCCGCTGCCTGATCGCTCAGGGTAGCGAGCGTCTGGCGGTCAAGCTGCTGGTGAAGCACTGGAAAAACTGCCCTCACCCTGATCTATCCGCCACATTGCGATTGGCACTTGCCCGCAGTGACGCCGCACACCAGATGGCCGCCATGCAGAAACTGGTCGCAGCGCTGCCGGATCACCCGGAAAGCCAGCTGGCAGTGGCAGAAACCGCTATTAAACATCAGTCATGGCAGATCGCGCGTCAGGCGCTGCGCGCTGCTCTTGCGGTGCAGGAATCTCCGCGCGCCTGCAAGCTCATGGCGTATGTGGAGCAAGGCGAACATGGTGATACGGCAAGTGCTGGCCGCTGGCTGGAAAAAAGCGCCGAAGCACTGCCAGAGGCGGCATGGAGCTGCCACGAATGTGCAGAGCGCAGTGAAAACTGGCATAGCCATTGCGGTCATTGCGGCGCGTTTGACAGCTACGAATGGAAGCACCCATCTCCCATGGCTTATCAGGCAGCATAAGCAGCTTTCATGTCCATAAAGGTGCAGAGCGCGCCCTTGGAATCGGCAGCTATATAGCAAACTAACAAAATACTGACGTATTTTGACGCTGCCTGAGGCTCGGCCAGCTTGGCTTTCGGCCTAAGCTGGCATAGCCAATAAAAAGTTTATTGGCTATAGCTGAGGCACCAGCGCTGGATTAGGCAAACTCTCGCGCGATTCGTCAATCACCACCACACCGTCGCCAGACTGAACTTTCTTCTCCTCTTCCGGAGGTAGCGCCACGAAAACCGGCTTGGCGTTGCTAATTCGCGCCGTTGCCATCTTCGCAGGATCAACATCAATGACAGGCAGCGGTTCAGTCACCGCGGCAGGGGGCGGCGCTGCATGGGTGCCCTGATAAGCAACCAGACGATGCTCCCAGCCAGCCATCGGCTCGCGATAGCAGACAATGTCCTGAAATACACGATAGCAATAGGAGGAGGCAATCTCGCTGGGCTGCGGCTCTGGCAGCGGTGTGAGCCACCAGTCACGCAGCTTGCGATTGGTTCGTTTAATCTGGTTGCGTGTGTTATCCGCCATACGGCTGGTTGAGCGATCGATATTATCAACGACCTGGCCAAGATTCGCCGCAGTTTCTCCCGCCACAAAGCGCACATCATGTTCGCCTTGCGTGCCAATGGCACGTAGATCCTTATCCGCCTGCTGAAAATTACAGGCCGTAAGCAAAAGCGCACTTACAAGCAATAAACGCACAGCAACCTCCTTTGCGCGGCAGGATATAAGCAAAGCTCATGCCAGTTCAAGCAGCGCCTTCAGTCCCTCGCGGTAGGTTGGATATTTCAGCTTCACGCCAAGCTCATGTTTGATACGATCATTCTTCACGCGGCGATTGGCGCTGTAAAACTCCTGCGCCATCGGCGACATCTGCGCCTGCTCATAAGGAATCAGCGGCGGCGGTTCTTGTCCTAACAATTCGCAAGCATAGGTCACGACTTCATGCGACGCCGCCGGCTCATCATCACAGACATTATACACCGCGCCGGGATTGTGTTTTAGCATCGAGGCAACAACCACTCGCGCAATATCCTCCACATGGATACGCGAAAAAAACTGCCCGGGTTTGAAGGTGCGCCGCGCTGTGCCCGCGCGCACCTCATCAAGGGCGCTGCGGCCAGCGCCATAAATCCCAGCCAAGCGAAAAATATGGCCGCCTTTTTCCCGCCATGCATTCTCGGCAGCAATGCGCGCTTTCAGGCGCGGCGAATCGCCTTTCAGCGGCGAAGCTTCATCCACCCACTCGCCCTGATAATCGCCATACACGCCGGTGGTGGAGAGATAGCCATAGTAAGGGGCTGGGGATTGGGGATTAGAGATTAGGGGAAGTAAGGAAAGAGCAGGATCAACGCCTTCCTGCGGGGGAATGGAGGAGAGAATGTGGGTGGCCTGTTCTAAAAGACCCTTGCCCTCAGCGGAGAGGGCTATGGCGTCAATCCCCTGCCCCCGCAGCCACGCAGCCTTTTCCGCCGAGCGCGTCGTCCCCGCCACCGAAAACCCAGCTTCTTTCGCCGCTTGCGCAATATACAGGCTGGTATAGCCAAGGCCGAAGATGAAGAGTTTCATATAATCTTAATATTAATTAGATGGATTTATGCTATTGTGGCCGCCTTAAAAACTTTTGCAAGGAGTGGTTTATGGGTGTGATGGGGGATTGGAGAGGAATGTCGGATGAAGATCTTAAGGTCTCTGTCGCAGCAAAGATGCTAGAAAAACTCAAGAAAGGCCTCGGTGATAATGCTCCCACCCGTGTGGAGGTTGCTTCTAACGGAGGAGAGGGTTTTGGCTCCGGTGATTATGTCCTGTTTAATTTTCACTACGATAACGACAAGGCGCAAGATGGCCATAACGCCATGAACCACGACTGGGCACTGGCGGCTATAGAGTGCGGCGGGCATGGCAGCAGCTGTATTCCTCACGGTGATAATCTGGTGCAGGCATCGATGCAGGGCGTGTCACTGCAACGCCTCAACTACGATCTGGACAAGAGGCAGCAGCTCGGCAGCCTCGCGCGCTGATTTTCTAAGCCGAAGATAGTTTCTTCTTCAGCAGCTCATTCACCGCCTTTCGTCATCCCGTGGAGCCGGTCAGTAGACCGGCGAGCACGGGATCCAGAAAAGGCCAATGTCAGAAGACATTGGCCGTCCAATAATAAGACGCAAAAAGTCTACTGACTTTTTGCTATTCTGGATCCCGGACAAAAGTTGCTACTGCAACTTTTTCCGGGATGACGGCTAGGTTAACTTCTTTTTTAATAATTCATTCACCGCCTGCGGGTTGGCCTTGCCGCCGGAGGCTTTCATCGTCTGGCCGACGAAAAACGCAAAGAGCTTATCCTTGCCGCTGCGATACTCCGCGACCTTGTCGGGGTTTGCCGCCATCACCTCATCGATCACCTTCTCAATCGCGCCCATGTCGGTGACCTGCTTCATGCCTTTTTCTTCGACAATCACCGCCGCATCCTTGCCGGTTTCAAACATCAGGTCGAGCACGTCTTTGGCGATTTTTCCGCTGATGGTGTTATCGGTAATGAGCGCGAGCAAGCCGCCAAGTTTCTCAGCTGAAATCGGCGAGTTCGTAATGTCCACCCCCAGTTTGTTCAGGCGGCCAAACAGCTCGCCGGTCATCCAGCTCACGGCGATTTTTGGCTCCGCGAATTTTAGCAGCTGCTCGTAGTAATCCGCATATTCCTGCTCGGCGACAATCACGCCAGCATCATACGCAGATAGGCCAAATTTTTCCATGTAGCGCTGCTTTTTCTGGTCAGGAAGTTCCGGCAGGCTCACGCGGATTTTTTCTACATACGCATCATCAAATTCCAGCGGCAGCAGGTCGGGATCCGGGAAGTAGCGATAATCCATCGCATCCTCCTTGCTGCGCATGGTGCGCGTTTCGCCCTTGGCCGAATCAAACAGCCGCGTCTCCTGATCGATCTTGCCGCCGGATTCCAGAATCTCCACCTGGCGCATCGCTTCAAACTCAATGGCCTTGTGCAGGAAGCGCACCGAGTTCACGTTCTTAATCTCGCAGCGCGTACCAAACGGCGCGCCGGGCTTTCGCACCGACACGTTGGCATCACAGCGCAGGTTGCCCTTTTCCATATCGCCATCGCACGCACCGATATAGCGCACAATCGAGCGCAGCTTCTTGATGTAGGCTGCGGCTTCATCCGCCGAGCGCATGTCTGGCTCGCTGACAATTTCCATCAGCGCCACACCGGCGCGGTTTAAATCCACATAGGTGTATTTCGGGTTATATTCATGCAGGCTTTTTCCCGCATCCTGCTCAATGTGAATGCGCGTCACACCCACTTTTTTCACCGAGCCATCCGGCATATCAAGCAGCACTTCGCCCTTGCCCACAATCGGGTCAAGATACTGCGAAATCTGGTAGCCCTGCGGCAGGTCGGGATAAAAATAGTTTTTGCGGTCAAAGACGCTTTTTTTGTTAATCTGCGCGCCCAACGCAAGGCCAGTGCGTACCGCCTGCTCGATAGCCTTCTCATTGATCACCGGCAGCATGCCCGGCATACCACAATCGACAAACGACACGTTCTGGTTCGGCTCAGCGCCAAAGGCAATCGGCGCGCCGGAAAAAAGCTTCGAGTTCGTGGTAATCTGGGCATGAACCTCAAGCCCAATGACAATTTCCCAGTCACCCGTGTTGCCTTTGATCATCATGATAAATTCCCTCCCCCTGCCAGGGGGAGGGTTAGGGTGGGGGTTATCCGCGCCACTACGCCCTCCAGATTTTCCATCACGTCATTATTCCAAAACCTAAGCACTTTAAAACCTTTAGCCTCTAAATCACGATCGCGCTTGCGGTCATATATTTCCTGCGCTGCGTGCTGACCACCGTCAAGCTCAATCACAACTGCTTTTTCCAAACATACAAAATCAACGATATACTCACCAATTGGATATTGTCTGCGAAACTTTACCCCTTGTTGTTCTTGCTTCAGAACGCGCCACAACTTGCGTTCGGCATCGGTCATATTTTTTCGAAGCGCGCGCGAGAATTTTTTAAGTTTCTGGTCACGTTCTTGATGGCGATAGATGACGGCCTGTTCCTTCCCACTTTTAGGGGGAAGGTTAGGATGGGGGTTATTCTTAACGCTGAGTGCTGATGTAACCCCCACCCCGCCCTCCCCCTGATAGGGGGAGGGAGAAGAAAACTCGCCCGTGTTGCCTTTGATCATCTGCGCGCTCATGCCGCCTTCTCCATTGCTTTGGCGTTAAAACCAATCGCCTGCTCCAGCGCAAAAGCCGCATTCAGCACAGCGGCTTCATCGAATGCCTTGCCGATGAGCTGCAGGCCAAGCGGCAGGCCATCCTTGGACAGGCCGCCGGGAATGGAAATGCCGGGAAGACCAGCGAGCGAGGTCGGCACGGTGAAAACGTCGTTCAAATACATCTCCACAGGATTACTTGGCTTGTAATCAAAACCGAACGCAGCCGAAGGTGCGGTGGGCGTTAAGATCACATCCACTTTTTTGAAAGCTTCGGTAAAATCATTGGCTATCAGCCAGCGCACACGCTGCGCCTTTTTGTAATACGCATCATAATAACCAGCAGAGAGCACGTAAGTGCCAATCATGATGCGGCGCTTCACCTCATGACCAAAGCCCGCCGCGCGCGTGGCCTCATACATATCGGTAAGCCCGCCACCTTCCGGCATGACGCGCAGGCCAAACCTGACCCCATCATAGCGCGCAAGATTCGAAGAACATTCCGCCGGCGCAATGACATAATAAGTCGCGAGCGCATACCCCGTGTGTGGCAGCGAGATGTCGATGATCTCAGCGCCTGCATCTTTCATCAGCTTGATGCCATGATCCCACATCGCAGCGATCTCGGGGTTGATGCCATCCGGCCTGTATTCCTTGGGAATACCCACTTTCAGGCCTTTAATATTGCCAGAAAGCAGCTTTTCAAAATCCGGCACATCCATCTTCACCGAGGTTGAATCCTTGGCGTCATGCCCGCACATGATATTCAGCGAAATCGCTGCATCACGCACATTACGCGTGATCGGCCCCGCCTGATCCAGCGAGCTGGCAAACGCGACAATACCAAAGCGCGAACAGCGCCCATAGGTTGGCTTGATGCCGACAATGCCGCAGAACGCCGCCGGCTGGCGAATGGAACCGCCAGTATCGGTGCCGAGCGCCATCGGGCATAAATCCGCCGCCACCGCTGCTGCTGAACCACCCGACGAACCACCGGGAACCAGCGCCTTACCATCCTTCTTCCATGGGCTTTTCACCGTGCCGTAATAGCTGGTGATATTGGCCGAACCCATCGCGAATTCATCGAGGTTGAGCTTGCCCAGCATCACCCCGCCCGCATCCCATAACTTCTGCGTGATGCTCGATTCATAAGGCGGCTTGAAGCCATCCAGAATATGAGAAGCGGCGGTAGTGAGTACATCTTTGGTGCAGAATAGATCCTTTACGCCAATCGGCACACCTTCAATCGCTCGCGCCTCGCCCTTTGCGATTTTTTGATCCGAGGCTTTCGCCATCTCAAGCGCTTTATCACGCGTGATGGTAATAAAAGCGTTCATCTCCGGGTTGATTTTTTCAATCGCATCGAGATGAGCAGTCGCAAGCTCAGCGCTTGAGAATTTTTTGGCTTTCAGGCCGTCCCGCATCTCGGCGAGAGTAAGGGTGCGTAGGTTCGTCATTATTCAATCACCTTCGGTACAACGAAACAGCCATAATCAGACCCTGGAGCATTTTTCACCACCGCTTCCTGCTGCCCCCCCTCCGTCACTTGATCCGCGCGCCACGGCAGACGAATATCCGCCACCGACACCATCTGCGGTACGCCGTCCGTTTTTACTTCCTGCAGCTGCTCGATCCATTGCAAAATGCCGGAAATTTCTTTGGCATAATGCTCTTTTTCCTCATCGCTCACGCGAATGCGCGCGAGGCGGGCGATTTTGGTCACGTCCTGGGCGGTAATGGTCATGAATTCTCCGTCATTGGCAGGAGCATTATTTGCGAAGCCATCCAGCCACTGGATGCTACGCTTGCGCTCGCTAACACGAATCCATATAGTCCTTCCTGATGATTTTCAACCATTCAAATGATTTTGCTGCTGCCCTGCCCCCTGCTGGCCGTTTACTCGGGCTGGATGTGGGGGATAAAACCATTGGCCTTGCGCTTTCTGACGCGTCGCGCCTGATTTCCTCGCCGCATGTCACGATCCAGCGAACGAAATTCAGCAAGGATCTGGAGGCACTAAAGGCGGTGCTTGCGGCGCAGCAGGTTGTGGGGCTGGTCATTGGCAACCCCATCAATATGGATGGCACCAGCGGCAGGCGTGTGCAATCGACCCAGAGCTTTATCGCCAACTTAAAAAAACATATCGATCTGCCGATGCTGCTGTGGGATGAACGCCTGACCACGATGGCGGTTGTTCGCATGATGGAACAAGAAGCCGATCTCTCGCGCAAACGCCGCGATGAGCTGGTAGACAAACTCGCCGCAAGTTATATGTTGCAGGGATGTCTGGATCGGATGAATCAAATGTCATCCCCGACTTGATCGGGGATCTAGTGCAACAAATTCCGCAGGTGCGTGTGGCCTTAGACCCCCGCATAAAGCGGGGGTGACGAGAAAAAATGATAATAACCGCACTTCTAATTTCCTACCTCCTCGGCTCCATTCCCTTTGGTCTACTGCTTACGCGCGCAGCTGGGCTTGGTGATATCCGCGCGATTGGCAGCGGCAATATCGGCGCCACCAACGTGATGCGTACCGGCAATAAAAAACTTGGCATCGCAACATTATTATTGGATGCGCTTAAAGGCGCACTGCCAGTCATCATCGCCCGCCAATTGGATATCCCGCAAGAGACGCTCTACATCATCGCGTTTGCGGCTGTCATTGGCCATGTATTTCCCGTGTGGCTGAAGTTTAAAGGCGGCAAAGGCGTGGCGACTGCGTTTGGGGTGCTATTCGGTCTTGCACCGGGTATCGGCATCATCGCCGGGCTTATCTGGCTGGTCGAATTCAAAATCACGAAATTCGTGTCGGTTTCTTCCATCGGCGCTTTCTGGCTGGTGTCGCTGGTGCCGCTGTTTTTGGGCAATGCGAATGGATTTTACTTCTGCCTCGCTCTCGCCCTGCTCATCACCTGGACACACCGCGAAAATATCAAACGCCTGAAAGCAAACACCGAGCCGCGCTACGAGAAAAAACCCTAAAAATGCCCTCTCCCTCTCAGGGAGAGGGCTGGGTGAGGGTTAAACCCCCATCCTGGCCTTCCCCCTGACAAGGGGAAGGGATAAGAGGAGAAAAAACTATGAGCCACTACCCGTCGCTGGCGGCAGATCATGTCGCTGATGTCTTAAGACTCATCCGCACGCTGAATGTCGGGCCGATCACATTCTTTCAGCTGATCGAGCGTTTTGGCAGCGCTGGCGCAGCGCTGGAAAAAATCCCTGAAATGGCGGCGCGCGGCGGCCGCAAAACACCGCTGCTGGTTTATGATAAGAGCCGCGCCATGCGCGAGATGGAACAAACTGAAAAATTCGGTGCGCGCATGATTCTCTACGGCGCGCCGGACTATCCAAAACTGCTGATGCAGTGCCCCGATGCACCGCCCATTCTGATTGTGGCTGGTCATGCGCATCTGTGGAAAAAAAATTGCATCGCTATGGTGGGGGCACGTAATGCCTCTGCTGCCGGTTGCCAGCTGGCACAAAAACTTGGCCGCGAATTGGCAGAAAGCGGCCTGTGCGTGGTCTCCGGTCTCGCGCGCGGCATTGATGCTTTTGTGCATAAAGGAGCACTAACAGCAGGCACGGTTGGTGTCATCGCGGGTGGTATCGACACCATGTACCCACCTGAAAACCAGATGCTGTATACGCAGATGAAAGAAATGGGCGCGATTATCAGCGAACAACCTTTCGGTCAGGCGCCTTTTTCAACTGCCTTTCCAGCGCGCAACCGCATCATCGCGGGCATGGCGCTCGCCACGCTGGTGGTGGAAGCATCGCCCAAATCCGGCTCACTCATTACCGCGCGCCTCGCCGGAGACTATGGCCGTGAGGTGATGGCCGTGCCCGGCTCGCCGCTTGATCCGCGCAGCCGCGGCGGTAACCAGCTGATCAAACAAGGCGCTCACATGATTGAAAGCACCGACGATGTGCTCGCCGTGCTGCGCAGTATCAATCAGCAGAACCTGCTCGAAGCACCGCCCAAAACCTACGTGAGCCTGCGTGAATCGCTGGTGATGGATGAATCAGCGCTCCCCCGCGCGCGCGAGGAAATCCTAGCCAAGCTCAGCCTCACACCGATTGCCATTGATACGCTGGTGGAACAAACCGGCATCTCCACCCCCACCGTACTTTCCGCGATTCTTGAACTCGAACTGGCCGGGCTTGCCCGCCGCAGCGCCGGTGGCAAAGTGGCGCTGGTAGCAGATCTGGAATTAAAAACAGTGGATTTATTTGAGTAAAGTTTTTGGGTTTTGGCGGCTTGAGCGAACCCTGAGTATTATCACACGGCCATCCACAACATGGTAAGCGACGATGTAGGGAAAGCGGCGCATCACCGCTCTGCGAATAACGCTGCCATCAACGACTGTTTGTGCTGTCTGAGGAAACAAAGCAATAAAATCAACCGTTGCTTTCAGCTCGCTTAAGAATTGCTCAGCAAGCAAAGTCTGTATCGTATGATAATTACCGTAAGCAGCGGATATATCTACGGCGGCGCGCCGAGAAAACTCAATGAGCAATGACACGCGCTAACGATCTGGCAATTGTCGTTTTATTTCATCCCACGACACCGTTGTCACTTCTCCACGCCTGATGGCTGCTAGCTCTGCCTCCATTTCTTCAATTTCTTGCGGGGAAAAATCAAATCCGTCATGATCAAGACGAACACTCGCAATCAACTGCTCAGCAAGATGCAATCGTTGTTCAGATGGTAGAGAAAATATATCGTTAACATCATGCATAGCTAGATTATCCGATAAAAGCGTCGGCAAGTAAACCCTTTTCCTCCCCTATATAATAGGGGAGGAAGGCCAAATGCAAAAAGCTAACACTTGCTATACAGCAGATTTTGTGGCATTGCCCCATTCCATTGCAATTAATTTTTTCTCATCAAAAACTCCATTGATGCGAGGCGAGTGCGAGAAGCGCCCGCGCGCAGAACCGGAGTGTACAAAAACGTACATGAGGATTCGAGCACGGGGGCGACAAAGCAATCGCCCGCAGAAATGGGTTTATGAACGTTGTTATTGTCGAATCACCCGCCAAGGCCAAGACGATCAATAAATACCTGGGCAAGGACTATCAGGTGTTTGCTTCGTTTGGCCATGTGCGGGATCTGCCCGCCAAGGATGGCTCGGTTCGCCCGGATGAAGATTTCGCCATGACCTACGAGGTTGATAGCGACGCGAAGAAACACATCTCCGCCATCGCGAAAGCCACCAAAGAAGCAGACCACCTCTATCTCGCGAGCGATCCTGACCGCGAAGGAGAAGCCATCGCATGGCACGTGCTCGAAGCACTGAAACAATCGAAAGCGATTCATAAAAAACTGCAGGTTCACCGTGTGACCTTTGATGAAATCACGCAGAAAGCAGTCAGAGCCGCATTTGAAGAGCCGCGCGACATTGATATGAATCTGGTGAACGCCCAGCAGGCGCGCCGTGCGCTGGATTACCTCGTGGGGTTCACCTTATCGCCGGTTTTGTGGCGTAAACTTCCCGGTAGCAAATCGGCAGGCCGTGTGCAGTCAGTCGCGCTGCGCCTCATCTGCGAGCGTGACGCAGAAATCGAAAAATTTGTGTCGCAGGAATACTGGGATATCAAAGCCATTCTCGCGCAGGCGAGCGGCAGCACCATCGCAGCCAGGCTGGTGGAGTATGAAGGCGAGAAGCTCGAAAAATTCTCGGTTCCAAATGAGGCTCGCGCCAGGCAGATCGCCGAAAGCCTGAAAAGCAAATCCTACCGCGCGGCAGAGCTGGAAGAAAAAGAAATACGCCGCCACCCCGCCCCGCCCTTTACCACCTCCACCCTGCAGCAGGAAGCCGCTCGCAAGCTGGGCTTTGGCGCGAAACGCACCATGCAGGTGGCGCAGAAGCTTTATGAAGACGGCGTCATCACCTACATGCGTACCGATTCGGTGAATCTCTCGCAGGATGCGATCAGCCAGTCGCGCAGCTTTATTGGCAAACAGTTTGGCGATCGCTACCTGCCAAACGCCCCGCGCGTTTATAAAAGCAAAGCCAAGAACGCACAGGAAGCGCACGAAGCGATCCGCCCGACGGATATTTCCCGCACACCGCCATCATCCGGCTTTTCTGATGAGCAGGCGCGGCTGTATGAGCTGATCTGGAAACGCACCATCGCTAGCCAGATGGAATCGGCGGTGTTTGACCAGCTGATCATCACCATTGCCGCCAGCGACGGCAAGGCGGTGCTGCGCGCTTCCGGCAGCGTGGTGAAGTTTGATGGCTTCATGACGCTCTACGCCGAAGGCAAAGACGACGAGGAAGAAGAAGGTGAAAACCGCTTGCCCGCCGTGAAGCAGGATGAGCCGCTGACTGCAAAAGACATCACCCCCGAGCAGCATTTCACCGAGCCACCACCACGCTACTCAGAAGCAAGCCTCGTTAAAAAACTTGAAGAGCTGGGCATTGGCCGCCCTTCCACCTATGCCTCGATCATCTCCGTGCTGCAGGATCGCGGCTATGTCGTGCTTGATAAAAAACGCTTCGTTGCGGAGTCTCTTGGCAGGCTAGTCAATGCGTTCCTTGTCAGCTTCTTTACCAAATATGTGGAGTATGATTTCACCGCCGACCTCGAAGACAGGCTTGATGATGTTGCCGGCGGCGAGCGCGACTGGAAAGCCGTACTGGCCGAATTCTGGAAAGATTTCATCGCCAAAATCGAAGACAGCCAGAAACTCAAAATCACCGATGTACTTGCCGCGCTTGATACGCTGCTTGCCGACTATGCGTTCGGCGCGCGCAGCGATGGCAAAGACCCGCGCGCCTGCCCTGCCTGCGCGGATGGCAGGCTCGGCATCAAGCTTGGCCGCTTCGGCCCTTATACCGGCTGCTCCAACTACCCCACCTGCACCCACAAAGGCCAGCTGGGTGAAAGCGCCGTGCCTGCCATGGTCGATAGCGAGGGCAACAGCTTCACCCTGCCGCGCATTCTTGGAAATGATCCGGTAAGCGGCGAACCAGTGACGCTCAAAAAAGGCCCGTATGGTGTGTATGTGCAGCTTGGCGAAGGCAAAACGCCGAAGCGCGCCAGCCTGTTCAAATCCATGAAACCGGAAGACATCACGCTGGAGATTGCACTCTCGCTGCTCTCGCTGCCGCGCGAGCTGGGGCTTCATCCCGATACGAAAAAACCCATCGTGGTCAATAACGGCAAGTTTGGCCCCTACCTGCTGCATGATGGCAAATTCACCACCCTGCCCGCCGCTGAAGACCCACTTTTCATCGGCATTAACCGCGCGGTGGAAGTGCTGGCCAGCGCCCCGCAAAAAGGCAAGCGCGCCGGCGCCGAGCCGCTGCGCAGCCTTGGCAAACACCCGGATGACGGCGCGGATGTCGCGCTTTACAAAGGCCAGTATGGCCCTTATGTGAAACACGGCAAAATCAACGCCACCCTGCCGAGGGGCGCGGATCTTGATGCCTTTACGCTCCAAGACGCGGTGCCACTGCTTGCGGCCAAAGCCAGCGCGCCAGCCAAGAAAAAATTCAGCGGCAGGAAAAAAACGGGATGAAGGAGCGCGGGCGAAGAAAATCTTCTTCACGTTCAGCGCGCGCTGTAACACGCATCCCGGAAGTCGCCGTCCTCACCATCACCCGCACCGATAGCGATGGCGAGCTGATTGCAGAGCCAGTAAGCTGGGATGCACGAAAAAAACCACCGCACATCGTTGTCACCGAGTCCGGCCGCTCGCGCGCTGCCATCGTGGGCGACAAAGTGCTGTGCAAGCTGCGCAAAATCAGCCCTCACCTGTATCAGGCGCTCGTCATTAAAGTGCTACCGAGCGAAGCGCCGAAAGCGGTGCTCGGTGTGTTCATGCCGACCAGTGACGGCGGCCTGATCGAGCCTGTGTCGCGCAAAATGAAAGAAAGTTTCATGGTAGCGCGGGGTGATACGGGCAGCGCCCAGCGCGGCGAGCTGGTTTCCGGCGTGACGCTGCCTGGTATGCCCTCCATGGGCATGGCCTATGCGAAAATCGAGCAGCGTCTAGGCTCACTCGATTCACCAAAAGCCGCAAGCCTGATCGCTGCCAGCATGCACGACCTGCCTCAGCGTTTTAGTGACGAGGCCATTCGCGAAGCAGAAAAAGCTGAAGCCCCCACCTTATCTAAAGACCGCGTGGATCTTCGCGACCTGCCGCTGGTGACGATTGATGGTGCGGATGCGCGTGATTTCGACGATGCCGTTTATGCCGAGCCAACCAAGGATGGCTTCCTGCTGGTGGTGGCGATTGCTGATGTCGCGCATTATGTGGCCGAAGGCAGCGCGCTGGACAAAGAGGCATTCCAGCGTGGCAACTCGGTGTATTTTCCTGACCGTGTGATTCCCATGCTACCGGAGCGGCTCTCCAACGGCCTGTGCTCGCTGAACCCGAATGAAGACCGCTACTGCCTTGCGGTCAAGCTGTGGATTGATGCAGGCGGCGCGACCAGAAAATATGAGTTCATGCGCGGCCTGATGCGCTCGCGCGCGCGGCTAACCTATGAAGAAGTTGAACATTGGTCGTCATTGCGAGCCGCAGGCGAAGCAATCCAGAAAAATTCAAACTGGATTGCTTCGTCGGCTATGCCTCCTCGCAATGACGAAACTAAAGAGCTAATAAGTAATTTATGT
>CANHDY010000043.1 GCA_947459535.1 Rickettsiales bacterium | reverse complement strand
TTTGTTCGCAGCTGGTACTATCAAATCCGCAAGTAAAGAAAGAAACTTTTAAGCTCTTTTGTATCCATTTTCCAGACAACGCCGACAATAGCGGGTTCGTCGGCTGGCTGGCCTCCCTTATTAAAAAAGAAACGGGATCAGGCGTATTTGTAACTTGCGGATCTAATGCAAAACGCGGTGGTATATTTGACTATTGGGGGTACCCAACGAAAATAGAGCTGCAGATAAAAGTACTTTTGGATAAACTTATGAAATCTTAATTACCTCAAATGTCGCCATACCTAAGCGCTTCTTTTGTTTATATAGCAGAGCAGAAAACACAGAAAATCTACGAAATTTAGTTTTGTTTCAGACGGCGACTTTTATTAAAGATCTGCTTGGCAAGGATAAAACGAGTAATCGTAAATCGACTTGGGTTCTTAACCCGTCCACGAGGGTCGACCATTTTCTTTACAAAGCTGTTGCTTGCGCCTAAATAGAGCCAGCATCCAACAACGGTCAAATCATAGCTTTTTTATGTTCCAAGGAGTTTTTACCGCGCTGGTGACGCCCTTTGCAAATGGCAAGGTGGATGAGCGCGCATTTCAGGATTTAGTCGAGTGGCAGATTGCCGAAGGCATTCATGGCTTGGTTCCGTGCGGCACCACCGGCGAATCGCCGACTTTGTCGCATGAGGAGCATAACCGCGTGGTGGCGCTGTGCGTCGAGGCGGCGAGGGGCAGGGTGCCGGTCATGGCCGGAACTGGCAGCAACTCCACCGAGGAAGCGATCATCCTCACCCGCCATGCTAAAGAAGCAGGGGCAAGCGGCGCGCTTATTGTTGCGCCTTATTATAACAAGCCAACGCAAGCTGGGCTCTATGCACATTACAAAGCCATTCATGATGCGGTTGATATCCCGATTGTGATCTACAACATCCCCGGCCGTAGCGGCATTAACATCACCGATGACACGCTGGCAAAACTCGCTGAGCTGCCACGCATTGTGGGTTTAAAAGATGCCACCGGTGATCTCGCCCGGCCATACACACTGCGTGCTCGATTGAACTCCCTCCCCAATAGGGGGAGGGCTGGGGTGGGGGCATTAAGCGATAGATCCCGCAGTTCCGCCCCCCTCCCATCCTCCCCCCTACAGGGGGAGGAGTTTTCACTCTTGTCCGGTGAAGACATGACAGCGGTGGCGTTCAATGCGTCCGGCGGTGTGGGCTGCATTTCGGTGTCGTCGAACGTGGCGCCGCGTGCGTGCGCGGCGGTGCAGAATGCGTGCCTCAAGGGCGATTATGTGGGCGCGCTGAAACTGCATGATCCGCTGGTGGCGCTGCACGATGTGATGTTCATCGAAACGAATCCAGTGCCGGTTAAATTTGCTCTGTCGCTGATGGGTAAATGCAAACCAGATCTTCGTCTTCCGCTGGCTCCGCTTGGTGAAAACTCACAAAAAGCCATCACCGAAGTGTTAAAAAATTTACGCTTGATTTAAACACTTTTTTCATCTTAATTAGCAACCCCTGAACACGTCATGGCCGGCAAAGAATCCTCTTCCTCCATCACGGTTGCGAATAATCGCAAGGCCTTTGCGAATTATGCGATCGAAGAGGAACTGGAAGCAGGGCTGGCTTTGACGGGAACCGAGGTTAAATCTCTGCGCGCCGGCAAAGCGAATATTGCGGATGCGTATGCTGGCCCTAAAGGTGAGGAACTCTGGCTTTTCAACGCCACGATCGCTCCTTATGCAGGCGGCAACCGTTTTAACCACGAGGAACGCAGGCCGAGAAAGTTGCTGCTGCATCGGCGGCAGATCAACAAGCTGATCGGCAGGCTGAAGGTCAAGGGAGTCACATTGGTGCCGCTGGCGCTGTATTTCAACAGCAGAGGCATCGCAAAAATAAGGTTAGGTCTGGGAACAGGTAAAAAAGAATACGAAAAACGAGATACCATCAAACAACGCGACTGGCAGAAAGACAAAGCACGCATCATGCGTGAAAAGAATCGCTAAAAAAAGCCAGCGCGAGCAACGGGAAATATAAGGTAGACTATGCTCGACGCACTTTCCGATTTCTGGAAACCGATGAAAAAAAATGCGCAGGCGGAGCGTATCCAGCCTGAGCAGCTTCAAGTAGGCAGCACGATTGGTTTTGGCTTCGTGCCGCAACCATCCTTAAATGGCCGCCGCCTGTCGGTTGTCAGCATCAACACCTACCAGTTCGGCGACGATACGCTGACTTCATTCGTGCTCTCGCAGGAGCAGGATGCGGGTGTATCGATGATTATCGCTGAATCGGAGGGAGAGCAATATCTGGCGATTTCGCGCCGTGTGCCGCTGTCGGATCGCCTCAGATTGTTTGATTCAGCAGACCTTGACCGCATCCTGCAGCAGCCGGATGCTTTGTTGCTGAGCTGCCGCGAAATGTTAAGTGAGTTCAAGGGCTGGCTGGTGCCGCGCTACCAGCGCGAAATTCACGGCCTGACGGGCTTTATTTTCCGTGGTGATTATCGCCGCGAGGCGCTCCCCGATAAAGTACAGGCGCAGCAATTTACCTACACTTTGCTGGTGAGCGATAATAACGAACACGCCATCGAGATCGAGAAATATGCCGATGGCCGCATCGAAATGTACGCGACCATCTACCGCCGCACGACCGATATTGGCGAAATCACCCATCCCGCGCGGGCGGATCTCGGGCGGGCGGATTTGAAACTGGCCGCGCTTGGCAAAGTGGCTGGCGCTGTCAGCGCGAAATCCGAAAAAGCTGAGATTTCTACGCCGAGGACAGAGGCTGAGCCAGCGGCCGCGGCGAAGCCAGAGCCGATTAAGCTGCAGGAATTTGTGAAATCACCATTGCCGCAGCCCGAAGCCGCGCCTGTCATGGTGGCTGCAGCCCTGCCAGAGCATTCATCCCCATCATCCACCACCATTCAAACCAGTCCCAAGCAAGAGGAGATCACCCCCATGCCTACCGAAACCGCTATGAACGGCGCTGCCGATAAATCGAAATTCGCAAGTCCGCTGTCGGATGTTTTTCCAAAAGCCGACAAGCAAACCATCAAGCTCAGCAATGGCATGGATAATGAGTCCATCGAGTGCGATCTGCGCGTGGCAAATAAAATCATCGATGAAGCTATCCGCGGCGAAATGCGCCTGTCGGATGTAGTGCGCCGCATTGTTGAACTGCCGGTAGCGCATCAGGAAGCGGTGCATATTCCAGTCACCCTGTCTGATGAAGATTACGCGCTGCTGGCCATCCGCTACGGCATTCAGGCGAGCGATCGCGTAGCCATCAAGCGCCGCATTTTCGAAGATCTGAGCAACTTCAGCGGTAAAAAAGCTGCTTAATTCTGACCTTCCCTCTCCCCATCGGGGAGAGGGAATAAGTTTGAATTCTTTGAAGATTTGACTAACCCGCGCAAGGCGCGGCGCGAAGCGGCGGGGTTTGGGGCGAAGAGCCCCAATGCACGTAGTGCAAAAGATAATTTCCCCCTTCCTGTACATCTTTTTCTGAAGCATCGTCAGCTTTACTCCGGCCGGAGATAAGTCTTGCTGTCTGATGTGGTAGATCATCCGTGGCAAGCGGCGCTGTTCGTGGCACCAACCCCACCTGCAAACGCCAGCTTTCTGCTTCGCAGTAAGCGACCTTAAAAAAAACTACGCGGGCGCGCCCAACTTTATTAAATGAGTAGAATGAGTTAAAAATCTTCACGGAAATGTCATCCAAACTATGAGTTAAATGGGTAAGATAGCTCTCATGAGCCTTATCAAAATACCTCAGCAGCGGCTTGATGCACTAAGCCCAGAAGAAAAAGAAATCATGCGAAAGGGGCAGCTTGCCTCCTATGTTCTGCACGCGGTTGACGCGTGCGGGCAGCACCGGCTTGAATATTCGCTGCATGCGCCTGGGCGCAAAGAAATTCTGATGTCGTATCTGGATAAGCTTGAAACTGGCACCTATGAATATGAAGGCAAACAAGAAGGCAACCCAACGGTAACGCGTGAAAATATTGAATCGGAAGGCTGGATTATCCAGCAAAACGGGAAAGATTATCTTAAGCTCAGCGATGTGCTGGATGCGTTTTTTGCCCGCCGCGACATTAACATCCGTCTTGCTGGCGAGATGAAAGCACAGCTTGTACCGGGTCGAGATGAACCCTCAGCTATAGCTGCGCGGTAACGTCCCGAATCGCTCCCGTCAGCTGCGATAGTTCGTCGCTTGAAATCGTAAAGCTCGGCGCAAGATAGATGATATCTTTAAACGGGCGAATCCAGCAGCCGCGCGCGATAAACTTTTCGCGCAGCCCGTAATAATCCATGCGGCTGGGTTCAATCTGCACCACACCAATCGCCCCCTTCACCCGCACATCCACCACGCCCGCCAGCCCCTCACAGGCCGCGAGTTCGTCAGTCAGTTGTTGTTCAATGCGTTCGATAATGTTTTCCCACCGATTCACGTCATCGCGAGGAGCGTCAGCGACGTGGCGATCCAGATTTACTGATCCGCGCAATGGTTTTTCTTGCATGGATTGCTTCGCTGGCGCTCGCAATGACGGGTTGTCAAACAAATCAAGGCTGGCATTGGCCGCTACGCAAGCCAGCGGATTTGCCATGTAAGTAGGGCCGTGCATGAATGCATCGTCAAATTTATCCGAAAGAAAAGCGCTGTAGATTTCTTCGCTGGCAAGCGCCGCGCCTAAATTAATTGCGCCGCCGGTGAGCGCCTTGCCAAGGCACATGATATCCGGTGCGATGCCAGCATCAAAGCAGGCAAAGCGGCTTCCGGTGCGAAAAAAGCCGGTAGCGATTTCATCGGCGATAAAAAGCAGGCCGTGTTTTTTGGCAAGGCGGTGCAGCTCGGCCAGCGTGTCGGCGGAATAAAAGCGCATGCCGCCTGCGCCCTGCACCAGCGGCTCAATGATCATGCCGGCAAGGTTGCCTGCCACGCCGGCAAGCAAGCCGTCCAGCTCAGCAAAGCCATATTCATCGCTGGGAATATCCACCACATATTGCTTAATCACGCTGTTCTGGAATGCTTTGTGCAGCGAGCGCTGCGGGTCAGAAACCGACATCGCGCCCAGCGTGTCGCCATGATAGCCATCACGGAAACACAGGAAACGATCCTTGTTCGGCTTTGCTTTGATACGCCAATATTGCAGCGCCATTTTCAGCGCGATCTCAACCGCGACCGACCCTGAATCCGCAAAAAAGACGCGCGGCAGCCCAGTCATTGCGGCGAGGCGCTTGGCAAGCGATAGCGCCGGCGCGTGAACTAGTCCGCCAAACATCACATGCGGCATGGTCTCCAGCTGCTCTTTCATTGCGGCTAAAATATGCGGGTGGTTGTAGCCGTGGCAGGCGCTCCACCATGAGGCAATGCCATCCACCAGCTCGCGGCCATCGGCAAGCTTGATGCGGCAGCCCTCTGTCGCCGCCACGGCCTGTGGCTTTGGCGCAATCTTCATTTGCGTGTAAGGCAGCCAGATATGAGGCAGGCCGGCTTCAAACCATTGATGGCATATCGTCATTGCGAGGAGCCGTCAGCGACGAAGCAATCCAGTATCAGGTAAATCTGGATTGCTTCGCTATGCTCGCAATGACAGGTTATGCGGCACATGCTTTTTCTTGATGATGAAGGATAAGCGGACGAAGCCCCAGCTTCTCAAACAGTTTCTTGTCCTGATCCTGCTCGGGGTTGGGGGTGGTGAGCAGCTTTTCACCATAAAAGATGGAGTTTGCGCCAGCAAAGAAACATAGCGCCTGCATTTCCTCGCTCATCGATTCGCGCCCCGCTGAAAGCCGCACAAACGAGCGCGGCATCAGAATCCGCGCCACCGCAATCATGCGCACAAAATCAAAACCATCCGGCGCGCTATGGCCATGAAGCGGTGTGCCTTCCACCTGCACCAGCAGGTTAATCGGCACGCTTTCCGGATGCTCGGGCAGGTTCGCCAGCGTGCGCAGCATTTCCGCGCGGTCGGAGGTTTCTTCGCCCATACCGACAATGCCGCCGCAGCAGACATTCATGCCTGCCTCACGCACATTGGCGAGGGTCTCAAGCCGATCCTGATAGGTGCGGGTGGTGATGATCTGGTCGTAAAACGCCTCGGAAGTGTCGAGGTTGTGGTTGTAATAATCAAGCCCGGCCTCTTTCAGGCGGCCTGCCTGCGGTTTGCTCAGCATGCCGAGCGTGGCGCAGGTTTCAAGCCCGAGTGCTTTCACCCCGCGGATGATGGATTCCATTTTTTCAATATCGCGATCTTTCGGCGCGCGCCACGCCGCACCCATGCAGAAGCGCGAGGCGCCAGCCTCTTTTGCTTTTTTCGCTTCGCTAAGAATCGTTGCTTCATCCATCAGCTTTTCGGCTTTGACGCCGGTGTCATATTTGGCGCTTTGCGGGCAGTAAGCGCAGTCTTCCGGACAGCCGCCGGTTTTGATGGAAAGCAGCGTCGAAATCTGCACTTCGCTGGGGTTGAAATGGGCGCGGTGGGTGCTCGCTGCGCGAAACAGCAGCTCGTTAAACGGCAGGTCGAACAAGCTTCTAACTTCCTCAGCGCGCCAGTCATGGCGGATAGCAGGTTGCATGGCAAATCCTCTGGGTTATGATAGCTAACCTTATGCCAGCCTTAGACGCGTTTTTACAGCAAAAATTACAGCTTCTGGAAGCCCGCCATGCGCGGCGCAGCCCGCCTGCTGCCGAGCCGCAGGAAGGCGCCGCCATTCTTAAAGACGGCCATACACTCATCTCATTTGCCAGCAATGATTATCTTGGCCTTGCGCGCTGCCCTGAGGTCATGAAAGCCGCGGCGGAGGCGGCGCAGCGTTATGGGGCGGGGGCAGGGGCATCGCGGCTGATCAGCGGCAATCACCCGCTTTATGACCCGCTTGAACAGCGGCTTGCTGCCCACAGACAGACCGAGGCTGCCTGCGTATTCGGCAGCGGCTACCTTGCTAATCTTGGTGTGATACCGGCGCTGATGGGCAGCGGCGATCTCATTCTGATGGATAAGCTTGCTCATGCCTGCATGCTTGATGGAGCGCGGCTTTCCGGCGCAAACCTCATGCGCTTTGCCCACAATAATCTGGATCATCTGCACATGCTGCTTGAGGCCAATCGCGCCGAGCATCACCACTGCCTGATTGCCACCGAGAGTATTTTTTCTATGGATGGTGATGCAGCGCCACTCACCGAAATCACAGCACTCGCCGAGCGCTATGATGCATGGGTATTGATTGATTCTGCTCATGACCTCTACCAGCCATCCGTCATCCGTTATCCATCATCCGTTATCCAGCTGGGCACTCTTTCAAAAGCGCTGGGTGCCTATGGGGGGTATGTGGCGGGCTCAAAACTTCTTATTGATTATCTCAAAACTACCGCGCGCAGCCTGATTTTTTCAACTGCACTGCCGCCTGCCACCATCGCCGGCGCGCTGGCGGCGCTGGATATTCTTGAAAAAGAACCAGCACGCACAGAAGCGCCGCTTGCTCATGCGCGGCGCTTTGCTGCGTCGCTGAAATTGAATAAGCCGGCCGGCGGTATTGTGCCGCTGGTGCTGGGGGATAATGAGCGCGCGCTGGCGGCGGCGCATTATCTTGAGCAGCACGGTTTCTGGGTGCCGGCGATTCGGCCGCCCACCGTGCCTCCTGGCAGTAGCCGCCTACGGTTTGCATTTTCGGCGCTGCATCAGCCCGCACAGGTGGATGCGCTTTTAGACGCACTACATACCGGGGGGTGGGTATGAGCATCGCGACACTCTCCGGCTGGGGGCAGCCGCATGATGCGCTGACGGCATTGCTGCCCGGCAGCCATGCGATTGATTATGCGGCCTCAGAATCAGTCGAGGCGGCGCTTGCTATAATCGGGCAGGAGGCGCGCGGTCATGATGCGCTGGTAGGCTGGTCGCTTGGCGGGCAGCTGGCAGCAAGAGCCGTGGCTGAGAAAATAATCCAGCCGAAAAAGCTTGTGCTGATTGCTGCGCCCTATCAGTTTGTGCAAAGCCCGGCAAGCAAGCTGGGCATGCCGCGCCTGACCTTTGATCAATTCACCAGCAACTTCAGCAGCAATCCGCTGCGTACCCTGACCAAAGCGTGGGATCTGGTGGGGTATGAGGATGTTTTCAGCGATGCTATCCGCAGCCAGCTTGCTGCTTTTTCCAAGCAGGCGGTGCTGGCGAATAACTGGCTGAGCTGGCTTTCGCTGCTGGATGGCTATAGCTGTGATGCGCTGGATTTTGGCCATTTTCCGCCCACCTTGCTGGTGCATGGCGAGGCGGATGTGGTGGTGGATGCCTCGCAATCGGCGCGCTTTGCCGAGCGCCTGCCGCAGGCAACGCTTTCGCTGTGGCCGGGCTGTGGACATGCCCCCCACTGGCATGATACCACTCGTTTTAAACAGCTTATCACTGAGCATCTCAATGCTTGATAACCACGCCACTGCCAGCCATTTCAGCCGCGCCGCGAGCCATTATGCGCAGCATGCGGGGCTGCAGCAGCTGGTGCGCACCCACGCGATGACATTCGCAAGCCGCTACTGGCAAGAAGGGGCAAAGCTGCTGGATCTTGGCTGCGGCACTGGCCAGTTTGCATCAGAAAGCAGCCATGCGGGCATGCGCTGGCAGGTGCTGGGGATTGACTGGGCGCATGGCATGTGCCAGCAGGCAGCCACAGTTTGCCGCGCCGCCATTTGCGCGGATGCGCACCAGCTGCCGCTGGCAGATAGCAGCATGGACGGTGTGTTTTCTTCGCTCATGCTGCAGTGGTGCAATGAGCCGCAGCAGGTGTTTTTGGAGATAGCGCGTGTGCTGAAGCAAGGCGCAGCAGCGATACTCACCGTGCCGACTGACGGCACGCTTGCGGAGCTGAAAGAAGCGTTTGCAGCGGTGGATGATACGCCCCATATCAGTGAATTCATGGAAGCTTATACCCTTATGGGGTATGCCGCGCGTGCTGGTTTTTCCTGCCTCCATTTGTCTCAGGAAACCATCACTGAATACTATCCGGACAGCATCGCGCTGATGCGCAGCCTTCAGGCTATCGGCGCCACCAACGCGCACCACGCCCGCCGCCGTTCGCTGATGACACCGCGGCAATTTGCGCGTCTCGAGCAGGCCTATGAGGCGCGGCGCAGCGCGCGCGGCCTGCCCGCCAGCTGGCAGATTGTGTTTCTTGTTTTACGGAAGGACTGTTGATGCGCCCGTTTTTTATCACCTCATCTGGCACCGGCGTGGGTAAAACCCATGTGGTCACCACGCTGTGCTGGCAATTGGCGCAGGCCGGAAAAAAAGTCACCGCGCTCAAGCCAATCATCAGCGGGTTTCGCGCCGATGATCCCGCCTCCGACAGTGCGCTGATACTGGGAAGTCTGGGGCTTACCCACGCGCCGGAGCTGCTGGAGACCATTTCGCCCTGGCGGTTTGTCGCACCGCTGGCACCCAACATGGCTGCCGAGCGCGAGGGAAAGCCCGCCCCCCAGCTGGATGAGCTGGTGGCATTTTGCCGCGAGCATGCGGCGCTTGAAAATGATGTCCTGCTGGTGGAGGGTGTCGGCGGCGTGATGGTGCCGCTCAACCATGAACACACCGTGCTCGATTGGATGGCGGCGCTCGGCTGGCCGGTGATACTCGTGGTTGGAAGCTATCTAGGCACGATCAGCCACACCCTCACTGCCATCGAAGTGCTCCGCCAGCGCGGTGTGCCGCTGCATGCGCTAGTGGTCAGCGAATCGCCGATGAGCGATGTGCCGATGGAAGATACGGTCAAAACCTTTGAGCAGTTTATCTCGCGTGATATTCCGATTGTGAAACTGCCGCGCAGCACTAAAGCTGAGCCATGGACGCAGATGCCGCCCATTCGCTGGCTTCTGGAGCCATCATGAGTGCAAAGAAACAAAAACCGCTTTATACGATTGGGTTATTTGGGTTTTATGAAAAAAAACCGCCTGATCCACGCTATGCCAGCTTTCATCGGCGCATGATCGCTGCCACCATCGATATCGTGCTGGCCACGCTACTACTGGCACCGGTGCTGACTGCTTTTCTATCATGGTATTCGCCGCTGCCTCCGCTTGATTGGGCATCGGTTAATGCGCAGATAACGCCAGATATGACTGAGCAGCAGATTAATGAGTTGATGAGTAGCTACCTTATCTCCAGCGGCTACGCACGTCATTGGTTTGGCAGCTTCATCACACAGCTATTGGCGCTGGCGTTTGTTACGGGGCTGTGCTGGCGGCTTTTCGGCGCGACGCCGGGCAAATGGCTGCTACGTATGCGGGTGGTCGATGCGCGCACGGAGTTGCTGCTGAGTGACTGGCAGGTGATCATCCGGCTGTTTGGTTATGTGATTTCAACGCTTACACTCTGCATTGGCTTTTTCTGGATCGGCCTTGATAAGCGCGCGCAGGGCTGGCATGACAAGCTGGCGCGCAGTGTGGTGCTGGTGGTACCGAAAGCGGCTAAACCAGCTGAGCAAGCTGCTGCTGAGTCAGGTTCCCCGGCACCATTAAAAGAGGAATAGGCAGCTTTGTTCCCAGCTGGTTAGCCAGCCATGCGGCGAGCGAGCCGCGTGCACCGCTGTGCGAGGTGCCGATGACCACCATGATCGCATCAGGATCGGCGGTGGCGGCGGCGATAATTTCTTCGCCAATCGCCCCCTCGCGAAGCACGATACCCGGGCGTAGCCCCAGCTGCTGCTGACACTCATCCGCAAGCCGGGCAAGCAGTTGGCCTGCCTCGCCACGGCGCTCCTCGCGGATACGCTCGGCGATGGTGCCGAGCGTCTGGAAATCCGCCGGCGGCGTGACATGCAGCATATCCACGCACCCTGATCTTGCCAGTGCCTTCAGGCACACCAGCCTGAGCGCGGCCAGACATTCTTCGCGCTGATCCACGCAAACAAGATATTTGGGCGGCTTGCCCGGGGTCATTGCTGCGGTCATGCGTGCCTCCATCAGTTTCTCTCCAGCCAGCGCCCAGCGAGCCATCCAGCGCCCAGCGCCAGCAGAATAGCGCAGATGCCATATAAAAAAGGAAAGCGGTGCGCGGCGTTGTAAATAAAGGCATCCAGCCCGGTTTTATTGACTGTGATTGGAATGGATTGCATGCCGGCAATCTCGCCATCGCGCAGTAGATAAAGCTCGGCAGTGTAGTCACCGGGCGGAATGGTATCTGGAAATTCGATGGTGGTTTTAAACAGCATTTCGCCCATGAAGCGCAGCTGAGATGGCGTCTTTGTATAGAGCCGCCGCTGCTGCTGATAGGCAAGAAATGCATCGGTGAATTCGCTGTGACGTGTCTGCTGGGTGCTGCTGGCTGGCGGCGGCAGAAGTCCATCGCGGCTGATGCCGAGCCGCGCCAGCGCTACATTCGCCTGCAGCTCTTCCAGCGGTTTGCTGCTGGCAAGAGCGAAAAAGCTGGGCACATCATACAGCTTCATCCGCTCACGGTTCACCCACAGCCCCATCATGGGCTCTTTTTTTCGCACCATGTAATGGCGCGCTGGCCCGCGCACCACCGCCACCACATCCCCCACATCGTTGCGCGCGCCGAAGAGAAACAGCCGCGTGCCATTGAAATTCGCATCCATCTCGATGCGATATTGCGACAAATCCGCCACCAGCGGCGAGGCCTTCGCGGACGGCGCAAACAGCAGGCACAGCAGAAGCAATAGCCACCTATTCATCGAGCAGCCCCACGCTGTAGATGTTGTCTGGTGGTGTCAAAAGCCCCGCCGCAAGTTTGATTGCAATGCCCAGCACCAGCGCCGCCAGCATGGCGCGCAGCAGGTTACCTGAGATGCGCGCACCAAGGCGGATACCAAGCTGCGCCCCAAACACCGAGCCGGACAGCAGCAGCAGCGCGAGCATGATGTCCACCGTCTGGGTGGTGATGGCCTGCAGGAGCGTGACATGCGCAGTGATAAAAATAATCTGAAACAGCGACGTGCCGATGACCATGGTGGTGGGCATGCCGATGAGATAAATCATCGCCGGCACCAGAAAAAAGCCGCCGCCAATGCCCATCAGCGACACCATCACCCCCACAAACAGCCCCACTGCAAGCGGTATCAGCGCGCTGATGGTAATGCGCGAGGCGGGAAATGCGACCGGGTAGGGAAGCTGCGACAGCCAGCGCAGGCGGCTGGAGACGGGCGCAGAAGCTGGCTGTTTGCGGTAGACGCGGTAGCTATCGCGCGCCATCAGCAGGCCAATCAGCCCAAGAAAAGTGACATAAGCCAGCGAGATGATCAGATCCACATGGCCAATCTGTTTTAGCCAGCGAAACAGCGCCACCCCAAGCGTTGAACCCACCACCCCGCCCGCGAGTAGAAACAGCCCCATCTTGACATCAACATTCTGGCGGCGCCAGTGTGTGACAAAACCAGACACCGACGAAGCGATGATCTGATTCGCCGAGGTCGCCACCGCCACCGACGGTGAAACACCAATAAAAATAAGCAGCGGCGTGAGCAGAAAGCCGCCGCCCACCCCAAACATGCCGGCAAGTAAGCCCGCCGCGCCGCCCAGCCCGAGAATGGCGAACACATTCACCGACATCTCAGCGATGGGAAGGTAGACGTGCATCAGGGCATTCGGCTGTAGTTGATATGGCCGCCCATATATTGATAGATGTTTTTTTCCAGCTCGGCGTTGACGGCTTCCATCATTTCAAAAATCATTTTGCGGAACTCATAGTTGCGCCGCCATACGCTGGCATTTTCCGACATGGTGATGGAGCGCGTGGCCTTCACCACCACGCTGGCTTCCGACATCGCGCCATCACTGCCATAAATCCGCATCTCCACATCCAGCGCGGCTTCATAGCGCCGATCCTGATCAACGGTGAAAAAATCTTCGATGCTGCTGTCTTTGTGAATCTGGCTGGCGGTGACGCGGCCATCCTTGATAATCACCTGCAGCACCTTATCCGGCCCCACCGCGCGGATGCGATCCTTCACCCAGATACGCATGGCATCGGCGGGGGAATAGGGCATTAAATGCTCCACGTAGGGTGAGCGCATGGGGGATTTGTATTCATCCACAAATTCAATGCTCGTGACATTCAGAAAAATGGGCTGGTAGCGCAGAAAACTCAGCGGCGGAAAATCCACCGGCGATTCGCTCGCGCAGCTGGTAAGGCCGAATGCGGCGCAGGCGGCCAGCACGAGGCGTTTGAGTGTGGTTCGCATAACATGGCTCCCTCGGTTAGCTGAGTGCAGGTGGTATCATATCGCGCTTCGGGCTGGTGTCCATTGGTTTGGCGTCCGGCGGTCGCACATAAAAAGGCGAAAGTGGCTGGCCGCTGCCGCGCTTGGCCGCGAGCATGACCAGATGATCGGCGCGCGGCGCGGCAAGTATCGCCGGCTGCTCCAGCGGCTGATTGCTGACCAGCGCCGCACCGGAGGGCATGGCGGCTATCAGCTCCTCTGCCCGTGCAACACGCGGCTCTGAGGCGTGTGTCAGCGCCGCATCATGAACGAAACTCTGGCCAACCATCTCGCCCTTACCCGCGCCCAGCAGGCAGGTGATGATGGGCTGCGTCAGCTTTGGCTGCTGGCCATGCGCCATGATTTCGAGTGTGGTCAAACCCAGCCCGGGTATCCCCAGCGAGAGGCACAGTCCGCGCGCTGCCGCCAGCCCCACACGCAGGCTGGTAAAGCTGCCCGGCCCAACGCTGCAGGCAACCTTCGTCAGCTCGCTGAAAGTCGTCTGTGTTTCCGCCAGCATCGCTTCGATCATCGGCAGTAGCTGGGCGGATTGCTGATGCGAGTGAGGGGATTGGCGTAGCGCCGCCACTGCGCCATGTTTCCACAGCGCCACGCTGAATGGCCCGGTTGCCGTTTCTATGCCCAGTAACACCACCTGCGCCCCGCTACAACGAACTGATTGACGAAATTCCCTTGAAGCGCTAAAGACTTAAGCCATTATGGCTCAAGATACAACGTCCGGTTTCGCGCTAGCGCAAAAAAAATGCACGGTCTGCGCGCCGGGCACCCCCGTCATTGATGAATTCAAGGCCAAGCCTTACCTTGCTCAGGTGCCCGGCTGGGAGCTTGCGCTTTCTAACCGAGCCATCAAACGCCGCTACCTGTTCAAAGATTTCATGAGCGGCCTTGCCTTTGTCAACAAAGTGGCCGACATCGCCGAAAACGAAGCCCACCATCCGGATATCATGATGGGCTGGGGCTATGTGGAAATTGTTCTCTGGACGCACACCATCAGCGGCCTGCATGAGAATGATTTCATCATCGCCGCGAAGATTAATGCCATCCAACCTTAAGCGCCCACGCGCCTACATCATTGCAGGCGCCAATGGCGCGGGCAAAACCACGTTCGCCACTGAATTTCTACCGCATTATGCTAAATGCAGGCATTTTGTGAATGCCGATCTTATCGCTAAAGGCCTGTCGCCCTTTCGGCCTGAAAAAGCTGCGATTAAGGCCGGGCGCATGATGCTAGAGGAGCTGCGCGAACTTTCAGAAAAAGGTGAGACGTTTGCCTTTGAATCAACGCTTTCTGGTCTTGCCTATATAGCATTCATAAGCAGGCTCAAACAACGTGGGTATGAGGTTCACATAGTCTATTTGTGGGTACCGTCGCCGTCTCTATGCATTGCACGAATTAAGGAGAGAGTGGCTCTGGGAGGTCATTATATTCCATCCGTTCAGGTCAGGAGGCGTTATCAGAAAAGCCTCAGAAATTTTATGACACGGTATAAAACACTGGCAGATGAGTGGCAAATATTGGATAATACAAAGGCTGGCTGCGAGCTGATCGCAGAAGGAACGAGCAGTAAGTGCCGTATCATTAACCAGAAACTATATGACACATTGAGCGCTGTATGAAAAAAAAACGTGCCGCATCCTCCCGGGCTGAAAAAAGCCTCACCGCCATGAAAGAAGCTTTCAGAAAGCTTTTACTTGAGCGAATTCAAGAGGGGGTATCTCTATCGACATGGAAAGATGGCAAGCTCGAGGTCATCCCCGCGCGCAAGCTCAAAAACATTAAATTTCGCTCATGAATAAAAAACTCTACATTAAAACCTACGGCTGCCAGATGAACGCCTATGATTCGGTGCGCATGAAAGATGTCATGGCACCGCTGGGCTATAGCGAAACCCAGTCGCCTGAAGATGCCGACCTTGTGATTCTTAACACCTGCCACATTCGCGAAAAGGCCGAAGAAAAAGTCTATTCCGACCTTGGCCGTGTGCGCGCTGAAAAAGAAAAAAGAAAAGCATCCGGCGATCCGGTGCTGATTGCGGTGGGAGGCTGTGTTGGCCAGGCGGAAGGCGAAGAGATTATTCGCCGCGCGCCATTTGTGGATATGGTGTTTGGCCCGCAGAACTATCACCAGCTGCCAGAGCTGGTCACCAAGGCGCTGCGGGGTAAAGGCGCGGTAGTGGCGCTGGATTTTGAAGAAG
>CANHDY010000042.1 GCA_947459535.1 Rickettsiales bacterium | reverse complement strand
TCAAACTATCCAAGCGCCGGCTCGATGAGCTCCGCCGCAAGCTCGGCAATCTCGAAGGCCAGAAAGCGCAATTGGAAGAAGTGCTGCGCAGCTTGTCTGCTGAGCTGGCAAAAGAGCTGGAGCTGGCGGGAAGGCAACCAGAGATGAGCGGCTTTTTTGGCGGGTTTGCAAAGCGTATTCAGCAGCGTCAGGATGCCATTCATCAGGAAATTAAAAAAATAGAAATCGAGATCACCAAAACGCGGGATGAAATTTCTGATGCATTCAGCGAGCAGAAAAAATATGAGATAGCTGCGGATAATGCCAGGAAGCGCGCCGCCGAAGAACAAAACCGTAAGGAAACGCTCGCGCTTGATGAAGTCGCTGAGCAGCAGCACCGAAGGAAAAATAAAGAGGAAAATGCCTGATGTACCTGCTTACCACCCGCCGCTTTGCGCCGCTTTTTATCACGCAGTTTCTCGGCGCCTTTAACGATAATATTTTTAAAAATGCCCTCGTGATGTTCATCACTTATAAGCTGGCAACGCATGAGTCCGGCAATGCACAAATTCTTGTCACGCTGGCAGGCGCACTTTTCATCCTGCCCTATTTTTTATTTTCGGCAATGGCCGGCCAGCTTGCTGATAAAGTTGACCGCGCGCGCATCGCCCGCATCACGAAGGTGTGGGAGATGGTGGTGGTGGCGGTGGCGGCCGTGGGGCTTTATAGCGGCCATGCCTATTTTATGTTGTTTGTGCTGTTTTGTTTTGGCGTGCAATCAACCTTCTTCGGGCCGGTGAAATACACGCTGCTGCCGCAGCACCTTCATGAGAATGAACTCATCGCTGGTAATGCTTATATCGAGGCCGGAACGTTTCTTGCCATTCTGCTCGGCACCATCCTGGGCGGCATCCTGATCATGACGCAGGGCGGTGAGCATCTGGTGGTGGCGGCGATGGTTGTGGTGTCGGTGGCGGGGTATCTTGCCAGCCGCTACATACCCCCGGCGCCAGCCCCCAGCCCGCAGCTTAAAGTCGGCTATCATATTGTGCGTGAAACCTGGGTGATGGTATCGCATGACCGCGAAAACCGCCGTGTGTTCAGAAGCATCATCGGCATTTCATGGTTCTGGCTCGTGGGCGCCACGTTTCTTTCGCAGTTCCCGACTTACGCAAAAGATATATTACTCGCTGATGAAACGCTCGTGACATTTTTCCTCACCGTGTTTTCTGTGGGCATCGGGATTGGATCATTCGCCTGCAATGCGCTGCTGAGAGGCAAGGTCAGCGCTGCCTATACGCCATGGGCGGCCGCCGGTATCACGCTATTTACGCTGGATCTCGTGCTGGCAAGCGCCGGTGCCGCACGCGGCACACCGGACGCGCTGATCTCCGCAGGCCAGTTTCTCGCGCACGCAGCCAACTGGCGTATCCTGTTTGATATGCTGATGGTCGCCATCTGCGGCGGTATCTTTGTCGTGCCGCTTTATGCCATCATGCAGCATGATAGCGCGCCCGAAAGCCGCGCACGCACCATCGCCACGAATAATGTGATGAATGCGCTGTTCATGGTGGCGGCCGCGCTGGTGACCGTGCTGCTGCTGAAGATGAATCTATCGGTGCCGCAGGTGTTTGGCGTGCTTGCGCTCGCCAATGGGCTGGTGGCGCTGTATTGCCGCAGGCTTACGCGGCCTGCTTAAACAGCTCTTCCAGCTCGGCCACTTTTTCTGCGCGGTTTTTCTTTTTATCCAGCTGCACCACCTCATCAAGCGCGGCTTCAAGATGCGCGCGCACAATGCGTGATTCAATGGCGCGCAGGCCGGAATGAATCGCCTTGCACTGAATCAGCACATCGCTGAGCTTGCGGCCATCTTGCAGCATCTTGCAGATGCCGTCGATCTGACCGTTGATCCGATTCAGCCGTTTGATTTCGTCGCCGAAATCAATGGTTGATTTCTGCTGCTGCTTTTTCTCTTTTTTATCTTTTTTCGCCATATACCCCTCCCTGAAACGTGGACTACCTCTATAGGGTATAAATGCGCGCCATGCAATTGCTGCGTGGGGGAGTGGGAAAAACCCTTGTCATTAAGGGGGTTGACAACGGTTCGTTTGCCACTTAATTTCACAATCCCTTTGGATTGGGGCATTAGCTTAGCTGGTAGAGCGCTTCCATGGCATGGAAGAGGTCAGGAGTTCGACTCTCCTATGCTCCACCAAACCGGACTTCGTGTCCGAAAAACCCCGCCAAACCGAGAATGGCTGCGCCAGAGCGGGAGTTCGATAACCCTCTTTTTTGCTATACGCTACAGGGCTTGCCAAAGTCACTTTTAGCACCGTTCTCCTACGCTCGAAGTCTGAGGAAAGCCAGAATTCATGCGGGTTTTGGAGGAATTGCAAAAAAGTTCGATTGATGTTTCCCAAAGTATGATCGACCGTACCGCAATTACGGATTTTTTCGTCCGCAATGATGCGTTTTTCCTCCAGCTGCTTAATCTGCCGTTCGTAGGTGGCGACCAGAACCTGACTATCCGTAGCGACGATACGATCAACCAGCTGCTCGATTTTAAGGTCAATCAGCTGCTGCTCCTTCTTTAGGGTTGCTTCCGCATCCTCATAATTGAGCATACGCATCTTTTTCGCTTCCTCGATCACCTGTAGCATAAGGTCAATCATGCCGGGGGCTGGAGTCAGCTGCTTGAGCAATTCCTGAAAATCTTCTTCCGCTTTATCCCGGCTAATCGACTTGCCGTATAGCTGGCACCCTTTCTGGCGGCACAGGTAATACGGATGTTCTTTGTATTGTCCTTTAGACCAGCATGACGTGAGCGGATGCCCACAGCAGTCGCAAAGCACGAATCCGCGTAAGATAAAATCCTGCTTCACTGCGGGGCGGTAATCCGACTTGTTGCGTCCGTGCAGCTTTTCCTGAATCTGTGTGTATATCTCGTAGCTGATGATTGGCTCATGCTTGCCCCTCATCAGGCCAATGTTCCACTGAGGGAACTCGTAATAGCCCGTGTAAACCAGCTGGTTCAGCATATCCAACACACGCTGGATATGGACTCGCCCCTTTTTATCGCGGGGAAAAGCGGGTTGGTTTTCCAGATACGCCTGCAACTCCACCACCGAACTAAAACGGCCTGATGCGTAGCCCTCTAACCGCCGTGACGGTCGTGGTGATGGTGAAGCCGGTGAGTGATTTCTTACACCGCGCATCCCCCAGCACGGCGCGGCAGGATGGCGAATACACTTCGCCGATGGTCTGGCTTAAATGCTGCGTCAGACCGCGCACCTCGGCGGTGAAAAGCTGCTGGCTGAGCGTCACTTCACCCAGCCGCCCACGTTTCACCACCAGTTTTCCTTGGCTCAAATCTTCATAATTGACCGTGAAAATCTCAATCTCGGCATAGTCATACATCCCGGCCAGCAGGTCGGATTCTGTGATTTTGGAGGGGAATGTCTGGCCTTCGACTTCCAGATTATCCACGCTCATGTTGGATTTGCTCTCTACCGTGGTCGGCGTGAACCCGGCGATGGAATCGTAATCAATCCCATCGACGGTCAATACCTGGTCGTGATCGGTAAAGCCTAATTCTTCGCCGTCCAGCCGGATAATTTTCCAGCAGGTGGCAAGCGTGGTCATGTCACTGCCAAAATGCGCCTCAAGCTGCGGTGAAATCACTCTCATACGCGCACCTCGATCAGCGGAATATTGTTCCAGCTACCGGCATTGAAGCTATCCATCGAAAGCCCTAGCTCATCGGTATCGAAGCGCACCGGCACATCGAACTCAAAATCCACCGTAAGTGTGCCGGTATGGGCGGTGGTGATGATGCCGGTGGCTGTATCCACGCTCCAGCCACTCAGTTGCAGAATGCTGTTTTTATAGAGCTTCACCGTGCCAGCGACCGGCTTGCTGATAATGCGCTCCGACACCACCGCGCCGCTGACATACCGCTTCACCAGCTGGTATTCATCGCCGCCGAGGGATTGCAGCGGCTGGTTCACCGCCTTGAAATCGCTCCAATCCTTGAAGCGGAACCCCACCGCCTTGCCACGCCGCGCCCGGAAGAAGGCAATTAGCACCTGCCATTGCGTTTCGGTTTTTACCCCGGAGGCGGCATTATACCGCGCACGCGCTTGGCTCCACTTGCTGTTGCGCTGCTCATGCCCGGATACAGTGGTCACCACATCCGTCATAAACATCGGACCACCATTCGCGCCGTAGCTAATGTCGGTGGGGAACTGGGTTTCTACGAAACCCGTCATAATATGTTATGCCTTTTATCTCTTTACAGTCAGCTTATATTGTGTCATAATGCCTTATAAAGTCACAACAGAGGCTGACACATGGCCAAGTTAACACAGTTGCAGATACACCTGCTGGATAAGCATCTGGCGCAGGTTAGCGTCCCTGAAACCGTTCAGGGCGGCTGGATTCGGGCTGTTCGCTCCAGTTTGGGTATGAGCATTCAGCAGCTGGCAGGCCGCATGGGTGTCGCCAAGCAATCGGTCGCACGCTTGGAGCGCAATGAAGCGGATGACTCCATCACCTTAAAATCCCTCCGCAAGGCGGCTGAGGCGTTGAATTGCCGGTTAGTCTATGTGCTGGTGCCGGAAGAAGGCAGCCTGCAAGCGATTGTGCAAAAACAAGCCCTGCACAAAGCGAAGGACATCGTTTCCGCCGTGGATCACTCCATGCAGCTGGAGGCGCAGGGCGTTGGCAATCTCCAGCAGAAGATTAAGGAAACCGCTGAAGAACTCGCCAAGAATCCCAACACTAAGCTTTGGGAGTAAGCCATGCAATACCATTACATTGCAGGCCAGACCCCGCTGGATGAAGAAGAAAAGCGCGACCTCATTCCGAGCCTCGTCACCCGCGAAGACCTTGATGCTTTCGAGCAGGAGAACATTCTCGAAGCACGCAAATGGGTGATGCAGAAATCTGTCCTTTCCAAGCTGGATGTTTTCTCAGAAAAGTTCCTGCTCAATCTCCACAAGCGCATGTATGGCCATGTGTGGAAATGGGCAGGCACGTTCCGTAAAACCAATAAAAATATCGGCGTTGATAAAATCTACCTCGCCACTGAGCTGCACAAGCTGCTGGGCGATGCTCAATACTGGCTGGAACATAAAACCTATCCCATCAGCGATATGGCGGTCATTTTCCACCACCGGCTGGTGAAGATTCACCTGTTCCCCAATGGTAACGGCAGGCACGCCCGTATGTGCGCGGATGTCATCGTCGCCAAATTCGGCGGCGAAAAACTCAGCTGGGGTGGCAACTCCGACCTCACCAAGCCAGATGAAATCCGCACCCGCTACATCGCCGCACTGCGCGAGGCGGATAGTGGGAATTACGAACCGCTGTTGGAATTTGCAAAGTCATAGGTTGATACATGAAAAAAATTAAAGAAATCAGACAGCGCATCCGCCGTTGGTATGATGGGAAACCCATCGAGAACGACTCCAATTCCATGCTCGTTTTTATCGGCATGGACAGGCCACCGTTGGCTGTGAAGTTCGATGAAACCGTCAAATGGGCGAAAACCCACTGGCAGTTCTTAGTCGGCACAGCCATTGCCATTATCGGGCTATTTTTGGCCTCATAAATTCCTCCTTGCTCGTTCGATAGAACGCGCCATGTCTGCTGCAATCTGGCTTTGGCTTTGCCGGAAGCTGCGAACATCGGGTGTTTGCACGCTCATGTTGATAGTGATGGGCGAACCACCACTAAGTGCGCTGTTTGGCGTGATATTCAGTGGCGCGTTTCCGGCGTATGCGAGTTCGGGACCGCGTTCACCCACCACGCCGAACTGACCCGGCTTCAGCCTGCCGCCATCGGCGAAGAAGCCGCCGAAGAAATCACCAATGCCACCGAGAATGCCGCCCAAGCTGCGTGCTGGTGGTGTCGAGTGTGGCATCCTTCACCAACGCCATTACTATGCGTGCAGCGCTCAGGATTAAAGTGGCGCATGAAAATCAACGAGTAAAACCGGATACACATTTAAGTGGAATAGAATTAGGTGATTTAATTGACAATGAGTCGGCTGCATTCGAAATTCTTGGCCAATTAGTAAAGCAAAAACAAAACAATGATCTTTCACTTAAATGGAATGGTATAGATATACCTGCCGACGCATTAATTGCATACGACAAGAATGGCAAAGAAGCTTATGCACTGGCTCAACAATATGCTGAAAAGTTATCAGAAAAATACAGAGCAAACAAGGATTCACAAAAAGGCGTTGTAAAATGCGATAGTTTTGATGAACTCACAGGGCAAGAAGGTTCCGGAAAGCACATAATAACTAAAGCCAGAGATCATTATAAAAATTCGAAAGAGCATTATGACTATCATGGGATGAAAATCCCGCAGCATGCAATCATCGAATATCGCCACGGAAAAACAGTGGCATTAGGATTCGCTCAAGATTGGGCATTTACAATTGCAGAAAAATACAAAGAAATTTCATCACAAAAAAAACCGGAAGACGCATGGGAACAAAAAAAACTTGCTGAAGTAATGGGAAGCGTGGCTTTGTCCAGAAAAGTATTGCAAGGGTTGCGAGACCTTCCTGATAATAATTCAACTTTCCACATTTTTGGTCTAGATATTCCTAAATCAGCTCTCGTTAATTACAAGCATCTAGGCAGAGATGCTTATGGTATTACTTGCGAGTGGGGTCTTAAAGTGGAGAAAAACTGTAAAGAAAGCCTCAGGACTAAACGTATTAAACCGCGAGTCTCGCCTGCTCACCAAACACAAGAAGAACGTTGTACAAAAAATAATGATGGAATTTCTTTGTGTTAAAATAATTAGTTCGATCTTAGTCCGCCTACCTGTCCCATTTCTCTTCCTTACACATAACTTAGTCTTCTATGTGTCAATCGCAGTAGTTAGTTTTGCGTGGTGAGTTCATTTCTACTGCCGCTGAATACGAAGCGTGTATAAAACCAGCTTAGCCCCAGCAGGCAGAGCCCCAGCCCGAAGAAAGAAAAGACACGGAACAAGCCTTCCAGTTCCGACGCATCGTAGAGGAATACTTTGCCCACCGTCACCAGCATGATGGCAAGGGATGCCAGCCGGATCATCTTATCCTTTTTCAGCGTGCCGAAGAATAGTAGCGCCAGGCCAAACAGTAGCCACACCACCGAATAGGTGTAGGTTTCAGCATTGCTGGCGCCAGCGCCGCTGAGATAGGTGCCGTGGAACAGTTGGCGCACATTCAGCGATAGCAGGGCAAAGGCAAGCAGCAGCATGAACGCATAGCTGTAGCTGCGCCACTGCGGTTTGCCGATGCGATCCAGCTCGGGCGTTGCTTTCCACAGCCACAGGATCGGCAGGCCGTAAGTGAGCAGCAGCGCATTGGCCAGCGGCAGATCGCCTACAAACTGCACCGACCATAGCGGATTGTGCAAGGTGAGGTCGAAATAGGCGATGCGGAACACAGCGATGGCAGAAAGCGCAAGGCCGCTGAGCGTGACGGCATGCCTTTCGTAGCGCCTGCCAGCCCATAGGCAGGCAAGGCCGTAAAGGAACAGCACATTGGTAATCACCCCGCGCTCAGTGAAGCCTGCTTTCACAAAAATCACATCAGCATCTAGATGGAAAGCATGGCGTGTGAGGTAGTAGCCCATGACGCCAACCAGCGCGATGGCCGCTACTTCAAAGCACTGCACCAGCTTGTCGTCGCGCTGTTTGCGCAGCAGGTAGCTTGCCGAGAGGAAAAACAGCGCAGGCAAGCCAAGCTGGAAGCTTGGCCAGTTCACAATCGGAATAGCTTCCTGCAGCATCAGCTTTGCTTCGATGAGGCTATAGGCGGTCAGCTGCACCAGCAACACCAGCTGTGGCAGCAGTAGAAAACCAAACACGCAGGCAAGAATGGCTGCAATGCGTCGCAGTGCCGCTACATCAAGCTTGGTATTCAGCCATGCAATGGCAAAAAGCTGCGCGGCAAACGCGACCGACAGGAACTCGCGCGGCAGCTCTATGGTCAGGCCAATGGAAAGAAAGGCAGTCGAGGTTGCGGCATAAATGGCCAGCACCTGCTGGCGCTGCGGGTGGTTGAGCGGAATAGCGCGGTATAGCTGCTTGACCGCAAGGCTCGCCAGCGCTGCAAATTCCACAGCCACCACACCCCAGAACAGCGGGATGATGCTGACGGTGATTTTCTCATGCAGCTCATAATATCCAAGCAGGAAATAGCCAAGGCTGGCTGCGGCGGTCAGGCCAGACCAGATGAGCGGACGCTCGCTGCGTGACTGCAGCACATAGCCACTGATGATGTAAAGCCCGGCGAAAAGGCACAGCGTCAGCGCGAAGCTATGCGGATCAGGCGCGCGCCATGCCGCGAGCATGACTGCATTCACAGCCATCGACATCCACGGCACCAGCCCGTAAAGGCGCTGATTGAAAAAGGCAAGGCCAATGCCACCAAGCGACAACAGACCAAACAGCGCCCACTGCATCGCGCCGAAGCCAGCATGGGAGGTGACGAGTCCCATAATACCCATCGCGCCGCCGAGTGATAAATAGTTGAGGGAGCGCGTGGAGCTAAAGTCGTGCCAGGGGGTGTCGTGCGTGTCTTCGCTGGCATAGTGCTGGCGCGACATCACTACCACTGTCGCGCATACAGCCATCAGGAACAGGCCGAGGTAAATGCTGTCAGTGGGGTTGAAATGGCCACCGAATATCCAGATGAGCACCCAGATGAACGCGCCGATGACGGTGGGGATGGAGATGATCCACCAATGCTGCTTGCGTATGACCGCCAATATGCCGGCCACCACAAAATAAAGATACATGAAGAGTATTGGCGCATTTGGCTCATTCGATCCAACCATCGCCGGAGTAAGGAAGCCCCCAATCAAGCCAAGCAGCGCGATCGGCATGCCATGCCTTAGGGATAATATCACCGCGGTCGCTGTGACCGCGGCCATGCCCACGAAGCCTAGCGCGCCTGGTATCAGGTTATAAAGACTGGTGGCTGCAAAAATACAGACATAGAGATCAGCAATCGCCGCGCCGGAAAGCGCCTGTGAAATACGTGTGCCATTAGCAAAGCCGGGTTTGCTGCGGATCCAATGCGCAGCAAAAAGCAGGCCGCCGCCAAACAATAGCCCAAGCACAACACGCACGCCGGGACTAAGCAGCCCGGTTTCAATCGAATATTTCACCATGAAGAAACCAGCCAGCGCCAGCGCCACGCCGCCAATCCATACCGGCAGGCGCGCACCAAACTGCTGCTCAAAACTTAAGCGCTCCTTGGGTTTAATTTCGCTGATGGGCGATTCGCTTTTTTCATACTCCGTGATGCTTCGATAAACAGGAGCGGGCACCGGCGCCTCCACAGGAGCCTTAATTGCTGGCTCGTTTGGCTGAGTAGCTTGCACTGGCTGAACCGGCGCTGGCTCAGACTTGTGCCATGGCGGTGCTGCTTCAGCATGCCGCTGCTGGGGCTCCATACGGTCAAGCTGAACGATGACTCTGTTGAGTTGTAACTTCAGGCGATCCACCTCACCACGCAGGGCTTTAATTCGGCTGCGGTTAATCCATGGCAGCAGTAGCGTTGCTAAAAAGAAAAGCCCAATACTCAGCGCTAGAAGTTCCATGATAGCTCCTCATTTAACTTGAATTGCCACCACAGTAACCTATAATTAAACAATGTTCAATTATAATTATACAGTGTGTAATTAGTGAGGTGGCAATGGCACGCAGGGGCGACCATAACAAGGAAGAGTTAAAAAAACTCGCCATACAGGCGGGGGTGGAGATTATTGAGCAGTATGGCTATTTCGGCTTCAGTGCCCGTGCGGTGGCCGCAAAAATGGGCTACACGGTGGGCACGCTCTACCATGTATTCGGCACGCTGGATGACTTTATGCTCCATATTAACGCTACCACGCTTGACCTCTGGTACGACACGCTGCAGCGCGGCTTAAAACGGCACAAGGGGGATGCTGTACATTACCTTGCTAAGTCTTATCTGCAATTTGCGAACAAGCACTATAACCGCTGGTCAGCGCTTTTCGAGCATCGCCTTGCAGAGGGGAATAAAATTCCTGATTGGTACGCACCCAAAATGTCGCGTTTTTTTGTGCTGGCAGAAGATGCGCTGCTTGAGCATGTGAACCATGATACGAAGAAAGCGGCGAAAATGGGCAAGGTGTTGTGGGCGAGTATACACGGCGTGTGCGTGCTGGCGCTTTCCGGCAAACTTGTGGCGGTTGGAGCCGAGTCAGCAGAATCGCTGGTTTCAGCGCTTGTGGACAATACGCTCGCTGGCCTCAAAAAAACATCATTTTAACTTGATGCTTTACCCGCGTCAGCATCGGGCAGGAAGCCATGCGCCTGCATGCCCCATAGCCGCGCATAATGGCCGCCTTTGGCCAGTAGCGCCTCGTGGCTGCCATCTTCAATAATGCGGCCATGCTCAAACACAAGGATTCTATCCATGAAGGTCAGGGTGGAAAGGCGGTGGGCGATGACGATGGTGGTGCGCCCGCGCATCATCCGCTGCATGCCCTGCTGGATGGCGAGTTCTGTCACAGAGTCGAGCGACGAGGTGGCTTCATCAAACACCACGATGGGGGCATTTTTGACAATGGCGCGGGCAATGGCGATGCGTTGACGCTGGCCGCCGGAGAGCTTGACGCCGCGCTCGCCGACAATCGCATCATAACCACCTTCAGCGGCCATGATGAAATCATGGCAATGTGCATCGCGTGCGGCTTGTATAATCTCAGCCTCGCTGGCGGACGGGTTGCCATAGGCAATATTTTCGCGCAGGCTGCGGTGAAACAGCGCCGGATCCTGAGGAATAAGCGCAATGGCAGCGCGCAGGCTGTCCTGCGTGACCTCAGCGATATTCTGCCCATCAATCAAGATACGCCCGCGCTCGGGCTCATAAAGCCGCAGCAGCAGGCTGGCAAAGGTGCTTTTACCACTGCCGGAAAACCCCACCAGACCGACCTTCTGTCCGGCGGGGATATGGAGTGTTTTATCGCGAAACAGGTTCTGCCCCGGCCGATATTGGAAATAGACATTTTCAAAAATAATTTCGCCGGAGGATACCCTAAGGGGGTAGGCATCATTGTTATCCTTAATCTCATGCGGCTCAGAAAGCAGTGTGAGTGCCTGCTGGCACACACCAATTTCGCGGTAAAGCGCAGGAAACTCCATGCCCACACGCCACAGTATATAAATCAGGTTCATGGTAGCGCCGAGCAGGAACGCAATATCGCCAGTGCCCACCGTGCCAGCTTTCCAGCCCTCGATGATAAAGTAAATCATCACCACAATCATCAGCAGGCAGGGCGCTTCCAGCAGCAGCCGCACCTTGGCGATGGTGATCAGCACGCGTTTATGCGCTTTCATTTCTTTATGCTGAAAGCCGCGAATGTAATCCATCTCATCTTTTGCGCGCGCAAAAAGTCGCACGGTAATAAAGTTCGTCACGGCGTCAACAATCCTACCAGCCAGCTCGCTTTTAAGCTCTGAGTGGGTATGCGACACTTCGTCGCACACGCGCGATGTCGCGGCGCAGATCCATAAATGCACTACCGCCCACGACACTAAAATAACCGCGAAAATCGGTGCGATGGTCGCCATCACTGCGGCGACGAAAACGATTGCGACAAAATTGGGAAATAAAAAACGTGCAAACTGCGTGGCGAGATAGTGCGTGCCGCGTGTCATGTCAGCGATTTTATTGGCGATGCTGCCTGAGAGATGTTCTGAAAAATAGCGCTGCGAGTGGCCAAACACATAGGTTGTCATCGCCTCGCGAACGCTTGCCTGAAAGCGCGGCGAGAAGAAATAATCCGCAATATCGGATAGCCGCCACGCAGCAATTGATACCAGCCACACCACTGCGCCGATGAGTAGCGGGGTGGCAAGCGCACTGTAAATCTCGGCTTTATCGCCTTGATACCCGGTAAGGGTATCAATGATCATTTTAATCACATAAGGAAAGGCGACCTGCTCGACCGACCACATCAGCGAGATAACAACGAGTAAACTAAAGCTGACTTTCTGGCGAGCGAGATGCGCGCTTATAAAACGAAACAGCAAGTAGGGCTGGTTATTCATCACCCATTTTCAGCGCAGAGAGGAAGGCGCTTTGGGGGATATTCACATTGCCGATCTCGCGCATTTTCTTTTTACCTTTTTTCTGCTTTTCAAGCAGTTTGCGTTTGCGCGTCACGTCGCCGCCGTAACATTTCGCAAGCACGTCTTTGCGCAGCGCTGAAATGGTTTCACGTGCGATGATCTTGCCGCCGATTGCTGCCTGAATAGGAATCGCGAACATATGTTTGGGAATCAGGTCTTTCAGGCGCTCGCACAGCCTGCGGCCGCGGAAGTCTGCCTGTGTGCGGTGCACGATGAGCGCCAGCGCATCCACCGGCTCGCCGTTCACCAGAATGTTCATTTTCACGAGGTCGGATTCCTGATAGCCCGCCATCTCGTAATCGAAGCTGGCATAGCCCTTGGAGCAGCTTTTCAGGCGATCATAAAAATCAAACACCACCTCGTTCAGCGGCAGCTTGTAGACCAGCATGGCACGCGAGCCAACATAGGTGAGTGTTTCCTGAATGCCTCGTTTTTCTGTGCACAGCGCGAGGATATTACCAAGATAATCATCCGGCGTCATGATGGTCGCTTTAATCCACGGCTCTTCGATATGCTCGATCTTCGTGACATCCGGCATGTCGTTCGGGTTGTGCAGCTCGATCGACTCGCCGTCGGTCAGCATGATGCGGTAGACAACGCTCGGCGCGGTGGTGATCAGGTCGAGATCAAACTCGCGCTCGAGGCGCTCCTGGATGATCTCCAGATGCAGCATGCCAAGAAAGCCGCAGCGAAAACCAAAGCCGAGCGCGGTCGAGCTTTCGGTTTCAAACTCAAAGCTGGCATCATTCAGGCGCAGCTTAGCAAGGGAGTCTTTGAGGTGTTCAAAGTCGCCAGCATCGGTGGGGTACAGTCCGCAGAACACCACCGACTGCGACGGCTTAAAGCCGGGCAGGGGGGATTCGGCCGGGCGGCGTTCCTCGGTAATGGTATCGCCCACACGGCAATCCGCAACTAGCTTGATGCCGGTGATGATATACCCTACCTCCCCGGGGTATAATGACTCCACGGGTATTTTTTTCGGCGTAAACACACCAAGCTGTTCCACGGTGTGGGCGGCGCCGGTGGCCATCATGCGGATTTTGGCGCCTTTGGAGCGTGTCCCTTCCATGACGCGCACCAGAATAATCACGCCGAGATAGGTATCATACCAGCTATCCACCAGCAGTGCCTTAAGAGGCAGGCTGGCATCACCTTTAGGCGCGGGTAGGCGCGTGACAATCGCTTCCAGAATATCTTCAATGCCAATGCCCGCTTTCGCAGAGATGGGCACGGCCTCTGAGGCATCGATGCCAATCACATCTTCAATCTGCTGCTTGGCGCGGTCAATATCGGCCGCGGGCAGGTCAATTTTATTTAAGACCGGCACCAGCTCGTGGCCGGCATCCATGGCCTTATAGACGTTGGCAAGCGTTTGTGCCTCCACTCCCTGCGATGCATCGACCACCAGCAGCGAACCCTCACAGGCAGCCAGGCAGCGCGACACTTCATAGCCGAAATCCACATGTCCGGGTGTGTCCATCAGGTTCAGAACATAGGTTTTGCCATCCTTGGCCTTGTATTTCAGGCGCACGGTTTGTGCTTTGATGGTGATGCCGCGCTCTTTTTCAATCTCCATGGAGTCGAGCACCTGCTCGGTCATTTCGCGTTTTTCCAGCCCGCCGCAAAACTCAATCAGCCGGTCGGCGAGTGTCGACTTACCGTGATCAATATGGGCAATGATGGAAAAATTTCGGATGAGGGAAAGGTCGGTCATAAAATAATCCCCGCGCAGGCGGGGATCCTGTTGTTAAATTTAAGCTAGGATTTATCCGTGTTTGGCCATCCGGTCAATAAGTTCTGCAGAATTCCTGCTTTCGCGGGAAAAGACAGCCACCAGCTCCAGATGCGCGCTGTAGACGAACTGGTCGATCGCTTGCGCTGAAATCAGGCTGAAACCGACCTGTTTCAGGATTTTGGCGTCGCGGGCGAAGCTCGCCGGGTTGCAGGAAACCATGACCAGACGAGATAAGGTGGATTTGGCGATTTCTTCTACTTGCGCCTTGGCGCCCGGGCGCGGCGGGTTGATGACCGCCGCATCAAAGCGCGCAAGTTCGCCCGCGCGCAGCGGCGCCGCAAATAAATCCCGCGCCTCAGCGCTGAGGCTGGTGATGCCGTGCTTTTTGGCCTGCTGCTTTAAGTTATGAGCCATGGTTTTATCCAGCTCGGCGCCATGCACCAAGGCTTTCTGGCTGAGCGGAAAGCTGTAGGTGCCAATGCCGCAGAAAAGATCCACCACACTTCTCGCGCCCGCGCAGCCTGCGAGCACGGCCTGCACCAGCAACTCCTGCCCCTTACGGCTTGCCTGCAGAAAGGCATCTGGCGGCAGGGGAATATGATGGTTGCCAAGGCGCATGGTGATGGGGGTACGTTCGAAAAGAATCTCGCCATCCTTTGATAGACGAGAGATGTTAAGAGTTTCTGCGAGCGCCATCATCCATTGACCCTCACCCGCTCGCAGGCTCGCTTCCCTCTCCCTATAAGGGAGAGGGGTAGGGTGAGGGTGTGACGTCGTCAGCGCCATCTCAATGCCGCTATCGGCCGCGGTCAGACGTATGGTTTTGATGCTGGCGCCATGCTGCCATTGTTGCAGCGTTTTGGCGAGTGGCGCAAGCAGCGCCGCAAGCTGCGGCTCAAGAATCAGGCAGCTATCAATGGGTACGAGGCGGCGCGTGCGCGAAGCATAATAGGCGAAGCGCTTGCCGTCCCATTTCAGCTCTACGCGCCGGCGCGAGGCTGCCGGAAGAAAGATGATATCGAGCGGCGTATCAGCAAAACCGGCATGCGCCAGCGCATCCAGCGCCACTTTGCGCTTGTGCGCCTGATAGGTGCTTGTGCTTAGATGCTGCAGGCTGCAACCGCCGCATGATGCATAGTGCGGGCAGGGCGGGGTGATACGCGAATCACCAGCCTTGATAATCTCTTCAATTTCGCCGCGGGAAAATTCCCTGGTTTCCTGGATCAGGCGAATGCGCAGCACATCACCCGCGGCTGCTTTTTCAACAAACACGGGCTTGCCATCAAGCTGGCCGATGCCATCGCCGAGGCCGCCCAGTGAGTTGATGTGGAGTTCAGGTCGTGTGGTCATTCACTACTATGCATTGCTGCAAATATACTTTTCTGCGCTGCCGCTCAGTTCCGTACGTCCATGTACGCTCCTTCGCGGTTCTCGAAAAGAATATTTTCGCTGGCGGCCTAGCGTGAATGCCTGCACGACCTAGGCAATGATGTCAGGATAAATCTGGTGTTCGAGACGGATAATCTCGTCGCGCAGCTGCAGCTTCATTTTTTTGAAGCGCTGTTTGGAAAATTCATCAATGCCGTTTAGCTTAATCTTATCATCCAGCTCGCGGTGCTGGTCGCGGAGCGTTTCCAGCTGTTTTTGGAGCAAAAGGTCTTCGTTCATGGAATGAGTATCCATCTTAAGGTTTTGATCTATCAAAAGATGTGCGAATTATACCAAAAAATTCGCCAAAAGCCCACACTTTTATCACATTCTTAAGGCTTGGTTTCTAAACTTCCACACCCTGCCAGCGTTTCACCAGGCCGGCCTCGATATCAAACATATCCAGCATGCGCCCGACCGTATGCCTGACCATCGCCTCAATGCTGGTGGGTTTGCTGTAAAAAGCGGGCACAGGCGGCGCAATGATCACCCCCATGTCCGAGAGTGTGAGCATGTTGCGCAGGTGAATCGAATGAAGCGGTGTTTCCCGCACCATCAGCACCAGCCGGCGGCGCTCCTTGAGGATGACATCCGCCGCGCGCGTGATCAGGTTGGTGGAGTTGCCGGTGGCGATTTCAGCCAGCGAGCGCATGGAGCAGGGCGCGACAATCATACCGTCCGTTTTAAATGAGCCGCTGGCAATGCTGGCGGATAAATCACTCACGGAATAATAGTAATCCGCCAGCGCGTGCACCTGCGGCAGCGTATAATCCGTCTCGTGGGCGATGGTGATTTGCGATGTTTTGCTGATGACCAGATGCGTCTCGACACCCGCCGCCTTCAGACCCTTCAGCAGCTCAATGCCATAAATCGCGCCAGAGGCACCGCTGATGGCAACAATGATTTTTTTTAGAGAGGCTTGCTGACTCATGATCCTAGATAAAGCGAATCGTTCGATTATATCAAT
>CANHDY010000041.1 GCA_947459535.1 Rickettsiales bacterium | reverse complement strand
TCGTCAAAGAGGAGGGCAGGCGTCAGGGCGATCCTGCTATTCTGGTAGCAGATGGCGCCAAAGCCCGAAAGATACTCGGCTGGAAGCCAGAACTATCGGATCTTGAAACGATTATCAATCATGCGTGGCGATGGTATTTGCGCTAGGCGCTTTTTCTTGCACCTTGATAAGCGTAGGGCACGATTTTTTGCTCAATGGTGCCAAAAATCGAGGCACCCTTTTCGTCCAGCATCTCGATTCTCACTGTGTCGCCATATTTCATAAACGGTGTCTCTGATTCGCCTGTTTCCAGCTTCTCGATGGTGCGTACTTCGACAATGCAGCTGGAGCCAACCGAGCGATCTTTATTCGATACGGTACCGGAACCGATGATGGTGCCTGCGGATAAATGGCGTGTGCGTGCGGCGTGTGACACCAGTTTAGGGAAGTTAAAGACCATGTCTGTGCCGGCATGGGGCTTGCCAAAAAGCTTGCCGTTATAATGGGTGATGAGCGGCAGGTGCACCTTGCCATCTTTCCATGCGGCGCCGAGCTCATCCGGTGTGACTGCGACCGGTGAGAAGGCTGAAGCGGGCTTGGCCTGCAGGAAGCCAAAGCCTTTGGCGATTTCCGGCATGGCGAGGTAGCGAAGCGAAACATCATTCACCAGCACGATCAGCTTGATGTGCTTTTCCGCATCTTCGGGTGTGATACCCATCGGAACATCGTCGGTAATCACGGCGATTTCGGCCTCGAAATCAATGCCGTCTTTTTCGGTTGGCAGAGGAATATCCTCGCGCGGGCCGAGCAGGCTGTCGCTGCCACCCTGATACATCAGCGGATCAGTCCAGAAACTCTCCGGCATCTCCACCCCGCGGGATTTGCGCACCAGCTCAACATGGTTCACATAAGCCGAGCCATCCAGCCACTGATAGGCGCGCGGCAGGGGCGAGGCCACTTTGGTTTCATCAAACACAAATGCGCCATGCACCGCTTCGCCCTTGTTCAGCAAATCATAGAGCTTTTTTAAGTGGGGTGATAGTGCATCCCAGCGCTCCAGCACCTGCTGCAGCGTCGGCGCAATGCCGGGCACAGCCACGGCTTTTTTGAGATCTTTGCTTACCACGACCAGCGCGCCATCGCGCGTATCGGTTTTAAGGGAGGCGAGTTTCATATTTTTCCTTTCTTTGCCATCCCTGCGAAAGCAGGGATCCTGAATTATCGAATGTGAATGTCCTACAGGATTCCCGCTTTCGCGGGAATGACAATCACGTTCTCCAACTATTCACATACTCTTTCCATTCCACGCTGATGGCCTCTTTCGAGATTTCTACCGCGTCGCGTGTGTCAATCATCACCGCCACTTCGTCCGTTTCCTTGGCTTTGGGGGTGAAGGCATTGTTCATGGCCTTGGGGTGTGGCCCGTGCGGAAAGCCCGAAGGGTGCAGCGTGACCATGCCCGGATGAATGTTATCGCGCGAGAAGAAATTGCCCATGTGGTAGAAAATAATCTCATCGAAATCATTATTCGAATGATAAAACGGCACTTTCAGCGCCTCGGGATCCGTCTCGAACGGCCGCGGCACAAAGGTGCACACCACAAAGCGGCTGGCAAGGAAGGTGGTGTGTGCGCTTGGCGGCAGGTGATAGCGGTGGCTCATCAGCGGGCGGATGTCGCGCCAGTTGATGCGAACCGGCAGATTGTCACCGCGCCAGCCAATCGCATCAAGCGGATTGTGCGGGTAGGTGACGGTAGAAAGCTTGCCGTGGCGCTTGATGAGCAGCGTCGTTTTTTTCTCGCTGTATTGCGCTTTGAAAGCGGCGTTGATTTCCGGCGTATCCAGCATCGCCTCATCAAAAATCGCATTCGGACCCACGAGGCCTTTTTCCGGCAGCTTATAGGCTTCGCCGGTCGCCTCAATCAGCAAAAACACGCACTCGCTCTGGCACTCCACGCGCCACATCAGGCAGCGCGGCAGCAGGATATAGTCGCCCTCCGTAAAGGCGATATGCCCGAAATCGCAAAATAAATCACCTTTGCCCTTGTGTACGAAAATCAGCTCGTCGCCATCGCCATTGGCGGCCAGATGATCCATCTTACCTTTAGTTTTCCATAGGCGGAATTTCATGCTGCTATTATGCATCAGCGGCTGCGCAGCCCACGGAGAGTCCACGATTTTTTTCATCTTCACCGTATCAAAGGCGCGGGGGCGTGTATCGCCTTCCCAGCTTATCCAGCCGGTGGGAGCGTGGGTGTGGTACAGGTGCGAAACCGGCCCAAAAAACCCCTCGCGCCCAAATTCGCGCTCTACTGTGCCTTTTGGCAGGGAAACATGTGCCTGACGCGAGGTTTTGCCAGAGGTTTTGGGAAATTTAATCCAGTGTTTCATGAGCCGCTCCGATAAAAACTCGCCAAATGGCTGAAGCTATGCTATAGCAGCTTATCTAAAAATCAATCATGACTTGGGTCAAGCGAGTCTCAAGTCGTTAGTCTTTAGTAATGGGAGTTAAATATGATGCGCCGTTTGTTCGTAGTGAGTTCATTGGTTTGTGGCATGTCGCTGCCAGCGTTCGCTCAGCAGACACCATCCGACTGGCAGCCCGGCACCGGCACGATTTATGGCGCTGGATCCAGTGCTCAGTCGAATGCCTCCATTGAAGCATTGGCCGCGCTTTCGCCTGCCGCTGGTGGCCAGAGCCAGCAGGATGCACCGACAGTGGTGCGCGCGCGTGATGGCGAGGTTATTGAATCGCTGGGCGGTGATGCCATTCCCGCACTGCCACTGACGGTCATGTCCAACGGCACGATGAAATATGTGACTGGCGGTGTGGGGCAGGAAGAGCTTTCGCAGCTTAAATCGCTGGAAAAAGATTTTAATGTGCAGCTGTTGATTGCCGGAACCAAAGGCACATTCATGGGCGATGCAACGGTGCGCGTGGTCGATACCAAGGATACTGTGCTTTTTACGGTGGAAAATGCTGGGCCCTATTTTTACCTCTACTTGCCGCCCGCGGACTATATTCTGGAAGTTACCTCCGCTGATGGCAATCTGCGCAGCCTGAAGGTGAAAGCCCCCGCCACCGGCGCGACCAAGCCGGTCGTGCGGTTTTAGTCATATTACTGCTTACTGCGGCGCTAGCGCTCCAGAGATTGTTGGGTGCCCTTTGCAAGAATCGATTTTACTGCCTTCGTAAGATCGCTGAAGCGTGAGGACTGATTAAAAAAGCCTTTGATCATCGGGTGGTTTTGCATGGCTGCCCCCGGGCTCTGCCACGATGTTTTGATGAGTACGGCCGGCTTATCAGGGCTTTCTTGAGCGATGTTCGCTACGGTTAAGCCATTCAGATCGTTGCTGATGACGTCATCGCTAATGATGACGGAGACGGGAAAACCTTTTTCAGCGCAATCAGCCAGTGTTGCTCGAAGCGATTTTTTTGTGAACTCTTCTAACGTGATGATGTCGCAATGCAGCCCCGGTTCGTTTTTTAATAAACGCTCGAGTGCAGCTGCTTTATTCTGCTCGTCATTAATAATAAGGATGGTTTTGCCAATAGCGGGCATGGGGATATTGGTGAGGGACTATGCAGCGATTTTTTGCGGGTCGAGCTTAAGAACCTCAGTGAACTCGCGCCATTCGCCTTTGCTCATGCCGCTGTTTTCCTGAGTGACCTGCTGGCCGGCGATCATGCGGCGGATGGCATCTAGCCCCTTGGCCGAAATGGAGGCGCCGCCCATGCGGTAATCCATGAAGGCCTGGTAGGTGACCGGCACCCATGCTTTCAGCACGTCGAGCATCACATTCGCATAGGCGCGGATTTCATATTGTGCGTGGCTGTCAGCTCGCAGGGCGAGGAAATGCATGAGGTTGTGCAGGTCGATTTTCCAATACCACTGGGTGTAGAAATTGACCGGCAGGTTCATGCGCGCCAGCTCGCGCGCGAGGCCGGGCTTGCTTTCATCGAAGATGTTGCCTTCTTCGTCGCAGTTCATCATCTCTTCGTAATGCGCGTAGGCATTCACCGAATCCGCCTTCAGAATCTCCAGCACGCGCGCGGCCTGCGCACCTTCCAGCACCTCGCCGCGACCCTGACGGTTGGTTTGCGATTGCGCCGCTAAATGTTCCGGCTGCGGAATGTAGAACTCTTTATCCATGATCGAGTAGCGGCCGGAATATTCGTTCACATTCGCGGTGCGGTGGCGGATCCACTGGCGGGCGATGAAAATCGGCAGTTTGATGTGGAACTTGATTTCGCACATTTCAAACGGTGTGGTGTGGCGGTGGCGCAGCAGGTAGTTGATAAGGCCGGCATCTTCATTCACTTTTTTGGTGCCCGCACCATAAGACACACGTGCCGCCTGCACGATGGCGCTGTCGGTGCCCATGTAATCAATCACGCGTACAAAGCCGTGGTCGAGCACGGGAAGGGGCTTGTAAAGCAGGGCTTCAAGCGCCGGGGAGCTTTCCCGGATAGTCTCGCATTTTTTATTGCGCTGGGCTTCAATTTCGGCGATCTGGGCGGGGGAGAGGGGCATACGCGGAGGGATTAAGGGTTAGGGATTAGGGATTAGTGAATAAATATTACAAAAAGTCTATTAATTTTTTCCCGAAGCCTAATGCCTAAAGCCTAATCCCTGACTATACCCCTTCACAAACCGCTTCTTCTGCCCTATAATGTAAGTGTTCCTTCGGGAACTATGGCGATAAACGTGGCTTGGAATAGACGTTTTGGACCCGGGGGCAGAACCCGGCGCCTCCACCAATGTTTATTCGCCCCGTGATTTTCTCCTGAAAATCACATGGGCGTTGCTCAGGGCTGGTCGGCCTTCTGGCCTCCGGTGGGAGCGTGTAAACATTGGCGGGGGCGACTCAGCTTCGACAGACGTAGTAAAGATGTTGCTTTTGCCCGGTATGATACCGCCGAAACGGGTCGTTTTATAAATGCCAACGACAACGTTGCATTTGTTGCAGCTAACGACAACGCAGTCGTAGCTGTTCGCGCTGCTGCCTAACGGCACTCGCGAGCACTAGCTCGTAACGCGGTTTTGGAGATGTACCGGGCAACAGAAACATCTCCACTCCTTCAAGTCCCCGGTTGTGAGTCTCAAGCCCTTGGTGTAGAATGACTCGCAGGAATAATAATAACAATTTACCCACGACGACTTCATGACCAACGATATCAACTACAGCCAGCTTATTGATACCGCAATGCGCGGCGTGGTGCGTGATGTGCTGCGTCAGGCAAGCCAGAAAGGCCTGACGGGCGATCATCATTTTTATATTTCATTTGATACCGGATTTCCCGGCGTTCGCGTATCGGAGACGATCCGCAGCAAATATCCCAAAGATATGACCATCGTGCTGCAGCACCAGTTCTGGGATTTCAAAGTTGAAGAGCAGCAGTTTCAAGTGACATTATCGTTTTCCGGCGTGCCGGAAAAGCTGGTGATTCCTTATGCGGCGCTGACTGCCTTTGCTGATCCATCAGTGAAGTTTGGCCTGCAGTTTCAGGCGATCGATGCGCCTGATTTTTCGCAGGATAATGTTGAAGACTCGACCGATGAGCCTGCCGCTACTGATGATGAAGCTTCCGCTGAGGTCATTTCGCTGGATGCTTTCAGGAAGAAATGACAATGGCCTTAGCAACTTGTTGCTTAGGCGCTTGTCATCCCCCCCGAGCCAAAGCCGAAGCAGTGGATTTTGTGGTTGTGGGTGAATGAATTCCTTTATGCAGATGGCCATTGATGCCGCGCAGCGTGCCGCGCAGCGCGCTGAGGTGCCGGTAGGCGCTGTGGTGGTGCGGGGTGATGAGGTGCTTGCAGTCGCCCACAACCATACCGAAACCGACAACGACCCAACCGCCCATGCCGAGATGCTCGCCATACGCGAAGCCTGCAAAAAAATCGGCAGCAAAAGACTTAGTGAATGCGATCTGTATGTGACGCTGGAGCCTTGCGCCATGTGCGCTCAGGCGATCAGCCATGCCCATATCCGCCGGCTTTATTTCGGTGCGCTTGACCCCAAGGGCGGCGGCGTGGAGCATGGGGCGCGTATTTTCAGCCAGCCTACCTGCCACCACAAACCGGAAATTTACGGCGGCATCGCTGAAAATCAGTGCGGCCAGATGCTGAGGGATTTTTTTAAAGCAAGAAGGTAGTGCCTTCTCCCCAGCGGGGAGAGGGAGAAGTCAACGCCCCATCTCCAGCTGATCAGAAGCCTGCGACGTTTTTGATACCCAGCTTTTTTCAGCATGCTCGCAATGTGGCGAAAGGACAATGGTCGGCTGCTTGTGGTGTTTATGAATCAGTGCATCTGTCACAAGATGCGCAAGCGCACTCCCTACCGTTACGTTGATGGCGGTCAGCGCGGTGTTGCTCGAGAAAAACTTATCCTGCACTTTAAATGGCCAGACGGCAACGGCGCTCGCCAGCAATGAGGCACCGGCTGATGAGGCGATGTTACCGGTAGCTGACTGGTTAAAGACTGCGCCCAGCACGCCCATGGCCGCGCCTATCGTGAAATCCCCAACCATTCTCTGACGATCAAATTGCATGATTTGCCGAATAAGCCGTTAATCTATGGTTTACAGAATAAACCAACCCATAGTAAAGAGATGTGAAGTTTTTATGACAATCATTGCCGTCATCCTCGGGTGCGCCGTGCGCGGCTGGGGATCCCTGCAAATTCAATGAGATCCTCGGTGTCATTAGATGCCACCAAGGATGACAGGAGAACCATGTCCCATCAGTATATTTATGTGATGAAAAACCTCTCCAAAGCCTTTCCCGGCGGCAAAGAGGTTTTGAAAGGCATTTATTTATCCTTTTACCCCGGCGCGAAAATCGGCGTGCTTGGCCCGAACGGCTCGGGTAAATCGACCCTGCTTAAAATCATGGCTGGGCTGGATCAGGATTTTAATGGCGAAGCCTGGGCAGCCGAGGGGGTGCGCGTGGGCTACCTGCCGCAGGAGCCGAAGCTCGATGAAAAGAAAAACGTTATCCAGAATGTGATGGACTCGCTCGGCGAGAAAAAGCAGATGCTTGACCGCTACAACGAGCTGATGGCGAACTATTCCGACGAGATTGCCGATGAAGCGGCCAAGCTGCAGGATAAAATTGATGCGCTGGGCGCGTGGGATCTGGAGCGCGAGGCGGAGATCGCGATGGATGCGCTGCGCTGCCCGCCGGGTGATGCCGATGTGACCAAAATTTCCGGCGGTGAAAAGCGCCGCGTGGCGCTGTGTAAGTTGCTGCTGGAAAAGCCCGATATGCTGCTGCTCGACGAACCGACCAACCATCTGGACGCCGAGTCGGTGGCGTGGCTGGAGCATTTTCTTTCTGAATATAAAGGCACGGTGGTGATGGTGACGCATGATCGCTATTTCCTTGATAACGTCACCGGCTGGATTTTAGAGCTGGATCGCGGCAAGGGCATTCCCTATGAGGGCAATTACTCGGCTTACATTGAGCAGAAAGCCAAGCGCCTGGAGCAGGAAGAGCGTGAAGAAGACAGCCGCCAGAAACAACTGGCACGAGAGCTGGCGTGGATTCGTCAGGGCGCAAAAGCCCGCCAGAGCAAGAGCAAGGCGCGTATTGCAGCCTATGAAACGTTGCTTGCTAAAGATGGCCCAGCGCAGATCGGTAGCGCGCAGATTGTTATTCCGAATGGCCCGCGCCTTGGTAATCTGGTCATTGAGGCGGATAAGCTATCCAAAGGATTCGGCGACCGGCTGCTGATTGATAATCTTTCCTTCTCGCTGCCGCCGGGCGGTATTGTCGGGGTGATTGGCCCGAACGGCGCTGGTAAAACCACGCTGTTTCGCATGATCACCGGCAAAGAAAAACCCGACGCCGGCACGTTCAAAGTCGGTGATTCGGTGAAGCTGGGCTATGTCGACCAGTCGCGCGATTCGCTCGATGATAAAAAAACCGTGTGGGAAGAAATCTCCGGCGGCAATGAAGAAATAATGCTCGGCAAAAAACTGGTCAAAAGCCGCGCCTACTGCTCAAGCTTTAATTTCAAAGGCTCGGATCAGCAGAAAAAAGTCGGCATGCTATCCGGCGGCGAGCGCAACCGTGTGCATCTCGCCAAGATGTTAAGGGGTGAGCATAACGTCATCCTGCTCGACGAACCAACCAACGACCTTGATGTTGAAACACTGCGCGCGCTGGAAGAAGGTCTTGAGGAGTTTGCCGGCTGTGCGGTGATCATCTCGCATGATCGCTATTTCCTCGATCGCGTGGCGACCCATATTCTCGCCTTTGAGGGTGATTCGCATGTGGAATGGTTTGAAGGCAATTACGAGGCCTATGAGGCCGACCTCAAAAAACGCCTTGGAGTTGAGACGCTTACGCCAACTAAGGTGAAGTATCGCCCACTTCGCCGCACTGGCTGATTGCTTGGTGTCATAAAAACTTAATATATCTAGCCTTGTTTCGTGTTGAGATAGATTCTACCATCTGCGCCTTCGAACATTATTATGGTTGAGAATTTTATGTCAGCAAATGATAAACCAAGCCCAGATTCTGGGAAAAAGTCACCTAATCACAATCTGGGACTCACAATTGATCACAGAGGCTTAATTTATGATGCCGTCAAGGGCGCTGCAATAGGCGCAGCGATTGGCGCGGCAGGAACTGGGGCTGGTGTAAGGGTTACTATTGTTGAGGATCGCCCGCAGGATAACAATTCTGCTATTGTTTATCGGATGCCGGCGCCGGCCGCTGGCGCTCCAGCTCAGCCCGCTGGTGACGACGAGCGTGGTCAGCCGACTCCTATCAGCGAGGCAGAGAAACGCGAGGGGCTTGCTGGAAATTCTAACCAATCTGTTTCTGTTACCAGTGTTGAGTCCAAACCGCTGCACGTGATCAATAAAGACTTCTCGGCTCTTCAGAAACTCTGGTATGGAACGCTCAGCTCACTTCCGGATTGGGGATCCAGTCAAGATCCGCTGGCGCTGGTTAAGTTCACTACCATGGCTGGTGCTGTCGCTGGAGCAGGTGTGCATGTTCATCGCCGCAGGCGCGGCAATAAACCGGACGATGGCCAGGCTCAGGAGCAGGAAAAACCGGCAACCCATGCCGAGAAGATCGCAGCTGAGGCAGCTGGGAAAGCAAACGGCAACGCACCATCAATTTCCTGATAAGCTGTAGTTGGTTTTATTGATATCCTGAGCTAAAAGCGGTGAATGATCTCTTCGCTTTCTACCATCTGTGAACGTAAACTGGCACATATTGCGGCGCGCAAAGCGCTGATGCCGCAGGCACGCCTCGAGGCGCTGGCAAAGAAACAGCCACCTGTGCGCGGGTTTGAAAAAGCGCTGCGCAGCAAGGTAGCAAGTGGCGGCGTAGCGCTGATCGCCGAAATCAAAAAAGCATCACCCAGCAAAGGGCTGATACGCGCTGATTTTGTGCCAAGTGAACTCGCAAAGGCGTATGAGCTTGGGGGCGCAACCTGTTTATCAGTACTCACTGATGAGCCTTATTTTCAGGGGCGTGACGAATATCTGGCAGCGGCAAGAAACGCCTGCCAGCTTCCGGTGCTGCGCAAAGACTTCATGCTTGATGCCTACCAGATAGCCGAATCGCGCGCGCTGGGCGCGGACTCAGTGCTGCTGATTATGGCGGCGCTTTCTGATGAGCAGGCAGCCGAGCTTGAAGCAGCGGCGCATGCGCTCTCGATGGATGTGCTGGTTGAGGTGCATGATGAAGAAGAGCTGGTGCGCGCCAAAAAATACCTTCGCTCGCAGCTGATTGGCGTCAATAATCGGAGTCTCAAGACCATGAAAGTCGATCTTGCTACGTCTGAGTCACTTGCCTATCAGATGCCGGAGAGCTGCCTTCGCGTGTGTGAAAGCGGGATTGCATCGCACGGCGATATTGTGCGCATGAAGCCTTTCGGTTTTTCTGTTTTTCTGGTAGGTGAATCACTGATGCGGAAGCAGAATGTCGCCGCGGCGACACGCAGTTTACTGGAGGGGTGACGATGGAAGCGTTGTTTCATTATTCGCAGTGGCAGGAATGGGTGGCATTTGGTTTTTTCATTGCCTGCTGGTTTGGCTATGCGCATTACAGCGAGAAGCGGGATGCGCGCGAGGATTCACTCTTTTCCGCCACCAACAAAATGCGCCTGAACTGGATGCGCGAGATGATGGGTCGCGAAAACCGCTCGGTGGATTCGATTATCGTCGGTAACTTGACGCGCAGCTTCACTTTTTTTGCCAGTACCTCGATTTTTGTGATCGCCGCGCTGGTTTCCATGCTTGGCTACCGCGAGCGTGTCAGCGGCATTCTGGTGGAGATTCCCTTTGCCCGAATCAGTGATGGCGCACTGTGGCAGATGAAAATCTTCCTGCTGATTATTATTTTTGTGTATACGTTTTTTAAATTCACCTGGTCGATGCGCCAATATAACTACGTGAATATGTTCATCGGCGCGGCGCCGGATTACCGTGTGCGCAAAGACGAGCACGAGGCGCTCGCGCAGCGCGGCGCCAAGCTCACCATGAACGCCGCCCGACATTTCAATAACGGCCTTCGCGGCTATTATTTTGGTCTGGCCGCGCTTGCTTGGGTGATTCATCCCTACCTGTTTATCGCCGCGACCATGTGGGTGGTACATGTCACCAACCGCCGCGAATTCCGCTCGCAGACGATGAAGATTTTGAATGGATAATACGAGATTATCTTCCCCCCGCTTGCGGGGGGAGCTAGAGGGGGGTGACAAAACACTCACCCCCACCGCTCGACTAAAGATTTTGTTGTACAAAATCCAGGTCTCGCTGCCTCCCCCGCAAGCGGGGGAGGATGTTTTATGAAACGCCCATGGAGTGATTTCGAGCAGGTGCGCTCTGAAACCAGCGTGCACGGCGCGCGCGATGTGTCGCCGGATGATCTGGTGGCAATGAAGGATTACCGCAAAGACGAGCGTATTCTTGCGTGCAATGGCACCGATCCGATTTCGGTGCTGCTTGCCTACGCCCAGGATGAGCTGATTTATAGACCCTCCCCAATAGGGGGAGGGAAGGGTGGGGGCATCCACGGTTTGGCCGTACAAACTAATGCCCCCCTCCTAGCCTCCCCCCTGTGGGGGGGGGGAATCATGAGGGTCGATCCCGAAACTTACGCCGCCTCACCCAGGCTGGGGCGTGTGAATGTGTTTGGTCTTGCCTACCGCCCGGATGCGACATTCTGGCTGCACCATCTGCTTGCTGATATCGTGGTGGGGGCGGCGATCCATCTCTACCAGACGCAGCGCTGGCGCACCGTGCTCTATGACGGGCTGCGTACGGTGGAAGGCGCCTTTAAACTTTACCAGTTTGCTACCGATGAGGATATTGAGGCCGGCCTGCTCGCGCTACCCGGCTATAGCGCGCATAATAAAGGCCTTGCGGTGGATAGCATGATGGTGGATGAGTCTGGCAGTGAAGTCGACATGGGCGGGCATTTTGACCATCTCGACATGGCAACGAATAGCCGTGCTTATGCCGGTGAAAAAATCACTCCGGAAGCGAAACGAAACCGCCTGATTCGTGAGGCTGCATTTCTTCATTCTGCGTTCGCGCAGGGGCTGCTCATTGCGCCGCTGAGGAGTGAATTCTGGGACGACCGCCTGCCGGAAAACCGCGCTGACTTATGGCGGGTGCTGGACTCAGCGGCGCGGGTGATCGGCATCACCTATTACACCTCGGAAGATGCGGCGCTACGCAAGGAAGACCGCGCCCTGTGGCAGGAAAAATGGGAGCGCTGGAGCTATCAGGATTTTCTGCAGAAATGGCAGGAATGCTTCCGCGGGCGCGAAGCTGAACTTCAGCAGGTTATCGGTGCGGCGCAGCCGCCGCTAGATGAAAAACCGGAATTTTATCACGGGAATTTCCACCCGATTTATGATCGGGACTTACGCGCCAGCGGCAAACATCTCACCTAATCGTCATCGCGAGGAGCAGAGCGACGTGGCGATCCAGAACTGGATTGCTTCCCCCGCATCAAGTGCGGGGTCGCAATGACGAGAGGTACGACCCCACTTTTTCTGCAAGCTCAGCCATCCAATCATTCATCTCATAATCCCAGGGCTGCAGCGATTCGCCAAGCAGACGGCAGGTGCCATCCGCAATCAGGCGCTCGGCAAACCGCGCTGGTTTAGTTGCGCGGTGCCCGGGCAGCGGCAGGATGTAGAGCGGTTTTTTCGTGGCCAGTGCTTCGCTCATCATATTCACCGAGTCGTTGGTGGTGATGATATAGTCTGCGTGCGCCAGCAGGCCGAGATAGGGGTTTTCTTCCTTGCCATCATACAGATAGACACGCGGATGGCCACGAAAGTGGCTTTCTAGCAATGCGACATTATCCTCCCCCGTGCGGCGCGAAGGGGTGATGAGCAGCGAACAGCTGGTTCTAGCAAGGAGTTGTTCCAACTTCGAAATGATCTGTTTCATCGCCCGTGGCCTCAGGCGGTATTTGTTGGTGGAGCCGCCGATCAACACCGCGACTTTGGGCGGCGCATACGTGCTGAAACGGCCATTAAATTGCTCGCGCGCAGCCGCCAGCTTTTCAGGCGTGATACTGTGCAGCGCACGCTGGACGCTGATGACATTCGCACCTTGCAGCTTGTCGTGCTCCATCGCAATCACGAGGTCAAAGTTCTCAGGCCTGCATTGCGGATCCTGAATGTGGATGAAGAAGGTCGACGGATGACGGATGACGGATGACGAAAAAGCTTCTTGTTTGTCGTCTTTCGCTTGCTCGTTGTTGTGCGGCTGCATTGTCGCCCAGCGCATGCCCATCGCGATCAGCGCCGCCCGCCGCCCGCAGCTGATGACAATCTCTGGCCTTGGCAGCTCGAGGCTATCGCTGTTTTTTTTATCGAGCGCATAGTCTAAAATCAGGTGCTTAAAACCGCTCGCGTAGAAGGCATTGGGCTGCCAGGAAAACCAGCGACTGAGCGTGATTTTTTTTTCCACATAGGAAAATTCCAGCGCCTCGGCAAGCGCGCGCGCCTGCGCCAGCATGCCGGCGCTGCCATCGGTGAGCAGCCAAGCGCTCGCCATTATATGCTGTCATCCTGTGGGCTGACGAAGTCAGCAGCACAGGATCTCCATGTAATTCCGGGATCCTGCGCCATCGCTTCGCGATTCGCAGGATGACGCCGAACGCTCATATCAGCCCCTTGCTTTTAAACGAGAAGTGTTTTTTGGCACCAATAATCAGGTGGTCATGCACGGCAATGCCGAGCGGCCTTGCCGCATCAATAATCTGATGGGTGATATCGACATCGGCCTTGCTGGGATTCACATCGCCGCTGGGGTGGTTATGCATCAGAATCAGGCTGCTGGCGCCAAGTTCCAGCGCGCGCTTTACCACCTCGCGCGGGTAAACGGGGGTATGGTCGATGGTGCCTTTCTGCTGGCATTCATCGGCAATCAGCTCCAGACGATGGTTCAGAAATAGTACATGAAATTCTTCATGGGGGATGTGGCCAAGATGTAACCGGCAATAATCTAATAGCTGAGTCCAGCATTTAACAATACAGCGATCTATAATTTCTTCTTTTAGTAAACGCTCTGAGGCTGCTTTTGCGGCTTTGATCGCGGTGACAGCTGCTTCGCCCACGCCATCCACTTTCATCAGCTCGGTGGTTTCGGCATGCAGCACCCGCCCGAAGCTGCCAAATTTTTTAATCAGCGCCTTCGCGAGCGGCTTAACATCGCCCATTGGCTTGGCGGGGAATAAAATCATCTCGAGGAGTTCATAGTCTGCCAGTGCCTCTGCACCCTGCTTTAAAAAGCGCTCGCGAAGTCGCTTGCGGTGGCCGACATGATGGGGTTTTTCGCTTGCTTCGGCTTCAGACATAGGCTGGATGATGCAAACCTTTGGGTGAGGCAGTGAAAATTTCAAAGCCAGTTTTTGTCACACCAACCGTGTGCTCAAACTGCGCGGAAAGTGATTTGTCACGGGTGGTCACTGTCCAGCCATCGTGGCGGTTCAGGATCGTCTGCCAGCCGCCGGCGTTGATCATCGGCTCGACGGTAAAAAACATGCCTTCCTGCAGCACATCGCCATCACCCGGTTCGCCCACATGCACAATGTTCGGTGCGGTGTGGAATGTTTTGCCGATGCCATGACCGCAATAATCACGCACCACGCCGTAGCCATATTTTTCCGCATAAGTTTGAATGGCGTGGCCAATATCCCCCACCGTTTTGCCCGGCTTTACCTGCTGGATGCCAAGCATCATTGCTTCATAGGTGACCTGCGTCAGGCGCTTTGCTTTAATCGGCGGCTCGCCGCTAAAGTACATGCGCGAGGTGTCGCCGTGCCAGCCATCCACAATCACCGTGACATCGATATTCACAATATCGCCGTTTTTCAGGCGCAAATCGCCGGGAATGCCGTGGCACACCACATGGTTCACCGAGGTGCAGATTGATTTCGGAAAGCCGCGATAACCCAGCGGCGCCGGTATCGCGCCCGCCTGCGTAATCATCGCGTGGCAGAGATCATTCAGCTCGCCTGTCGTCACGCCGGGCTTCACATGCTCGCCGATCATATCGAGCACCTGCGCCGCCAGCTTTCCGGCCTTTCGCATGGCTTCAAAATCTTGCGGTTTGTGGATGATAATCGGGCGGTGGTCGTTCATATCGGTAGGCGGTGGACAGTTGACAGTAGACAGCGTAATCTAAACAAGTTCAGTGATGATAGATTGCTTGATTCACTGCTTTTTGTCCACTGCCAACTATCCATCGTCTACTATGTCCAGCGCCGCGCTTATCATCATCGGCAATGAAATCCTCTCCGGCCGCACGCAGGATAAAAACCTTGCCCATCTGGCGCTCACCTTGAACGAAGCCGGGGTTAAACTCATGGAAGTGCGCGTGATTCCCGACCTTGAAGCGGCGATTATCGAGGCGGTGAACGCCATGCGCCCGCGCTTTGATTATGTGTTTACCACCGGCGGCATCGGCCCCACCCACGACGATATCACCACCGCCGCCATCGCGAAGGCCTTTGGCGTGCCGGTGGTGCGGCATCCCGAGGCAGAGCGCCGCCTGCTTGCCCACTACACGCCCGAGCAGGTGAACGCCGCCCGCATGAAAATGGCCGATATGCCCGATGGCGCGCTGCTGATTGATAATCCCGTCTCCGCTGCGCCGGGCTTTATCATCGGCAATGTCTATGTCATGGCGGGGGTGCCGAGCATCATGCGCGCGATGCTGGATCAGGTGATCCCGGCCTTGAAAGGCGGCCTGCCTACGCGTTCGAAAACCTTGTCTGCGAATATTACGGAAGGCACGATCGCTGCCGCCCTTACCGCGATTCAGAATAACTATCCTGATGTCGAAATCGGCAGCTACCCGTTTATGAAGCAGGGGCGCCTCGGCACCAGCTTGGTGGCGCGCGCCACCGATACGGCGCGGCTTAGCGCCTGCGCCAGCGAGATCCGTGCCATGCTGGGGGGCTTTGGCGCGAGCGTCGAAGAGGGCGAATAGCAGGTTGACAGCCCATCCACCAACCACTAACCACTAATCAGCTACCACCCATAATAAGCTCTCGTGGCGGAATTGGTAGACGCAAGGGACTTAAAATCCCTCGACTTCACGGTCGTACCGGTTCGATTCCGGTCGAGAGCACCATTATTTAAAATCATTATATTTCATGTTTTCTCCGTATGTGTTGAGACATAGGAAATAAGCAGATTCCAAACGATATGTCGATTTGGCAAAACGCACGAAAATGCAACCACGTGCAGGCAAGTTGAAGGATATCGTGTTAAAAATGGACGCTTAGAGCTCAATATTTTTAACGACAACGAAGTGCGCAAGGCCAAGCCAGATACCAGAATTTGCAGGCTAAATAAGTAACTAAAAAAACCATTCGCACAGATCAGGAATGCCAACAGAGTTGCTAAAATGAAGATTTAACTGTCAGAGTGCAAATGGAAGTACGCGGGTAGTCAGCATAGCTTTCATCCATCCCGGTCATATTCTGCACATTATACTGCGATGGATTAGCATTAGTGAGACAATAGCGGGAATTAGCGCCCGCTGGCCCCTGATCTACTGGAGGATCGCTATAGGGCATGAACCAGTTTCCCGTTCCCGCTCCATGCCAATAATCGTTGCCACTACTTAATACTTTGCCCGAACGCGGCAGGCCATCGTCAATTTTTTTATCTATACTCATTTGAATAAATAATTAGACGATTGAATACATTGTTCTATTGAGAGATGCGAGTTGTACTGTCTATATTTTTTGAGAGTGCCGAAGGTTTTTTCGATGGGCATGATGTCTGGTGAATACGGTGGTAAGAAGAGGAGCTTCG
>CANHDY010000040.1 GCA_947459535.1 Rickettsiales bacterium | reverse complement strand
CTGGTGATTGGTCATAAAAACGCTCTGCTTGATCAAGCGTGATTTTGCCAGCATTCATCATATTCAATACGGCAGTGCTAGTAATAGCCGATAGTTTCCCTGGTGATTGATTATAAAAACACAATGCTTGATAAAGCGTGATTTTGCCAGCATCCACCATATTCAATACGGCAGTGCTAGTAATGGCCAATAGTTTATCTGGGGAGTTTTTTGGGAATGAAGCGTGCATAAATATGAACCCGAATAAATTAAACTAACGCATTTTAACAAATGGGGGGGGGAAGCAAGGGGTGTTTCATGACATTTTCGTGACAGTACGAAAAGCGCTGGCTTCAGGCAAAACAGTGGGTTAATAAGAAACCTATGATGAGAGGTTCTCTTATATTCTCCCCCCGCATGCGGGGGGAGGCAGAGGTGGGTGATGAGAAATTCACCCCCACCCAGCTTCGTCTAAGGCGCTGTGCACCTAAGACTTCGCATCCCTCCCCCGCAAGCGGGAGAGGGATATGAGTGCACTTCGCATAAATTTTTATTGTCATGCCGCACTTGTTGCGGCATCCGGTTCTTATTGCGCCAGACCCCGCAATAAATGCGGGGTGACAGTATGACACAAGCGCTTCGCATCGGTATCGCAGGGCTTGGAACGGTGGGCGGCGGCGCGCTGAGGATTCTCCTGAACCAGCAAGCGCTGCTTGCGGCGCGCACCGGGCGCACGCTTCAAGTGGTGGCGGTTTCTGCGCGGGATAAGAAGAAATATGAGAGGTTATTGGCAGGAATGAATCAAGCCAATGCCCCCCTCCTGACCTCCCCCCGCAAGCAGGGGGAGGAATTAGAGGAGGGGAGAGGGGGTAAAATGCCCTCACCCAACCCTCTCCCAGAGGGAGAGGGTATTCGCTGGCTGGATGATCCGATGGCACTTGCCAGCGATCCTGAGATTGATGTGGTGGTGGAGTGTATCGGCGGCAGCGAAGGTGTGGCGAAGCTACTCGTTGAAACAGCGCTTAAACATAAAAAATCGGTGGTGACGGCGAATAAAGCACTGATAGCGCATCATGGTGTGGCGCTAGCCGAGCTGGCGGAAGCAAACGACGCCCTGCTCGCCTTTGAGGCGGCGGTAGCGGGCGGTATTCCCATCATCAAAGGCCTGCGCGACGGCCTGGCAGCGAACCGCTTCACGCGCATTGCCGGAATCCTCAACGGCACCTGCAACTATATTCTCACTACCATGGCCAGCGAAAAGCGGGACTTTGGCGATGTGCTGGCCGAAGCGCAGGCAAAAGGCTATGCCGAGGCGGATCCAAGCTTTGATATTGATGGCGTCGATGCTGCGCATAAGCTCGCGATTTTAGGAAGCCTTGCTTATGGCATCCGCCCGGCGATCGATCAGGTGTCCATCGAGGGTATCCGCCGCGTAACGCTGGCCGACATGCAGTTTGCCGATGAGCTGGGTTATGTCATCAAGCTGCTGGGTATTGCGAGCGAGGAAGAGGGCGGTATTTTGATGCGTGTGCATCCCTGTTTGGTGGCGAAAGGCTCGCAGCTGGCGGCGGTGGGCGGTGCGTTTAACGCGGTGCTGGTGGAAGGCGATAGTGTGGGCACGGTGCTGTTTGAAGGGCGCGGGGCAGGCGAGGGGCCAACGGCCTCGTCGGTGGTGGCGGATATCATGGATATCGCGCGCGGCGCCAGCTATAAGCCATTTACCCTGCCTGCCGCTAAGCTTGGAGAGGGGCGGTTTGCAGAGTTCAGCCGCGCCAGTAGCTCGTTTTACCTGCGCCTGGGCGTGATCGACCAGCCGGGTGTACTCGCCGATGTGACTGCGATTTTCAAAAAAGAAGGCATCTCCATGCGTTCGGTGATTCAGCATTCGCATAATCCGGGCGAGATGGTGCAGGTGGTGATCACCACCCATGCGACGCAGGAAGCGGCGATGGAGCGCGCGCTGACGGCAATTGCCAAACTACCATTTATGAAAGAAGCACCCTTTAGGGTTAGGATTGAAGGATTTTAGCTCCCTCACCCTTTTAGGTTGAGGGCGGAATTGCTTGGCGAGCAGCGCGAGCTTAGGAATTCCGGGTGGGGGTGAAGAGAACCCTCACCTCGGTTTGACTAAGCACTTAGCTGGCGCTAAGTACAAGTCAAACCGTCCTCTCCCTCAAGGGGAGAGGAGAAAGAGAAATTTGATGAAAACAAATATCAAAAAGAAACCAGCCACTACTCCTAAAACCGCTTTCTGGAGCGATCGCAATTTTGCACTGGAGGCGGTGCGTGTGACTGAAGCGGCGGCGCTTTCGGCCTCGCGGCTGATGGGGCGCGGCGACGAAAAAGCCGCCGACCAGGCCGCCGTGAATGCCATGCGCGAGGCGCTGAATTCGCTTTCGATCGATGGTACGGTGGTGATCGGCGAGGGCGAGCGCGACAAAGCGCCGATGCTGTATATCGGCGAGAAAGTCGGCAATAGCTTTGGCCCGTCGGTGGATATTGCGCTGGACCCGCTGGAAGGCACCACCATCTGCGCCAAGGGCGGTGTGAATGCGATGGCGGTGGTGGCGATGGCGGAAAAGGGCGGCTTCCTGCATGCTCCGGATGTGTATATGAACAAAATTGCGGTGGGGGACGGCCTGCCGGACGGCGTCGTGGATATCGATGACGCTGTGGCGGTCAACCTGAAGCGCCTTGCCAAAGCCAAGAAGTGTGATGTCGCTGATCTGGTAGTGTGCATCCTGGAGCGCGATCGCCACAAAGAGATGATCGCCAAAACCCGCGAAGCAGGCGCACGTATTAAACTCATTTCGGATGGTGACGTGGCGGGTGTGATCGCCACCGCCCTGCCAGAGACAGGCATTGACCTTTATATGGGTATTGGCGGCGCACCGGAAGGGGTGCTGGCCGCAGCAGCGCTGCGCTCAACCGGCGGGCAGATGCAAGGGCGCCTGCTCTTTAAGACGGCCGAAGAAAAAAGCCGCGCCAAGCGTATGGGTATCGCCGATTTGAATAAAGTTTATGCGCTTGAAGAACTTGCCAAGGGCGATGTGATGTTTGCCGCGACCGGCGTGACCGATGGCTCGATGCTAAAGGGTGTGCGCCGCTATCCGGGCGGGGCGATGACCCATTCGATCGTGATGCGCTCCAAAACCGGCACGGTTCGCATGGTGGAGGCTCACCATAACTTTACGCGCAAGACGTGGGGGGATGTTTAGGTGTCATCCTGTGGCATCGCTTTAGCGATGAGCACAGGATCCTGTACGGCAAGAGATCCTGCGCAGTCGCTACGCGCCTCGCAGGATGACGAGACTATTTCTTCCCCTTAGGCTTCTGGACAATGACCGAATACCAGCCAAGGCCATTATACTCCTGATAGCCTATGGTTTTGGCAAAGGCGATGAGGTCACCCGTTTCGGTGAAGTAATGGCCTTTCTGCTTATTATCGGTTTTAAGCGCAAAGGGCAGCAGCAGATCGTTGCCATCAGACGAGGCGATCACACGCAGCCCAGCATCCAGCAGCAACACACGCGAGCGCTGCCATTCTTCCTGCGACAGCGCTGGCTCTACCTGCACAATCACGCGTGCCTGTTCTTCCCAGTCGAAATTCACGCCGAGCACACCTAGAATTTTGCCGTCCACCTTGCCGCCCTCACGCACTGCCGCCCCATAGATACAGGCGAGCTTGTTGTCGTGCGTGGGGTCGCGGAAAATGTCGTCCACGACATATTGATCGCCGCTGGTAGTGGCGAGCGCCTTTTTAACCCACGGCATATCTGAAAGATCCGCCCCGACACAGCGGTGAAAGCGTGATGGCTGAGAGCAGGCGACGACCTTACCGCGCGCATCCGTGAGCACAAGATTGGCATAGACGGAGTAAAAGCGGTTAATCAGTCCAAGACGCTCAGTGGCAAAGGCGATATCCGCTTTATCCACGGTTTGCAGGGCTTTAAAGAGGGAGGTATCGGTTGCCCACCAGCGCACATCGGCGGTGCGCTCATAAAGGTTGCGCACAATCAGCTGCACCAGCGTCTGCGCCATTTCTGAGAGGCGGCCATATTCTTTTTCTTCAAAATGCTGCTCGAGTTCGTGTGTTTCTTCACGGATTCTGGCGAGTGCAACGGTTCGAAGCTCCTTGGAATTGTCAGCGGCCTGTTTGGCAAGGTTTTTGACCTCGGCGGCAACGACCGAAAATCCGCGCCCTGCCTCGCCGGCACGCGCGGCCTCGATGGTGGCATTGAGTGCCAGAAGGTTGGTCTGGGAGGCGATTTTCTCGTTGGCGTTGGCGAAGGTGGCAACGCGCTGCTCAATGTTGCTGATGATGGTTTTGATATCAAGTTGGGCGGTCATACATTGTCCATTTCAACCAGTATGAATATCTTACAAAATATGTATTAATGAGTTGCTAATAAAAAAAGCTGGGCGGTATGAAAAAATCATACCGCCCGGTCTAAGGCTTTGATTATGCGTAGTTGCGGCGATCGTGGAAGCGTGCCGCTTCGCCATGCAGGGAGGTGTCGAGGCCGGCTGTTTCATCTTTTTCCGAAACGCGGATCGGCGTGATGAAGCTGACCAACTTGATCAGCACATAGGTGACAATCGCGGTGTAGATACCTACGGCAACCACTGCCACAATATTGGCAATGAACAGCTTGGTTTCGCCGCTGATCAGGATGCCTTGCACGCTCACTACCGGATTGATGGCAGAGCTTGCGAACATGCCGGTCATGATGGCGCCGAGAATGCCGCCCATGCCGTGGCAAGCGAATACATCCAGCGCATCGTCAAGGCGTGTCTGGGTTTTGATGAAATGGGCAAACAGGTTGCACAGCACACCGGATACCGCGCACATTAAAATGGCGTGGCCGACCGAGACAAAACCAGCCGCTGGTGTGATGGTAACTAAACCCACCACCAGACCAATCGCGCCCCCAACGGCGCTGGGTTTTTTGTGCTTGATCCAGTCCACCATCATCCACGCGATGAAGGCCGCACCGGCGCCGATAAACGTCGTCATGAAGGCATGCGCCGCCAGATGACCGGAGGTGATGGCCGAACCCGCATTAAAGCCGAACCAGCCGAACCACAGCAGCGCTGCGCCCAGCATGATCATCGACACATCGTTCGGACGGTTAATGTGTTCGGCACTGATACGCTTACCAAACATCAGTGCCGCAACCAGACCCGCCACGCCTGCGGTGACATGCACGACGAGACCGCCCGCGAAATCGAGCCCGCCATCTGCCGCAATCCAGCCGCCGGGGCCCCATACCCAATGCGCCACCGGCACATAGACCGCAAGGCTCCACAGGGCGAGCATGAACATCCATGCTTTAAAATTCACACGCTCGGCAATCGCACCGGTTATCAGTGCGGGCGTAATCACCGCAAACATCATCTGGAAAGCGATAAAAGCGTAGTGTGGCACACGACTATCGGCGTTGTAGAGTTGTCCGCTCAAGCCTTCGAGCATGAAGAAATTTGTCCCGCCGATAATGCCTGGGATCAGTGCGTTATCACCGCTGAAAACAAGGCTGTAACCAATGACAACCCACAAAATACCCACTACACCGAGCGCCACAAAGTTTTGCAGCAGTGTGGAGACCACGTTTTTACGGTTCACCATGCCGGCATAGAAAAATGCCAGTCCGGGGGTCATGAGCATCACTAATGCTGCGCTGATGAGCAGCCAAGCGGTGTTGCCGGAATCTGGCGCAAGCGCGGCATCCTGGGCAAAAGCGGGGAAGGAAAGACTTAGGAGGATTAGACTTGCAAGAAGCAGCTTGCGCATGAGGTGGCACTCCATAAAAGAACTACAACAACACATAGTTAGCTATGTGCAGGAACGCTACAACCCTTAGGATAGAAGTCTTAAATTAGTATTAATGGACTGAGGGGTCTTTTTTGGGAAAGCGGATGACATTACTTTCGCGTTTGCCTTCCCAGATATCGGCATAATCACCGAGCAGCAGGCGCGGCAGCAGCAGATCGCCGCCATTGACGCGCTGGGTGTATTCCAGCATGGTTTCATGAAGGCTTGCCTCCTTACGCAGGCTATCAAGGCGCTCGATATCGTCTTCTTCTTCCATGGGCTTAGGCACAAAGCAGCCATTAGCCGCTTCGCGAATCTGCGTGCCAAAGCGCTGGTGATGGCCTTCATTGCACAAGATGCGATCGGTAAGGAAGGCAAGGTAGCCCAGCTTAATCTGGCCGCGCGTGGCCAGTTCCAGCATCAGCTGGTGGCAGCGGCGCTGGAAGGGCAGATCATAATCCGCGTGCAGCACAATCATGAACGCGGCGGCCTCAGCGTTATCCGTGTAGCGATCGTCCTGCGGCCAGCCCTCGGCCTCGATGATGGTTTTCAGCGCATCGCTTTTCGGCTTATGGACACTGGCGAGAAAAGCCAGCGAGGAATCGCTCCAGCGCGTGGTCAGGTTCGGTGGTTCGAGACCTTCCGGTGGTGTGAGCGAAAAAAGAGTGAGCAGGCGCGAGTCAATCAGCATCAGTTTGCGATGGTTTTTGTAGGTTTGTAGCGGTTTTTACGTGCTTCTCTATGCGCGATATAAACGGTGCTGGCAACAATAATTAATGAACCGATGATGGTCTGGCTATCCATCACTTCGCCAAAAACGACATAGGCCAGTGCGGCGGTGAAGATCAGCCGAGTGAAATCAAAGGGCATGAGCACGACCACATCCGCCCGCATGTAGGCGCGCGCCAGCATGAGATGGGCGCCGGTGGAAAACAGCGCAATCAGAAACGCCCAGAGGACATGCACCAGCGTGAAATCGCGCCAGTAGAGCGCTGCCGGAACAATCGACCAGATGGTCATGATGAGCGACATGTAAAACACAATGGTTTCCGGCGACTCGGTGCGCGTTAAGCTTTTGACCACCGTGCCGGCGATGGCCATGAGGGTGGAAGAAACCAGCACAAAGGTGGCATTCGGGTTGATGGTGCCAAGATCAGGCCGCAAAATGACCAGCATGCCGACAAAACCGGCCATAATTGCCGCCCAGCGGCGAATCCCGGCCTTTTCGCCGAGAAACAGGATGGCGATGATGGTTGATAAAATCGGGGTGATGAAGGAAATGGCGGTGGCCAGCGTCAGCTCCATGATGGTGATGGCATGAAACCATAGCTCCATGGAGACAAGGCCAATCGTGCCACGCCAGATATGGCCGGACAGCCGGTCAGTGGGAAAGCGCGGGCGCCCACGCTGCATGACCGCAGCAATCGCTATAATAATCAATAAACTCAGCACGTTGCGCATGAACACCATCTGGGTGGAATGCAGATCCACCGCCAGATGGCGAATGACCGTATTCATGGCGGAGAAGCACAGCATGCTGGCAAGCATGAAGCCAATCGCAGGGAGGGTGCGGTTTATGCTCATGGGGGCAAAATAGCTGCTGCATGCACTCGCGCAAGAAGCTAAACTGATGTGTATGAAAAAAAATGAGTCGTTAAGCCCGGAGCGGCGCAAAGCCGCGATGCTCAGGCGCGCCAAATCGTGGCTGAGTAGCGAGAAAAAGGCGCTGCAAGAACAGTTCATGAGTCAGGGTAATCCCGAAACCATGCTGCGCGCCCATGCGGATCTGCTCGATGCGCTGCTGGCAGAATTTTACAGCGAGCTGGCCGGTGATGACACTCCGGGCATGGCGCTGGTCGCGGTGGGCGGCTATGGCCGCCACGAAATGTATCCTTATTCCGATGTGGATATTCTTTTTCTTTATGACGATGCCCATAGCGAGCAGGCTGCGCGTTTTTCTGAGCTGATTGTCCAGCTTTTATGGGATCTGAAGCTGAAAGTTGGCCATGCTTACCGAAGCCTCGATGAAGCGGTGGTGGCGGCTCAGCAGGCCATGACTATCCGTACCAGCCTGCTTGATTCGCGTATCATTGCTGGTGATGGCGAGCTGTACCGGCGCTACCGCAGCCGCTTTGAAAAAGAAGTGATTGCTGGCAGCGAAGCCGCCTTTATTGAAGCCAAACTGGCCGAGCGCGGCGAGCGCCACAAGCGCTTCGGCGCCTCGCGCTACATGCTCGAGCCGAACGTAAAAGAAGGTAAGGGCGGCCTGAGAGACCTGCACACGCTGTGGTGGCTGGCGACCTATGTGTATCCGATTCGCAGCCTTGATGAGCTGGTGGGCATGGGGCATTTGACTGCGGATGAATATCGTATCTATCACGAGGCTCAGAAATTCCTGCAATGCGTGCGCATTCACCTGCATTATCTGTGCGGCCGTCCGGAAGAGCGCCTGGGTTTTGATGTGCAGCTGCCGCTTTCGCAGGCCATGGGCTATGACCATCCCAACCCCAACACGGCGATTACCCGCTTCATGCGCCGCTATTTTATTGCTGTGCGCACCGTGGGGAGCGTGACACGACAATTCTGTACCCTGTTGGAGGAAGCGCATAAGCGCGCTCCAAGAAATGCCTTTACCGCCCTGTGGCAGAACCCATGGAAACTTGGCGCGTTCAAGCTGGCCGGCCAGCGCCTGCTGCCCCGGCAGGAGACACTCTTTGCCCGCCAGCCGGCAGCGATGCTGGAATTATTCCGCACCGCGCAGCAGCACGGACTCGATATTCACCCACGCGCACTGCAGCAGGTGGCGCGTAATTTGAAGCGCATCGATAAATCTGTGCAGGACGATCCCAGAGCAAATCAGATTTTTCTTGATATTCTGCTTTCACCCAAAGATGCGGAAACCACCCTGCGCCGGATGAGCGAGGCGGGAGTGCTTGGCCGGTTTATTCCCGACTTTGGCCGCGTGATCGGGATGACGCAGTTTAACCGCTATCATATCTACACCGTGGATGAACATACGCTGGTGGCGCTTGGTGTGCTCCATGCGATTGAACAGGGGGAGCTCGAAAAAGACCTGCCGCTGGCCAGCGAAGTGATCCACCGTGTGCGTATGAGGCGCGTGCTGTATGTGGCGCTGCTGTGCCACGATATTGCCAAGGGGCGAGGCGGCGATCACTCGCTGCAGGGTGAAGCCATCGCGCGGCGCCTGTGCCGCCGCTTCGGTTTTGCTGAAGATGAAGCGGAAACCACCGCCTGGTTGGTGCGCCATCACCTGCTGCTTTCGCACACCGTATTCAAGCGCGATGTGACGGATCCTAAAACTATTCAGGATTTTGTGCGCGAGGTGCAGCATTCTGAGCGGCTTAAACTGCTGCTGGTGCTGACGGTGGCGGATATGCGCGCAGTGGCGCCGGGCGTATGGAACCACTGGAAAGGCGCGCTGATGCGTGATCTTTATTACCGCGCTCAGGAAGCGATGGGCGCCGCCCCCGCCACCAGCCGCGCGCGTCAGGACGAACAGTTCAGCCAGCGGCTGGCGGAACGCCTGCCTGACTGGCCGGCGAAAACGGTGGCCGAGTATGTGGCGCTGGGCAATGCAGGCGTGTGGACGGCCTGCGATATTGAGCGCCATGCGCTGATTGCCCGCATGCTTCACGATGCGCAGTCCGAAACCTTGCCGCTCGCCATTCACACGGAACATCATTACGAACACCGCGTCACGGATATGACGCTGGTGGCCGCGGATCAGCATGGGCTTTTTTCAAATGTAGCCGGTGCGATGGCGCTGGCAGGCGCCAACATTACCGGGGCTAAAATTTTCACGCTCAAAAATGGTATGGCGGTGGAGCTGTTTCAGGTGCAGGATCTGACGAATGACGTGTTTGACGCGCCGGATAAGCTTGCGAAAATGTCAGTGTATATCCGTCAGGTGCTGGCCGGCGAGCTGGATTTGAACCTCGCCTTTGGCAAGCGCCAGCGTGATTGGCGCGCGCAGGAGGCGGGCCCTCAGCCCATCACCACGCAGGTTTTTGTCGATAATGAGGCCAGCGACCAGCATACGGTGATTGAGCTGACCGGCCGCGACCGTCCGGGTTTTCTCTATCAGGTCACCCGCGCAATGGCGGATCTTGGCCTTTCGATTGGCACAGCGCATATTTCTACCTTCGGGCTTCAGGCAGCCGACGTGTTTTATGTCAAAGACCAGTTCGGCATGAAAATTACCCACGAGGCCAAGCTGAAGACCATCCGCGAAACGCTGATTGAGGCAGTGGCCGGTTAAAGCGGATGACGAATGATGCAAGGGCTGCCCGCTCTTAGTCGCCAAGCGTCATCGTTCGTACGAATGGAATGGTGATGCGGCGGTGCTGGCTTAATGATTGCTCATCAATTCGCTCTACCAGCCTAGCTGCCGCTTCAAAGCTGCGCTCGACACGTGCAACCAGAAACTTGATAACCTCGTCGTCGACCATCAGCTGGCGGTCGGAAAATTGTTTACGCATGATGGCGGCCAGCAGCTCGTCATCCGGCGCGCGGATGGTAGCCGCGGGCAAAGCCTTCAGCCGCGAGGCGAGATCCGGCAGGCGAATATCAAGCTGGCCTGCTGGCTTGCTTGCGGTTAAAAGCAGGCTGAGCTGTTTTTCACGTGCGATGTTGAGCAGGTGAAACAGCAGCGTTTCATCATAGTGCTCAATGTCATCGATCAGGGCGTGGCTGGCGAGTGCCGGCTCGGTCAGCGGCGTTTTACTGGCACCGGCGCGTGCCGCCCAGATATGGCCGAGATGCGTTTTGCCGGAGCCTTCGTCGCCATCAATCAGCAGTGCGTAGGAGGGCCAGCTCGGCCAGCGCAGCACCCACTCAAGCGCCTCATGATTGCTACCTGAGCGCAGAAAATTCTGCTCCAGATACACGGGCGGCATGGCAAGTTGAAGCGGCAGCTGCGGCATGGATCAGCCGTGATAATAGGGGCTTTCGAGATAGCGCGCAGTGGCAAAGCGCAGCAGCACCCCGATCACCGCCGCCACGGGAATCGCCAGCAATACCCCGACAAAACCAAACAGCACCCCGCCCGCCAGCATGGCAAAAATAATCCATACCGGATGGAGCCCCACTTTTTCGCCAACCAGACGGGGGGTGAGAATATAGCTTTCCAGCACCTGCCCGATCAGAAACACAATAAGCACCGCCGCCATTTCGCCGCCAAGGCCGAACTGGAAAAAGGCAATGGTCATGCCGCTGATGAAACCGAGCGCAAAGCCAACATACGGCACGATGGCAAATAAGCCGGTGATGAGCCCGATAACGATGCCAAACTTAAGCCCAGCCAGCGAAAGCCCGATGCTGTAAAAGATCGCAAGAATAAAGCACACATTCAGCTGGCCACGGATAAAGCCGGCCAGTGTGGCATCAATCTGCGCCAGCTGCTCACGGATGGTGGCGGCATGGCGGCGCGGCAGCAGCCGATCCACATGCGCAGTGATCTGATCCCAGTCACGCAGCAGGTAGAAGGTGACCAGCGGCGTAATCAGCACCAGCGACAGCAGGTTGATGAACGCCATGCCGGAAGCAAAAAGATTGGCAACAAATTCGGCGAGCCAGCGCAGCATCACCCCCGAGATATTCGCGGCCGCCTCGCGCAGGCGCTCCAGCTGCTCGGCTGGCAGCATGCCCAGCCAGCCCTGCAGCTGCGGCGCAACATCCTGCTCCAGCTGCGCCGCATAGCTGGGAAGTGCCGCAAATAGCGCCGATATCTGCTCACCGATCAGCGGCAGTGCCAGCAGACAGATAAGCGTGAGGCAGATAAAGAAGCAGGCGGTGATGATGGTCGTCGACGTTGTGCGCGACAGGCGTAGACGCTCCAGCCGATCCGCCGCCGGATCCAGAAAATAGGCGGTGAGAATGCCCAGCACAAATGGCAGCAGGATGGGCGTGATGGCCGCGACAAACAATGCGCCAAACCCAAGAATAATCAGCCAGAAAATCAGGTTCCGATTAATCACGCGATATCACCCAGTAAGAAGGATTGTTCTGGTTCAGGCGTAGCTTCTGTGCCTCCAGCGCCGTGGCCAGCGAGCCGGTATCGCCGCGATAATGCAGCACCATGTCCACCTGCTGCGGCGACATCGCCACCAGCTCGATGCGCTCCACCATCGGCATCGAGGTCAGGCGTGCACGGATGTCTGTCCATGCCCTGAGGGTGCCAACGCTCGCCAGCACCATGATTTTGCCGCGCTCGCCACCCTGCGCGGCAGGTTTTTTGGCAGCTTCTTCGGCTTTCTGGCTCAGCACATTGCTTGCGATATCCTGTGCAGCGCGAACCAGCAGCGCCTCACGGCTTTCCTGAGGATCTGCGCGATAGGTCAGCATATGAATTTCATTGCGCGCACGGTTGACGCGCCGCTTGATGACATTCAGCACCATGTCTGGCGCGCGTGTGAGTTTGGCTTCAAGAACAATCAGATCAGTAACGCCATAGCGAACCGCTAGAGGCGCAAGCACTGAATAGGTGGCAGAGCTTATGTTTTTAGCGGTGACAATGCCGCTGTCATTGGTATCACCGTAAGCGACAATGATATCGCCGCTGGTTGTTTCCAGTGCCGTTCTTCGCCACGTGGCTGCCCACAGATTGTCGCTTTCCCAAAGCAGACGGCTGCCATCTTCTTCATACACCGGTATCATCAGAAAAGCGCCGGTATTGACGGTGACGTTGGGGCTGCCATCTGATGCCGTAATTTTGCCGATCAGCGAACTGATCTCATCTGCATCAAAACTGACAATCAGCCGCGCGCGATAGCGATCCGTACCCATTTTTTCATCGAGCACCTCAACGCCTTGCACGAGCGTTGCTATTTTTCTTACATCCAGTCCCGCGATGATTTCCTGCGCCTGATCCGGCGTAGTCAGCTTGGAGAGAAGCTCAGAAAGTGCCGCGATCTCACCCCTTGCCATGGCTTGCGTTCGTGCATCAGCCGCATCTTTGCCCTGTGCATCGACATTGACTTCGCTGGTCACCTGTGCACTACCGGCAATGGCCGGCAGCGGCATCAGCAGGAAACATAGAAAAAGCAGACGTTTCATGGATTAAGCGCTTGAATGTTTGATGAAGTCTGGCATATCTCTAGCCGTTATTGACTTCTTTCGCAAGGACTCCGCCATGGCAGGCGCAACATACGGACAGGCAGGTGTGGATATCGACGCGGGTGATGCGCTGGTCGAGCGTATCAAGCCCTTCGCCAAAATGACGCGCCGCGCTGGCTGCGTGGATGATCTTGGCGGATTTGGCGCCTTATTTGACCCGAAAGCCGCCGGATTCAAAGATCCGCTGCTCGTCTCGTCCACCGATGGGGTGGGCACCAAGCTTAAAATTGCTCAGGAGGTGGGCGCGCACGACACCATCGGGGTTGATCTGGTGGCGATGTGTGTGAACGACCTGGTGGTGCAGGGCGCCGAGCCGCTATTTTTCCTTGATTATTTCGCTACCGGAAAGTTATCGGTGGAGGTGGCGGCGAGCGTGGTTAAAGGCATTGCTGATGGCTGCAAGCAGGCTGGCTGTGCGCTGATTGGCGGCGAAACGGCCGAAATGCCGGGCATGTATGCGCCGGGCGAGTATGACCTTGCCGGATTTACGGTGGGCGCGGTGGAGCGCGAGCAGCTGCTGCCAAAACAGAATCTGGGTGCTGGCGATGTGCTGCTTGGGCTTGCCTCAAGCGGCGTGCACTCCAATGGCTATTCGCTGGTGCGCTACATCATGAAACAGGCTGGGCTGGAGTATCACACTAAGGCTGCTTTTGATAGCGGGCGCAGCTACGCAGAGGCGCTGCTGGTGCCAACCCGAATTTATGTGAAGCCGTGCCTTGCTGCCATTCGCGACGCAGGCTGCGGCGTGAAGGCGCTGGCGCACATCACTGGCGGCGGCCTGCCGGATAATCTGCCGCGTGTGCTGCCGGCGCATGTATCGGCGCGTATCGACCGCGCTTCGTGGCAGCGCCCGGCAGTGTTTGAATGGCTGCAGAAGACCGGCGGCGTGCCGGAGGGCGATATGCTGCGCACGTTTAATTGCGGTATCGGCATGGTGCTGGTGGTGGATAAAAACACCGCAGACCGTGCTGCAAGCCTGCTCAGGCAGGCTGGCGAGCAGGTGTTTGTGATCGGCGAGCTGACTGCGCGCGCTGCCGAAGAAGTTGTGATCGCATGAGCAAAGTGCGCCTTGGCGTGCTGATTTCCGGTAGCGGCACGAACCTGCAGGCGCTGATGGATGCTTGCCGCGCGCCAGATTTTCCTGCCGAGATTGCGCTGGTGATTTCCAATAAAGCCGAGGCTTATGGCCTGGTGCGCGCCCGGCAGGCGGATATTCCTTGGGTCGTGATTGACCACAAGGCTTACGCCAGCCGCGAAGCGTTTGACGCGGCGCTGCATGAGCAGCTGACCGCGCACCGCGTGCAGCTGGTGTGTTTGGCCGGATTCATGCGACTGCTATCGCCGTGGTTCGTGGAGCAGTGGCCGCGCACAATGATCAACATCCACCCGTCGCTGCTACCGAAATTCAAAGGCGCACATGCCATCCGTGATGCGCTGGCGGCAGGCGAAAAAGTAACCGGTTGCACCGTGCATTATGTGACGGCAGAGATGGATGCTGGCGAGATTATTTTGCAGGAACAAGTGCCGATTCATGCTGGCGACACGCACGAGACACTCGCCGAGCGAATCCACGCGGCAGAACACCGGATTTATGTGGAGGCAGTGAGACGGCTTACTAGCCCACCAGCTCAATATCGCTGAAGAAGAAACGGATTTCCTGCGCGGCGTTTTCCAGCGAATCCGAACCATGCACCGAGTTGCGCTCGATGTTTTCGGCAAACTCGCGGCGGATGGTGCCGGGGGCTGCTTTGGAAGGATCGGTCGCGCCCATCAGTTCGCGGTTTTTGGCTACGGCGTTCTCACCTTCCAGTACCTGCACCACGACCGGCGCTGATACCATGTATTCCACCAGCTCTTCATAGAACGGGCGATCTTTGTGCACCGCGTAGAACTCACGCGCTTGCAGGCGCGACAGACGAATGCGCTTGGAAGCAACAATGCGAAGGCCGTTTTCTTCAAACTTCGCGGTGATTTTGCCGGTTAAGTTGCGCGCGGTGGCGTCGGGTTTGATGATCGAGAAGGTGCGTTCTTTAGCCATGGTTTGATTCCTTGTGTGGTTTGAAAAGTTGCCCGCTTATAAAATGCAGCCCGCGCAAAAGCAACCATTTTATGCCCGCTGCGTACGTACCGTGTTGGGGCTGTACAAATTGATAAAAAAAGGTATGTTGGGGACAAGAGCAAAAAAATATACAACGGGTAGTAGGTATGCGCGCAAAGCTCGCACTCATGTCGCTGGTGTGGCTTGCTGGTTGCGAAGGCCAGCTTTCAAGCCTGAAACAGGCCGACTTCACGCGCGGGGATTTTTCCGCCGCGCTTGCCCGCGAATATCGTGATTATGCTGATTCGCAGGCCGAGCAGGGGCAAACTGGCGAGGCGGAGCGCCTTGCTGCTAAAGGGCTGGCGGCGCTTTCCGGCCAAAGCGCCGCGCCCGATGAACCCATCAGCAAGAAACATGCGCAGGCCAGAAGCGAGCTTCTGGTGCTGCTGACCGACGATAACAAACAGAATGACCCGGATGGGCTGGCACGCGCGCAGGTGCTCTATGATTGCTGGGTGAGTGAAGAAAAGCGAGGTGTTCAGACGGAAAGTGATGCGTGCGCGAGTGAGTTTCGCGCGGTGGTGGATCGTCTGAAGGAGGAGCTGGGATGAAACATTGTCTTGCTGCGCTCCTGATGATGGCATCTCTGTCTGCCTGTAGCGGCTATAGTCTTCAGGAGCTGCGCCACACCACGCCATCGGGCAATGAATTTAACCAGACCCTCACCTGGCGCTACCTTGATTATGCTGAGGAACTGGCGCGCCGCTATGACTGGAGTGGCTCGGCGCGCTTTGCTGATAAGGGCTTGCTCGCGGCGTATAATAATGAGGTTGGGCCGGAAGATGTGACAGCTTACGTGGATCATCCTGACGCTGCTATCGAACTTGCGAAAGCGCGCGGCGAGCTTCTGGCGCTGCTTTCTGATAAAAACATCAATGAGCGCCCGGCAGTAGCCGCAGAGGCGCTGTTTTTCTTTGATTGCTGGCTGGCGGAGCAGCAAAAACCTACGCGCAGCGACGAAGCCAGCGCCTGCAAGCAGCGCTTTGATGACCGCATTGCCGAGCTTGCCGACACCAGCTTTGAAAAAGTGCTGAAGGAGCAGGGCGAGCTGCCGGCGGTTGATACCACCTCATACATGGTATTTTTCCCCTGGGGGCAGACCTCGATCAGCATCGAGGGCGCGGCCGTGATTGATGGTGTGGCGGCGCAATTGGCTGGTACAGATGGCTATGAGGTGGTGCTCAATGGCCACAGCGATTTATCCGGCGATGCGAAATATAACCTCCAGCTCTCTAAGCGCCGCGCTGAAGCGGTGAAGGCACGGCTTGCCAGCGCCGGTGTGAAAGATGAGGCGATTAAAGTTTTTGCGTTCGGTGAGTCTGACCCGCTCATTAAAACCAAAGATGGCGTAAAAGAGCCACAAAACCGCCGGGTAGAGATTTTTCTGGGTGAATAAAGGCCTTAATCATTTTGTCATAATTGTTTCATCTAGCTGTCATCAAATTGTCACATTGT
>CANHDY010000039.1 GCA_947459535.1 Rickettsiales bacterium | reverse complement strand
GGGGGTGGCACACGCACATAATGACGCACATACACACGGCGGAACCTAAGGTTTGGCGCTGGTTTTGCGGCCTTGCCCGCCCCTATGGCCGGCACCCCCACACCGCCAATACCGCCGACCCCACCCTGCCCCGCCAATCCGGCTGAACCACCCTGCCCGCCCCAACCTGCACCTACCCCGCCGATTCCACCGCCGGGCGGTAAATTTGAAGGGGGCTGACCATCAAAAATAGACGGGCGGGGAGATTGATGCTCAGGATAGGGTGGCGCTGCTTCCTGCGGCGGCGGCAGGCTGGCGGCGTCGAGCGGGGTTGTCTGGCTTGTTGCTGGCGTGTGCGGCTCAGCGACTTGTGGTGTGGGCGGCACGCCTTGTGGCTCTTGCGCTGGTAGCGCCTGCACAGGCTCGGCAGGCGCTGGCTGCCACGGCTCTGGCAGTGGTTCTGGCTTGGCTTGCTGCGGCTCCGGCGCAGGAGGCGGCGGCGCCAAAACCATGGGAGGCTGCGCCGCAGCTGGGGCAGGTTTCGGCGCAACTTCTTCAAGCTTTTGTGGCGGCGGCGACACGGGCTGAGGCTGCGCAATCACCGGCGGTGATTCGTTGCTCACAGGTTTGGTGATGGTGGCGAGATAACTGAAAAACACCCACAGCAACGCCGCATTCAGCAGCAGAATGCCACCCGCAGCCAGCGTGAGCGTGAGAATGCTGCGGCGATGATAGGCGGATTTTTTCTGCTTGTCATGCCTCGCAGGGCGCAGCTTCGCGCGGCTTTGCGGCTGAGATGTGATAACCGGATCAGCGGCGGTTTTTTCTGGCTCGGTAATGCGCGTGGGCTGCGGCAGCACTATTGTCTCCGCCGGGGGCTCTTCTGATGGTGTGGCTTGCGGCAAAGGCAGCGGCTCAGGACGTTTGGCGCGCTGCGTGACAAAATCTTCCAGCGGCGGCATGGCGACCGCTTCCTGCGCGGCAAAATTATCATTCGAGATTTGACGCGCAGAAAATTCAGCAGTGAACTCCACCGGCGCGCGTGCATCCATACGCTTTTTTAAATCAAGGAAAGGCTCGAAGGATTCAAAATCAGGAAGCTTCATTGGACAGCATCCCGGATGTTGGCAAGCCACGCCTCAGCATCGGTGCGGATATGAAACTCCACGCGCTGCGAACGACCAATATCTTCCGATCCATCTTTATTTAAAATCAGACGCGAGGAGGAAAGACCATTGGCAGTCACAAACTGTTTAAGCCAGCCAAGCTTTGCCGATACCTGCGAAAGCCCCATCACATAGCGCAGGGTGCTGCGCGTGCGCGACTGCGACAGCTCCATGTTGAGAAAATAGGCCTCTTCTGCGCTCGCAGAGGTCAGCCATTTGCTGGAAGTGTGGCCTTCGATACGAATCTCGGAAATGGTGCCTTCATATTTCGGGTTCGTAATGATGCGCACATAGCGCGGGAAAAAATCATCGAGAATCGCCTGAAACTTGGGCTTTAAGACATCCTTACCGGTATCAAATAGAATATCGGGGTTGCGAAAGCGAAAGGCGAGATCAGGCGTGATCTCGGCGTCCCACACCGGCAGATCTTTGGCAAACTCACGCGTGAGCTCTTCGTAAAGCTCAGTACGAATTTCTTCGTACACCGCCGAAACCTGTTTCACCTTAAAACTCTGCGCCTCCTGCTTCACCATGTAGGCAATGGCGAGCAGCATGAAGATCATCATCAGGCTGGCCATGAGATCGCTGAGCGAAATCCACTGCTCTTCTTCGCTCACCTGGTCGGATGCAGATGTGAAAAGATCGTTTTCCTGCGTCATGTCGGTTTGCCGATGTTCAGGATGGCATTCAGGCGCTCGGTAATGGGGCCGTAATCATCTGCGAATTTCTGCGACAGCGCTGCCATCTGGCGGCCAAAGCTTTCCAGCGATTTGGTGAGTTCCTCGGAAAGCGCGGTATCCAGCACCATCACCTGCTCTTTGGTTTTGGCAATCAGCTCACCCATATTGCTGTTGAAGGTTTCATTCGCCGCCTGCATGCCGCGCGCCAGGCCAACGGTCATGTCATTCAAACGCTCTTCCAGCTGCGGCAGGTTGGCGGAGGCGTTATTCACCAGCGTTGATAGGCTGGTCAGCGAACCGGCCAGCTCCCTTCGCTGCGCCTCCAGACCCGCCAGCAAGGCAGCCAAGCCCTCGGCATGGCGATGGAAATCACCCGAGCTATGGGTGAGTTTCGCGAAATGCTCGCTGGCCTCTTTCATGGCATGCGTGGTTTGCGTCAGCTGCTCGCCATGCGCCTGCTGCCACACGACCAACTTCTCGCTCGCCTCGTTCAGCTTTTTGAAATTCTCGCCGAACTGCTCATTCAGCTTCACGTTGAAATCAGCGATGATGCCACTCAGCGCTGTAACCAGCGCCTTGGTGTTCGCCTCCGCCATGCGGTCATGGTAGCTATCCAGCGCCGGTTTTAAGTCGGCAATCTCGGCATCGATGGAACGTAGAATTTCAGCAATATCATCCGCCGTCGCACCTTTCGTCTCAGGCGCAGGAGTTTTGCGGCGATGAGCGATGATGTCGCGCAGCTTGATGGTGAGCGCGCAGAAAATACCAAAGGCCGATGCCCAGACGGCGGTCTTGATGCCATCGATCAGTTTTGGCACGCTGCCCTGAACATCGTTTGGATCAAAATGCCACAGGCCGATGGCAATGCCGATGAAGGTGCCGAGGATGCCCAGCGTGGTGAGAAACGCGGGTGATTTCAGCGCCGTTTCCGGCGTGAAACGAATGTGAAAATACAGATTAAACAACAAAATCACGCCGATAAAAATCTGCGTTTCCAGCGTCAGGCTAGTAATGGCGCTTGCCAGCATGGGTACCTACCTATTTGTTAAGCGGCTATTTTACACGAAGAACATTACATTTTTATGACTATTTTTAAATATGTTGGGGCTCTTCCGCCTTCGCCTAGGCTTCGGCGGACACGTTGCACCAAACCCCGCCGCTGGCGCGCCGCGCGTTCGCACGGTTTGTAATGATTTGAAAATTTAAGCATTTATTCTTGGCGCGGAGTATAGATTTTGCTAGATTTGCGGGGATGAAACCCCGCCCAGATGCTCCTGCCAAGCCTAGCGCCCCTCCCGCGGATAAGCGCGAGCGGCTTGCTAAGGCCTTGAAAGCCAACCTGATACGCCGCAAAAAACCCGTCAGCAGGAAAGCGGGATGACCCTCCTCATGGACGATAAGAAAGAGCGCAAGAAGGCGCAGGTCAAAAAAAATCGCTTCCAGCAGGAAATATTTAATTTCATTCGCTTAAAGCGTCAGGAAGAACAGCGTGTTGAAGACTTAAAAGAAGCCATGGCACCCGCCCCCGCCGAGGTTTCGATGCCCAGCGAGGCGCTTTCCGACAAGGTGGCAAGCTACAGAAACCGCCTCACCGGCCAAAAACGCGTTTCCCGTGAACGCTGGAACCGCTTCGCCGGAACCTCCGGTGGCGGCGGCAGAGGGCTGTAAGAAGCTTTTTACTGCCATTTATTAGATGTCACTAAATTGTCATAATTTTTCTTTCTTTTGCTGCTAAAATAGAGGCAGATCCCGTCTTAAAAAGGAGACTGCGCTATGCCAGTTGAACAAACCGAATTTCAAGATCCAGAGTATCAGCGTCTTAGGGCGTCAGTAAAATCCAAAGCAACAACGGCGCAAGTTTTGGGTATGGTCGCAACTGGTTTGTTTTTTGCAGCGGCACTATCCTTCACCATGCTCCAAGCTCCAGTTCTGGCTGTCGTTGCAGGGGTTGCGGCAGCAGGGGTAGGATATGCTTCATTTCGAAAGCAGATGGATGCCAATCTTGATCAAGGTGAAATGGAAGCAAGAAGGAATGCTGTTAATCTTGGGCGCGTATTCGGTGATCGGGGTCGTGATATGGCGCCTCTTTTGGGTAGCAATGGCCGCTCTGATGGGCGCTCTTGGACTGATGCTGTTGGCCGAGATCAGTCCACCGGCCGCGGTATGTAACTTAAGAGTTTAAATTTAATCTCAAGCAAATAACCTTGCGTTTGCATCATGGGCATAGCGCGTAGGACGCTGGAACCGCTTCGCCGGAACATCGGGCGGTGGTGGCAGAGGCCTATAAAATCATTGAAAAAAGCCGTAAACGCTCTACAACGGGCAGCCTATGGCTCTTTCGTTCCAAGATCTAATTCTCACCCTGCACCAATTCTGGGCAAAGCAAGGCTGCGTGATTCTGCAGCCTTATGACATGGAGGTGGGCGCGGGCACGTTTCATCCGGCGACGGCGCTTCGCGCGCTAGGGCCGAAGCCGTGGAACGCGGCGTATGTGCAGCCGAGCCGCCGCCCGAAAGATGGTCGCTACGGCGAAAACCCGAACCGCCTGCAACATTATTACCAGTATCAGGTGATCCTGAAACCCTCGCCCGCGAATATTCAGGAGCTCTATTTAGAAAGCCTGAAAGCCATCGGCATCAACCCGCTGAAACACGATATCCGCTTTGTGGAAGATGACTGGGAAAGCCCCACACTCGGCGCCTGGGGGCTGGGCTGGGAAGTATGGTGCGATGGCATGGAGGTCACGCAGTTTACGTATTTCCAGCAGGTGGGCGGCATTGAGTGCCGGCCAGTTTCCGGCGAGATCACCTACGGCCTCGAGCGCCTCGCCATGTATATTCAGGGTGTGGAGAATGTTTATGATTTAGCGTTCGCAAATCCTGTGAGCCGCAAAGCGGCTGCACAGGATCCTACTCAATCTGCACGAGATCCTGCGCAATCGCTACGCGATTCGCAGGATTTAGTCACTTATGGTGAGGTCTTCCTCCAGAACGAACGTGAATTCTCCGCCTATAACCTTGAGTTTGCCGACACCGCCCAGCTGCTACGCCAGTTTGAAGATGCCGAAAGCGAATGCCAGAGCCTGATTGAAAAGAAACTCCCCCTGCCCGCTTATGACCAATGCATCAAAGCTTCGCACCGCTTTAATCTGCTCGATGCGCGCGGCGTCATTTCCGTCACCGAGCGCGCGAGCTACATCGCCCGTGTGCGCGCATTGGCCAAGGCCTGCTGCGAAACTTATGTGGAAATTTTAATTCCCGCGTAGGCGGGAATCCTGAAGGATTGGATAAGAAATGAAAAACGCTTCGAAAATTAACTCTCACAGGATCCCCGCTTTCGCGGGGATATTATGCCCATGCAACTAACGATGTTACACTCTAAAATCCACCGCGCGCGGGTGACACACTCCGAGCTGCATTATAATGGCAGCCTTGGGATTGATGAGGATCTGATCGATCAGGCCGGTATGATTCCCGGCCAGCAGATTGATGTGCTGAATGTGAATAACGGCGCGCGCATCACCACCTACATCATCCGCGAGCCACGCGGCAGCAAACGCTTTGGCGTGTATGGCGCGGCGGCTCACTTATTTAAGGCCGGCGATATCATCATCATCATCGCCTACGCGCAGATGGATGACAAAGAAGCCCGCAGCTACAAGCCAAAAATGCTGGTGATGGATGAGCAGAATAATGTGGAGAGGGTGAAGTGATGGCCTCCCGTCATCCCGGCGAAAGCCGGGATCCAGCTCTTATACCCATAGCTATTGCGGCGCAGACGCGCCGCTGCTGGATACCGGCCTGCGCCGGTATGACGAGGTTGTAATGGCTGATTTTCTCCTCGAGCTTTTTTCCGAAGAAATTCCCGCGCGGATGCAGGCGGAGGCCGAGGCGAATCTGGCTTCTGAAATTGAGAAGCAGATGAAAATGTTTGGGGTACCCTTTGGAGTGAGCCGCTCTTACTCTACCCCCAGAAGACTAGCGGTTTGGATAACCAACGCCCCAACTCAGCAAGAGGATATGTACCATGAATTAAAGGGACCTAAAATTGGAGCGCCAGAAACAGCGATACAAGGATTTTTGAAAAAGAGCGGCTTGAAATTGGAACAACTTGAGCAACGTGACGGAATTTATATTGCTCTAACCCATCAAAAGGGAAAGCCGACAGCCGAATTACTAAAAGAATTAATCGAAAAAATCTTGAGAGAGTTCCCATGGCCAAAATCGATGCGCTGGGGCAGCGGGGATGCTGCGTGGGTGCGCCCGCTGCATTCCATCCTGTGCGTGTTTGATGGTAAGGTGGTGCCGGTGGAATTTGCTGGCATTAAAGCTGGAAACATCACTTATGGCCATCGCTTCCTTGCGCCCGCGCCGATCACCATCGATACCCCCGCTGGGTATGAAGCAGCGCTCAAAAAAGCCTATGTGATGGCTAGCCGCGATATGCGCAAAGCAGAGATCCTGCGCCAAGCTAATGAGGTGGCGGCGAAGGCAGGACTAATGCTGCGCGGTGATGAAGGGCTTTTAGAAGAAGTCACCGGCCTTGTCGAATGGCCGGTGGTGTTGATGGGCACGATTGATGCAAGCTACATGGATCTACCACCGGAAGTGCTGATTTCCGAGATGCGCGCCCACCAGAAATATTTCGCATTATATCCTGCGGGACACGAAGTGTCAGCGCAGGATCTCATGGGATCCCGTGCAGACGCTGATGCGTCTCACGGGATTTGCAACAAGTTCCTCATCACTGCCAACATGACCGCTAGCGATGGCATGCCTACGCCGGAGCGAAGCCCCGGCTTCGCGCAGGCAGGCGGCAAAGCGATTGTGGCGGGCAATGAGCGCGTGCTACGCGCACGCCTCGCCGATGGCAGGTTTTTCTGGGATAGCGACCGCAAAAAGAAGCTGGAAGATTGGGGGGTGAGCCTTACGAGCGTGACCTATCATGCCAAGCTCGGCAGTGTGGCGCAGAAGGTGGAGCGGGTAAAAAAATTGGCGCTGGAGCTTGCTAATAATCCGTCATTGCGAGCGCTAGCGAAGCAATCCAGTCTGGATCGCCACGTCGCTGACGCTCCTCGCGATGACGATTTTTCAATGAACGTCGAACGCGCCGCCAACCTGTGTAAGGCCGATCTTGTGACGGGCATGGTTGGCGAGTTTCCGGAATTGCAAGGCGTGATGGGGCGCTACTACGCACTGGCTGAGGGCGAAAAGCCTGAAGTGGCGGACGCCATCCGCGATCATTATCTGCCGCTCGGTCCTTCTTCTGCGGTGCCAACTACGCCCGTTTCCATCTGTGTGGCGCTGGCGGACAAGCTAGATACACTTTGCTCGATGTTTGCCATCGGCGAAAAGCCGACCGGCTCCAAAGACCCGTTTGCGCTGCGCCGCGCCGCGCTTGGCGTCATTCGCATTATTTTAGAAAATAACCTGCGCCTGCCGCTGAAGCAATTTCTGGATGATGCGCCGTTTAAGGATATTGCCCTTATCAGCGCGCGTGACCAGCTGGTGAAAAAGACGGAAGCGAAGCTCCATGAAAATCCGAGGGATCTTAAAGTCGGCAAATATGTGGCTGTCAACGAATCCGCCACACAGGATATTGCCGAAGATGCGGCCAGCAGCCTGTCTTCGCAGCTTCTTGCATTTTTCCATGACCGGCTGGTGGTGCAGCTCAAAGATTCCGGCATTCGCCATGATGTGATTAAGTCAGTCATCGCCTCCGGCGATGATGATCTGGTGCGTATCAGAGACAAAGCGAAGGCCGTGCAAGCCTTTCTGGAAACCGATGATGGCAAAAACCTGCTAGCCGGCTACAAGCGCGCGGCCAATATCCTTTCGATTGAAGAGAAGAAGGATAAAACCACGTATCAGGGTGCGGTAGTGTCTGAAGCGCTGAAAGAGCCCGCGGAACTTGCGCTTGGCAAAGAGCTCGATAGTCTTTACGTAGGCATTGTAGAGCTGGCAAAAAATGAAGAATTCGCACAGATGATGAATAAGCTTGCTAAGCTTCGCAGTCCCGTCGATAGCTTTTTTGAAAAAGTGATGGTGAATGCCGAAGTTGCGGATCTGCGTGTTAATCGCCTTAGATTACTTGCATACATTCGCGACACGATGAATAATGTGGCGGATTTTAGTAAGATAGAGGGTTAAAACTTCGTCATTCCCGCAACCGCGGGAATCCAGTTTTTTATAAGACGAAAAATGTCTACTGACATTTTTCTTTTCTGGATCCCGGATAAATTTTTCTACTGAAAAATTTTCCAGGATGACGACAAGGAGGAACAATGGCAAAAACAAACGCACAGCCAAAAACCGAGATGGCAGAAAAACTCGTTTATAGCTTTGCTGGCGGAGCGGCTGAAGGCAAAGGTAGCATGCGCGAGCTGCTCGGCGGCAAGGGTGCAAACCTTGCCGAGATGTGCGCGCTGGGACTGCCCGTTCCTCCAGGCTTTACCATCACCACCGAAGTCTGCGTGGATTACTACAAAAACGGCAAACAGGTAAACCCAGCGCTAGAAGCACAAGTGAAAGCCGCGCTGGCGATGGTCGAAAAGCACGTCGGGGCAACGTTTGGTGATAGCAAAAATCCGCTGCTGCTGTCGGTGCGCTCCGGCGCGCGCGCGAGCATGCCCGGCATGATGGATACGGTGCTCAATCTCGGCTTGAACGACACCACCGTGAAGGCACTGGCCGAAAAAACCGCCAACCCGCGCTTTGCTTATGACAGCTACCGCCGCTTTATCCAGATGTATTCGGATGTGGTGCTCGGCATCGACCACTACCATTTCGAGGAGATGCTCGAGCAGAAAAAAATGGATCGCGATATCACGCTCGACACCGAGCTGACCGAAAGCGATTTGAAAGAGCTGGTTTCTGGCTACAAGGAAAAAGTGGCCGAAGAGCTGGGCAAGCCCTTCCCGGATGATGTGCACGAGCAGCTGTGGGGGGCAATCCGCGCCGTGTTTGACAGCTGGATGAGCGCGCGCGCCAAGAAATATCGCGAGCTGCATGACATTCCTGAAAGCTGGGGCACGGCGGTGACCGTGCAATCGATGGTGTTCGGCAATATGGGAGATGATTGCGCGACCGGTGTCGCCTTCACGCGCAACCCTTCGACCGGCGAGCGTGCTTATTACGGCGAATTTCTGGTAAACGCGCAGGGTGAAGATGTGGTCGCCGGTATCCGCACGCCGCAGCCACTTTCAGAAATGCCCGCTGTGATGCCTGAGGTTTATAAGCAGCTGACCGATGTGTTCGATAAGCTCGAGACGCATTACCGCGATATGCAGGATATCGAGTTCACCATCCAGAACCACAAGCTGTGGATGCTGCAAACCAGAAACGGCAAGCGCACTGCCGCCGCCGCGGTGAAAATCGCCGTCGATATGGTGGGTGAAAAACGCATCAGCAAAGAAGAAGCTTTAAAGCGCATTGATCCGCTCTCGCTGGATCAGCTGCTGCACCCCACGCTCGACCCCAAAGCTACCAAAACTGTGCTGGCGAAGGGGCTGCCCGCCTCGCCGGGCGCTGCTTCGGGCAAGGTGGTGTTTTCCGCCGAAGATGCCGAAGAGATGGCGCTGCGCCACAAGGAAAAAGTGATTCTGGTGCGTATTGAAACCTCGCCGGAAGATATTCATGGCATGCATGCAGCACAAGGCATCCTGACCGCGCGCGGCGGCATGACCTCGCACGCCGCAGTGGTGGCGCGTGGCATGGGCAAGCCCTGCGTTTCCGGCGCCGGTGATGTGCGCATCGATTATGCGAAAAAAGAATTCCAGGTGATGGGGCGCACCATCAAAGAAGGTGAGATGGTCACCATCAACGGCTCGACCGGTGAAGTGATGCTCGGCGAAATTCCAACAGTGCAGCCGAGCTTGTCGGGCGATTTTGAAACGCTGATGGGCTGGGCGGACAGCGTGCGCAAACTGCGTGTGCGCACCAACGCAGAAACACCGCTAGACGCCAAAACCGCGCGCAGTTTCGGCGCGGAAGGTATCGGCCTGTGCCGTACCGAGCATATGTTTTTTGATGCCGAACGCATCATTGCCATGCGCGAGATGATTGTGGCGAAAGACACGGAAGGCCGCAAAGCAGCACTCGCCAAACTGCTTCCGATGCAACGCAAAGATTTTACCGACCTCTTTACGATTATGAAGGGTCTACCGGTGACTATCCGCCTGCTTGACCCGCCGCTGCATGAGTTTCTACCGCACACCGAGGAAGATATGAAACAGGTGGCGAAAGCTGCCGGTATCAGCGTGGAAAATGTACGCATGCGCGCCCATGAACTGAAAGAACAAAACCCGATGCTTGGCCATCGCGGATGTCGCCTTGGCATCACGTACCCAGAAATTTACGCCATGCAGGCGCGTGCGATTTTCGAAGCGGCAGCCTCTCTTATTCCTCCCCCCGCTAGCGGGGGGCGGTCAGGAGGGGGGCAACAGGAATCACCCCCACCCCAACCCTCCCCCGCAAGCGGGAGAGGGAGTTTAATTGAAATTATGATTCCGCTGGTCATGATGCCGCGCGAACTGGAGATGATGAAGCAGCTAGTGGATGATGTGGCGGCGAGCGTCATGAAAGAAACCGGCAAAAAAATCGACTACATGGTCGGCACCATGATCGAGCTGCCGCGCGCCGCGCTGATGGCTGGCGAGATTGCAGGGAGCGCTGAGTTTTTCAGCTTCGGCACCAACGACCTGACGCAAACCACGCTGGGCATCTCGCGCGATGATTCGGCAAGCTTCATCGAGATTTATAAACAAAAAGGTATTGTCGAGCAGGATCCGTTTGTCACGCTGGATCAATCCGGTGTCGGCGAGCTGATTAACATCGCCGCCGAGCGCGGCCGTGCCACGCGCAGTGGCATGAAAATGGGCATCTGCGGCGAACATGGGGGCGATCCGGCTTCGATCGCGTTCTGCCAAAAAGCCGGTCTGGATTATGTGAGCTGCTCGCCCTACCGCGTGCCGGTGGCGCGCCTTGCAGCTGCGCAGGCCGCATTATGAAGCGCCTCAGCAGCTTCGTGCTGGCGGCGCTGGTTTCGTTTCCTGCTTTGGCAAACGAGTTTCAGCTGACCTATGAATGCACGCGTTTCAAAAGCAAATGCACAGGCACCGCCTGCCGCGTGATTCATGATGGGCTGATAAACGACACCGAGCGATCCATCCTCAAGGTTAGAAAAACTCAGATCGTGGAATATGTCATTGATCCGGCGCGCGCGATTGAAACGATTAAAACCGAACTGGCAGGAGATCTGGATCGCGATCAGTCGCTGGCGCTGGAATATCGCAGTATCACACACCGTCTTGGGCAGGTTACGCTCAGCAACCATAATAGTCGCGGGCAAGTGACCGAGCGTGTGACCATCAATACCGAAACGGGTCTGTATGGTTTTTATCTGCTGCATACGGATGGATCGATTAAAGATGTGCCTGTGGGTGAACCTTACACCGCCTATTTCGGCTGGTGTGACAATAAATCGCCTGCGGGATCCAGCCTGCCAGAAACGGCCGAACCTGCCGCTGCGACGCCCGCAGCCACCGATACCACATCCGCCACTGTGACTACCACCACGGCGACCAGCCCCAGCCGCGCGCCATGATTAAAACCCGCTTTGCCCCCTCTCCCACCGGTTATTTGCATGTCGGCAATGTGCGCACGGCGCTGGTAAACTGGCTGTTCACACGCAAAATGGGCGGCCATTTCATGCTGCGCATCGACGATACCGACCTTGAGCGTTCGCGACCGGAATATGAGACCGCCATTCAGGAAGATTTAGACTGGCTGGGTATCTCGTGGGATTCTTTGGTTAAGCAATCCGACCGGTTTGACCGCTATACGCTCGCGACCGAAACCCTTAAAAAAAATGGCCGGCTTTATGCGTGCTACGAGACGGCCGAGGAGCTAGATGTGCAGCGCAAGATGCTCGCCTCTCGCGGGCTGCCACCAATCTATAAACGCGCAAGCGACGAACAAAATAAAAAATTCATCGCTGAAGGCCGCACGCCGCACTGGCGCTTTCTGCTGAATGATGAAGGGGTGGTGTGGGATGATCTGATTCGTGGCCACAGCCATTTCAAAGCCACGCACATGAGCGACCCAGTGCTCGTGCGCGCCGATGGCGTGCCGCTTTACACGCTGGCCTCGGTGGTAGATGATGGCGAGCTCGACATCACCCATGTGATTCGCGGCGAAGACCATGTGAGTAACACCGCTGTTCAAATCCAGATTTACAAAGCGCTGGGCTATAGCGTGCCAAGCTTTGCTCATATGGCGCTGCTCAAAACCAAAGACGGCGAGCTTTCCAAACGCTTAGGCGGTAACGACATCCGCTCCATGCGTGAGCAAGGCATTTTGCCGATGGCGATAAACTCCCTGCTGGCGAAGATGGGAACCTCCGATGCGGTGGAGATTTTCGCTGCGATGCAGCCGCTGGTGGGTAGTTTTGATTTCAAAAAATTCGGCCGCGCACCCGCGAATTATGACGCGGCGGAACTCGAAAAACTGAATGAAAAATTGCTCCACCAGCTGCCGTTCTCGGCGGTGAAAGAACAGCTGCCCTTTGCCGATGAGGCGTTCTGGAACTTGGTGCGCGCCAACGTGAAAAGTCTTCCAGATGCGAAGGTTTGGTGGGATATTTTGCATTCGCAGGAAGGCAATCAGCAAGCGACGGACGATAGCGAAAAAGATTTTTTGAAGCAATCAGCCAGCCTGCTGCCAGCAGAGCCATGGGATGAGGCGACTTACGATGCTTGGATCGCCGCAATCAAGCCCACCACACCGCGCAAAGGCAAAGAGCTGTTTATGCCCATCCGCAAGGCGCTCACCGGCCTGGAACATGGGCCGGAGCTGAAAAAACTCCTGCCGCTGCTGGGCGCTGATAAAACGAAAAAGCGACTCATGCTATGACCACGCTATCTCTCTACAACACCCTCACCCGTCGTTTTCCCGTCATACCGGCGAAAGCCGGTATCCAGTGTTAGAGCATGAGAGAGCGAAATCCATGTATTTACATATTAGCCAGTAAACGCAATGGAACACTTTACATAGGCGTCACTAGCGATCCCATAAAGCGTGGCTACCAGCATAAAAATGACCTTGTAGATAGCTTTACGAAAAAATATCGCGTGCATATACTTGTGTATGTAGAATTTCACGACACTATGGAGTCAGCCATTCACCGTGAAAAATGCATGAAAGAGTGGAAGCGGCAATGGAAGCTCGAATTGATTGAAAAACATAATCCTAACTGGAATGACTTGTATGAAACGCTTATATAGACTGGATACCGGCTTTCGCCGGTATGACGGAGTATAATGACCACGCTATCTCTCTACAACACCCTCACCCGCCGCAAAGAAGCCTTCACGCCGCTGGATAGCAAGAATGTGCGCATGTATGTGTGCGGGCCGACGGTGTATGACCGGCCGCATCTCGGAAATGCGCGCTCGACCGTGGTGTATGACGTGCTGTTTCGTGTGCTGCGCGAGGTTTACGGCAAAGAGCACGTCACCTATGCGCGCAACATCACCGATGTGGATGACAAAATCAACGCTGCCGCCAAGCAAAACGGCGAGCCGATCTCGGCGCTGACGAAGCGCGTTGAAGGCTGGTTTCATGATGATATCGCCGCGCTGAACTGCCTGCCGCCCACGCACGAGCCGCGCGCAACGGCTCACATCAAGGAAATGATCGCGATCAACCAACAACTCATCGCAGGTGGCCATGCGTACGCGGCGGATGGTCATGTACTCTTCGCGGTGGATTCGTATCAGGATTACGGCGCGCTATCAGGCCGGAGGCTCGATGAACTCATTGCCGGCGCGCGTATCGAGGTGGAATCATATAAAAAACATCCGGGTGATTTTGTGCTGTGGAAGCCTGCCGACGCCGGCGATGATCCCTCCAGTGTGTTTGATTCGCCGTGGGGACGTGGCCGCCCGGGCTGGCATATTGAATGCTCAGCCATGAGCAGCAAATATCTCGGCACGGATTTTGACATTCACGGCGGCGGCGCGGATCTGATGTTCCCGCACCATGAAAACGAAATCGCACAGTCGCGCTGCTCCGCGAAGGGCTCGCACTTTGCGCGCTACTGGGTGCATAATGGCTTCCTTACCGTCGGCGGCGAAAAAATGAGCAAATCGCTCGGTAACTTCACCACCGTGAAAGATGTGCTGGATAAGGGTGTGCCGGGCGAAGTCATCCGCCTTGCCTATCTCATGACCAAATATAACGAGCCGCTCGATTGGAACGAAAAGCTGCTAACGGACGCGAAAAAAACACTCGATGGGTGGTATCGTCAGTTAGGGATTAGGCATCAGGCATCAGGGATTATTGAAGAAAATCTCAATCCCCAATCACTAATGCCTAATGCCTTCTTTACCGCTCTCTTAGACGACCTCAACACCCCGCGCGCGATCAGCATGATGCACAGCGCCTCGCCGGATGAGCTGAAAGCCATGGCGAACCTGCTTGGCCTACTGCAGCAAAACCCAGATAGCTGGTTCAAAGGCGCGAGCAACGCTTCGGCTGATGGCGATATTCAGGCAAAGATTGATGCGCGCATCGCCGCTAAGAAAGCGAAAAACTGGTCGGAGGCCGACCGCATCCGCAAAGAACTCGCCGATAGTGGCATTCTACTGGAAGACCGGCCCGACGGCACCACTGACTGGAGACGGGCATGACCTCGCCCAAAGAACAACTCTTCTCGGAGGTGCTGCTGGCGCGCACGCGCGTGTATCATGCCGGAAGCGCGACGCCGCTGGAGAAGATTCGCATTCCCAGCATCGACGCGGAGATTTTCATCAAGCGCGAGGATCTCTCGCCGATCAATGCCTATAAATGGCGCGGCGCGTATAACGCCACCGCGGTGCTGAAAGAAAAAGGTGCGAAGATGGTGGTGGCAGCCTCGGCCGGCAACCACGCGCAGGGCGTGGCGCTGGCCGCGCGGATGCTTGGTATTGAAGCCAAGATTTTCATGCCGCTGCCCACCCCGCTGATGAAGCAGGACGCGGTGAAACGCCACGGGCAGAATGCCGCCGAAGTGATTCTGGTCGGTGATAATTTTGACCAGACCTCCGCCGAAGCGCGCGCCTACTGCGACAAGCACGGCTATGACTATGTTCACCCATTTGACGACCTCTACACCATCGCCGGGCAAGCGACGATTGCCGACGAGCTGGCGCTTTGCGGCGAAGGGCCGTTTGATGTGGTGTTTTTACAAATCGGCGGCGGGGGATTAGCGGCAGGTGTCTCGGCATGGCTGAAATCACACCACCCCAAAACACTGATGCTCGGCGTGGAAGGTGTGGGGCAGGCCAGCATGAAAGCGGCGCTGGCAGCGGGCGAGCCCGTGACGCTTGCTGAGGTGGATGCGTTCTGCGATGGCACGGCCGTCAAGCGCGTGGGCGATCTGACCTTTGCCATCTGCAAGGAAACTCTTTCCGGTGTCGTAACGGTTTCTAACGAGGAAGTCTCAGCAGCCATCCAGCAGCTTTGGGAGTGCTCGCGCGTGATTCCCGAGCCGAGCGGCGCGATGGGTCTTGCCGGGCTGATTCACTATGCGCAGGCAAACCCCGACGTAGTGCGCGGCAAAAAGCTGCTCGCCATTATCTGCGGCGCGAATATGGATTTTGGCAAGCTGGCCCTGATTTCCAGCCAGTCTGCAGTGGGGGCGCACCGCCGGCGCTATTTGCGTATGCATATCGCGGAAGGGCGCGGCAGCCTGCTTGGGCTGCTTGAAAACCTGCTGCCCGACATCAACGTATCAGAATTCCAATATGGCAAAACCAGCGAGACGGATGGCTGGCCGGTGATGGCATTTGAGGCCTCGCCGGAGCGCCTTGAAAAGCTGCTTGCTGAGCTGAATATGCGCGCTATTCCCTACCAGGACATCACCGGCGATGCTGATGCGCGCTACCGCATCATACCCTATAATCCAGCGCTGTTTACGCACCCCCTCTTCTTCCATGTGCATTTCCCTGAGCGGCGCGGCGCGCTGCGCGATTTTCTGCGACGCATCTCAGGCATCGCGAGCCTGTGCTATTTCAACTATGCCTATACGGGTGAATCGATCGGCCGCGCGCTGATGGGCTTTTCCTTTGCCGCACCAAGCGATCACGCCCGCTTCATGGCGGCCATGGAAGGAAGCCCGGTGACACTCAGACCGCTGGCAGGTGCAGTGGTCGAGCGGATGCTTAGGGCATGACGTCTCCTGCTGTTATTCTGGTGCGCCCGCAGCTGGGCGAAAATATCGGCGCGGTGGCGCGTGCCATGGCGAATTTTGGTCTTAGCGAGCTGCGCATGGTCGCCCCGCGCGACGGCTGGCCAAATAGCCGCGCTTTTGAGGTCTCCTCAGGTGCAACCCATATTTTAGAGCAAGCCAAAATTTTTCCTGATTTTGCATCCGCCACCGCCGATTTTCATCAGCTCTACGCCACCACCGCCCGCCCGCGCGATATGGAAAAGCGCGTGGTGACGCCGAGGGAAGCGGCAGCCGAAATTATGTTACAGTACAACCCTCATCCTAACCTTCTCCCTGAAAGGGAGAAGGAACTTCCTGCCCCCTCTCCCTTTCAGGGAGAGGGTCGGGGTGAGGGTTATCGAGCGGCGCTAGTGTTTGGCCCCGAGCGCACCGGACTTGAAAATGCCGAGATTGCGCAGTGTGACACCATTATCACCATTCCCACCGATCCGGAGTTCTTCTCGCTGAACCTCGCACAAAGCGTGATTGTGGTGGGGTATGAGTTATGGTGCGCG
>CANHDY010000038.1 GCA_947459535.1 Rickettsiales bacterium | reverse complement strand
CTGAAACATGCTTCGAACACTCCGGGCTGCGCGCTTGCCATCGAGTCCATCTTCAAAGAAGCCGGTCTTCCGGAGCATCTGTTTCGCAGCCTGCTGATTCCCGGCAGCCGCGTGGAGCGGGTGATAGCGGATCCGCGTATACGCGCTGTCACGCTCACCGGCAGCACGCCGGCGGGCAAGGCGGTGGCGGCCGCGGCGGGCAAGCATCTCAAAAAAACCGTCCTTGAGTTGGGCGGCAGCGATCCCTATCTCATCCTGGAGGATTGCGATATTGAGCACGCGATTAAAACCTGCGCAGCGAGCAGGCTGAATAATTGCGGCCAGTCCTGCGTATCGGCCAAGCGCATGATCGTCGTAGAAAAGCACCTTGCCCGTTTCGAGTCCGGAATCAAAGACATCTTCGAAAAAGCTGTGCTGGGTGATCCGATGCAGGCTGCTTCCACCCTTGGGCCCATGTCGCGCGCCGATCTTCGCGATGAGCTGCATGAGCAGGTAATGCGCTCGGTGAAAGCCGGCGCACGTCTCGTACTTGGTGGCCAGAACCCCGGCGGCGCGAGTGCGTTTTACCCGCCGACCATTCTCTCGGATGTTAAAAAAGGCATGGCTGCGTATGAAGAAGAATTCTTCGGGCCGGTCGCCATCATCATTCCGGCCAGAAGCGAAGAAGAGGCGATCGCGATTGCCAACGACACGCCCTTTGGCCTTGGCGGCGCGGTGTTTTCAACCGACCTTGCGCGCGCTGAAGCGATTGCGCGTGAGCGGGTGGATTCCGGGCTGTGCTTTGTGAACATGATGGTGCGCTCCGATCCACGCCTGCCATTTGGCGGGGTCAAGGAAAGCGGCTATGGCCGCGAGCTGGGGCCCTTTGGCCTGCACGAGTTTGTGAACATCAAGACGGTGATTGTCGCCTAGCCGTCACTCTATTCGTCATCCCGGAAAATTTTGCAGCAGGCGAAATTATAGGGGAATCGACATTAAAAATGTCAGCAGACATTTTTAGACGCAAAAAGTCTTCTGACTTTTTGCTGTTCTGGATCCCGGATAAATTTTTCTGCTGAAAAATTTGCCGGGATGACAGCATTGCTAAGCGCGTGATGCGCGCTAACCAATGCTAGTCAACTCTTCCACCTCAGTACTTTTTCCTTAATCGGATTCACAAACGGTTCGCGCGCCGCTTGCGCCGCGATGAATTCGCGCTTGATTTTGAAATACCACAGCGCCTGCTGGTCGGCGTCGCCCAGCAGCATCAGCGAGGGGTGCTCACCGGCCAGCCCTTCCTGCTGCATCTTCACCACGCGAACATCCTGCGCAATAAAGGCTTTGCCGAAGGGTTTCAGCAGCGGCATCAGCAGTTTCAGCAAGGGAATCGTAGTAAAGACGAACTGGTGCAGCCGCGTGTTTTTTTCATCTTCCGGTGTCAGCGCGGTGAGCAGTATAATGTGATGGTGACCGACGGTGATGTGCTCGGTGCGAAAGCCGGGTAGCTCGAAAGCAATCTCGGTCGTGCGCTCGCCGCCGAGGATTTTGTAGGCGCGTGAGTTGGAAGAAGGTTTGTGTGAAACCATTTTAAAGCCGTGGGGGGTGGGCACAAAATGCTTTTGCTTTTCGTGCATCGAGCGGGTGCTGCGCCACCACCACGAAGCATGCACAAACGGCCCGTGCGATGGATCCATCAGCCCGATCACCGCATGGTCGATAGTGCAGGGCAGGTGCACTGAGTCCACCACGCCAAAATCCAGCGCTGGATGGGCAGGGATGGCGGGCAGGGGGGGCAGATTTTCCGGCGCGCGCGTTTTGGGGGCAGGAATATACACCCAGATGAGCCCATACTGCTCGCGGCAGGGAAAGGATTGAGCGCGGATGCGTGAAATATCAACCGTTTCGCTTTCAGAAAGCGAGGGAATGGCGGTGCACTGACCGCTGCAATCAAAGCGCCAGCCATGGTAGCAGCATTCAATTTCCTTGCCGTCAAACGTGCCGTAAGAAAGTGGAATACCGCGATGCGGGCAGAAATCCCGCAGGGCAAATGCCTCACCAGCCTCACTGCGGCCAAGCAGCAGCTTCACGCCAAGCATCTGTACTTTCTTTGTTTTCCCGCGTGCAAGCGCCTTCGCATGCGCAGCGACATACCAGGCATCATAGATCAGTTCGGTGCTCGTCATAGGCAGCTACAAAAAATGTTTCACGTGAAACATTTTTTAAGCCCTCTCCCTCTCAGGGAGAGGGTTGGGTGAGGGTTATTTTGAAATTGTTTCACGTGAAACATTTTTAGCATAGCCGCGAAAATTGCCCAGCAAATTCCCGCTTATCAGTGGAACTGCTCGGCCTCGGTCGAGCCGGTCAGCGCCGTGGTTGAAGACTGGCCGCCCGCAATGACTTTCGCCACTTCGTCAAAATAGCCGGTGCCCACTTCCCTCTGGTGCTTCACTGCTGTAAAGCCGTGCGCTTCATCAGCGAATTCTTTCTGCTGCAGCTCCACATAGCCGCTCATACCGCGCTCTTTATAGCTTTTAGCTAAGCTGAACATACCATGGTTCAGTGAATGGAAACCGGCGAGCGTAATGAACTGGAATTTGTAGCCCATCGCGCCGAGTTCGGTCTGGAATTTGGCAATCGTCGCGTCATCCAGATTTTTCTTCCAGTTAAAGGACGGCGAGCAGTTATAAGCCAGCAGCTTGCCCGGGTGGGCTTTGTGCAGCGCTTCGGCAAAGCGGCGTGCTTCGGCGATATCCGGTTTGCTTGTTTCGCACCAAACCAAATCAGAGTAAGGCGCATAGGCAATGCCGCGCATGATGGCAGCATCGAGGCCGCCTTTATATTTATAGAAGCCTTCTGAGGTGCGCTCTTTCTCGATAAACGGCGCATCGAGCGGGTCGATATCGCTGGTGATGAGATAGGCGCCGTTGGCATCGGTGCGCGCGACAATCGCGGTCGGCACATCCATGATATCGGCTGCCAGGCGCGCGGCAATCAGCTTTTGGTTTTGTTCCGCTACCGGAACAAGAACCTTGCCGCCCATATGGCCACATTTCTTGGCCGAGGCGAGCTGGTCTTCAAAATGCACACCAGCCGCACCGGCTTCGATCATGCCTTTCATCAGCTCAAAGGCATTGAGCGAGCCGCCAAAACCGGCTTCAGCATCCGCCACAATCGGCATCAGCCAATCGATATCATCTTTGCCTTCGGCATGGTGCAGCTGGTCCGCGCGCATCAGGCAGTTATTGATTTTTTTGACCACCGCCGGAACCGAATCCGCAGGGTAAAGGCTCTGGTCAGGATACATCTGCCCGGCGAGGTTCGCATCCGCTGCCACTTGCCAGCCGGAAAGATAAATCGCTTTAAGGCCAGCTTTCACCTGCTGCATCGCCTGATTGCCGGTGAGCGCGCCCAGCGCGTTTACATACGGCATGGTATGCATGAAGCGCCAAAGTTTTTCCGCCGTTTGCCGGGCGATGGAATGCTCAATCGCAATCGTGCCACGCAGGCGCACGACTTCATCGGCTGAGTAGGGGCGAGTCACGCCTTTCCAGCGCGGCGAGCTTTTCCATTCCTGTTCCAATTCTTTGGCAGTTTTCAGCGTTTTCATGCGGCATTCCTTTCGGTGTTTACCAGCCTTTCATACGCCGGAAGCGTTAAGAAATCCTGAAGTTCGCTGGCCAGCACAATGTCCGAAAGAAGGCTTTTTGCGGCTTCAAAGCGCGCAGATGGGTAGTTAGCCCCTTGCTCCCGTTTGATTTTTTCCATCTCTTCAGCAAGCATCGCCTGATAAAGCGCGCTATCAATCTTTCTGCCATCGTCCAGCATGGCTTTCGGATGATGCACCCATTGCCATAGCTGTGTTCGTGAGATTTCGGCGGTCGCGGCATCTTCCATCAAATTAAAAATCGGCACGCAGCCCTGACCGGAAAGCCACGCGCTAAGGTAGCGCAGCGACACGCTGATGTTATTACGAAAGCCAGCCTCGGTGATGGTGCCGCTAGGCGGCGTAAGCAGCTCCTGCTGGCTGGTAGAAAAGTCATCAAGCGTGCGGTGAAGCTGGTTGGGGGTTGGCATCAGCCGGTCGAAGATCTCCATCGCAATCGGCACCAGTGCGGGATGCGCAACCCACGTGCCATCATGGCCATCGCCTGCCTCGCGCTCTTTATCAGCGCGGACTTTGGCAAGCGCAGCGTCGTTCGCCGCTGGATCGTTTTTGATTGGAATTTGCGCCGCCATACCGCCCATCGCCATGGCACCGCGCTGATGACAAGTCTGAATCACCAGCCGCGAATAGGCGCGCAGGAAAGGCTGCGTCATGGTCACCTGCGCGCGGTCAGGCAGCAGGATTTCCGGGTGGGCGCGCAGCTTTTTGAGGTAGCTGAAAATATAGTCCCAGCGGCCGCAATTGAGCGCCACAATCCAGTCCCGCAACTCATAAAGAATTTCATGTAGCTCGAAGGTGGCGGTGATGGTTTCAATCAGCACGGTGGCGCGGATACTCCCATGGGGTATACCCAGCGCCTCTTCGCTGAACCTGAAAACATCCGCCCAGAGCCTTGCTTCTAGATGGCTCTCGAGCTTGGGAAGGTAAAAATAAGGCGCGGTTTTTCGTGCCAGCTGCTCTTTGCTATTATGAAAAAGAAACAGCCCAAAATCAAACAGCGCGCCGGGGATAGGTTTACGCGCAAGCAGCACATGTTTTTCATCCAGATGCCAGCCGCGCGGGCGCACAAACAAAATCGCCGGCTTATCTACGAGTTTATAATGCTTGCCCTCGGGGCTGACATAATCAATCGTGCGGGCTACAGCATCACGCATGTTGATCTGGCCGTCCAGCGTGCCTTCCCATGTCGGCGCGTGGGCATCTTCAAAATCGGCCATGAAGACGCGCGCGCCCGAGTTCAGCGCATTGATCACCATCTTGCGATCCACGGGGCCGGTGATCTCCACGCGGCGGTCGAGAAGCTCGGCGGGAACAGGGGCGATCTTCCAATCGCCCTCACGAATATGTTTCGTATCCGAAACGAAATCCGGCTTCTCGCCGGCATCAAAGCGCTTCTGGCGAGCGGCGCGCATGGCAAGCAATTCATCCCGCCGCGCCGTAAAGCGGCTAGCGAGCGCTTCCACAAACGCCTGTGCCTCAGTGGTTAGAATTGGTTGATGATGCGGCGCTACCGCTGCACGAAGTTCCAGCATAAAGCCTCCATGAATGAAGGCGTTACCATGCCAGAATTATTACTGTTAGACAATCGCGGCGACGTGTGAGGCTGCCTGCTGGCGCTGGGCATCAATTGTCGCCACATAGGATTTGGCGGGCTTTTCCTCGCGCGGCGCTGATGTTTCTACCGGCGCGGTGGGCTCGGATGCGGTGGGTTTCTTTTCTGTCTTGCGCGCGATGAAGCGGCTGGAAACATAAAGCCCCGCTGTGCAGACCGAGGTGTAAAACGCTTCAAAAAGACTCACGCTAAAAATCTCGCGCACATCGAGTTTACCAAAAAATTTGACCACCGCAGGCTTTTTGGCCAGCCACTCAGCCATTTTTTCGCCAGGATTATTGAACATGCGATCATTGAGACTAACACCATCAACTTTCCTACTTAGCGCCATAGCGGTTGGAATCACGATCCCAGCTGTAACGAAACGTCCTCCTAGTACGCTGAGCCAAGATTGTTTGGGTTCTGCTTTGTAGGCATCATCATTCTCCGGTGTGGTGCCCATTTTATCATCAAACCACTTGCCTATTTTTTCACGCCGGTCTTCCACCATTTTGACGAAGGGCGCCATGAGCGAGCCGTCGAGGAAGGAAAAAAATACGATCTTTGACATCTTGGCTTCGTTGTGGCTCATGCCCATGGATTTGAATTTGCCCATCAGCCAGTCGCCGCGCTGCTGGAAAAACTCACCCACTTTGCCGTAGATGAGCTTACCTTCTTTCGTGCGGTCGCCGCCGCGCGAGGTGAGGTAGGTCGCGCCCACCGAGATGCCAAACACCGCGAGGTTGGTCACAATCGGATACAGCACCACATCAAACAGCTTAAGCCCTGGCGTGCGCTTGGCCGGCTCCTTGTCTGGTTCGATAGGCGGTGTATGTATGACTTCCATGACACTCTTTGATATGCGCGGCGCACCAAACAAAAAACCACCAGCGGCTGGAACCGTGGTGGTGGATCTCTTGCCGCTTTAGCTGGTTGTTTAATGTGCCCGCAATTTGGGTTAAATCAGCACATTCATACTATGTGCGGATGGCAGCCTTTTGTCAAAGCGCGAAATATGAAGATTTTGTGACTAGGCGCGCTCAAGCGCCGATTCAAGGTCATGCAGAAGATCGCTAATATCCTCAATTCCAACGGAAATTCGGATAAGGCCATCCTCGATGCCAATTTTGCGGCGTACATCCGCAGGAATCGAGGCATGGGTCATGATGCCGGGATGCTCAATCAGGCTCTCAATGCCGCCCAGGCTTTCCGCCAGTGTGAAGACCTTGCAGTTAGTTAGCATCGCTCGGCAGGCCGGCTCGCCGCCCTTCAAAACAGCCGAGATCATGCCGCCAAAGCCGCCGGTCATCTGAATTTTCGCGAGGCTGTGCTGCGGGTGGCTGGGAAGCCCCGGATAAATCACACGCTGGATTTTAGGATGTTTTTCCAGAAAACGCGCAATCTCCATGGCATTTTCCGAGTGGCGCTGTATGCGCAGCGGCAGGGTTTTCAGACCGCGATGGGCAAGGAAGCTGTCAAAGGGGCTGGCGATGCTGCCAATCGCATTTTGTAAAAAACCGATGCGTTCAGCCAACTCTTGATTCGCAGCGACCACCACACCGCCAATCACATCCGAATGTCCGCCGATATATTTGGTGGCGGAGTGCAGCACGAGATCAAAACCATGCTCTATCGGGCGCTGCAGGGCAGGGGAGGCAAAGGTGTTATCGGCCACACAGATGAGATGGTGTTTTTTCGCAATCTTCGCCGCCGCTGATAAATCGACGAGTTTAAGCAGCGGGTTGGTCGGCGTTTCCACCCAAAGCATCTTCGTGTCCTTGGTGATGGCGGCCTCGAGCTTGCTGCTATCCGTGAGATCGACATAGGTGATATTTAAATTGGCGGACATTTTGCGCACGCGCTCAAACAAGCGATACGTGCCGCCGTACAAATCATCCATCGCCACGATGTGCGAACCGGCGGGCAGCATGTCCAAGATGCAAGACGCCGCCGCCATACCCGATGCAAATGCAAAACCGCTATGGCCGCCTTCCAGCGCCGCAATCGCGCGCTCATAGGCAAAGCGCGTCGGGTTGTGGCTGCGCCCATAATCATAGCCGAGATGTTCACCTGGCGAAATCTGCGCATAGGTCGATGTCGCGTAAATCGGCGTGATGACGGCATTCGTCGCCGGATCAAATTCCTGCCCGCCGTGGATAGCGTTAGTGGCCGGTTTCCAGTCTTTATTGTAGCGCTTGGTCATGCATGTCCTATCCGTTTGCGTAAATATTGAAGTAAATCGATCGGGGTGATGAGGCCGAGGAAGGCCTCGCCGTCCATCACAATCGCAACCAACCCGCGCTCGAAAATCGTTAGCAGCTCTTCAAACGGGCGCGATACATCGATGGTGGTGAGGAGCTTCGTCATCGCATCGGAAACTTTCATCGCAAACCCGCTGGGATTGCCGGTGATACCGAGCAGGATATCCATCTCCGAGATGAGGCCGAGCAGCTTGCCATCCCCCATCACCGGCAGCTGCGACACATCATACATTTTCATTTTGCGGTAGGCGGCCGCAAGTGTGTCGGACGGCAGCACGGTGATGGCGTTTTTGGCGGTGTGCGGGCGCGTGATGAGGTCGCGCAGGTCGTGCGCCTCGTCTTTCATCACCAGCCCATGGTCATCCAGCCAGTATTCGTTATAGATTTTCGAGAGGTATTTATTGCCCGAATCGCACACGAAACTTACCACGCGCTTTTTGGTTTTTTGCGCGCGGCAATAGCGCAGTGCGGAGGCAATTAAGGTGCCGGATGACGAACCGCAGATGATGCCTTCTTTCTTCAGCACTTCGCGCGCGGTGGCGATTGATTCCGTGTCCGAAACGGTGTAGGCGTGTTTCACAAACTGAAGTTCGCAGTTTTTGGGGATGAAATCTTCGCCAATGCCCTCCACCAGCCAGCTACCGGCTTCGATCATGACACCATCATTCACATACGGTGCCAGCACCGAGCCCTTGGGATCCGCCAGCACCATCTCTAGATGCGGCGCAACACGCGAAAAATATCGCCCGAGGCCGGTGAGCGTGCCGCCGCTGCCGACGCCGCACACGACGGCATCGACGTTATGCTCCATCTGCTCCCAGATTTCCGGGCCGGTCGAGCGTTCATGCGTCACTGGATTATTGGGGTTTTCAAACTGGTTCACATAAAAGCCGCCGCGCTCCGAGGCGATGCGCTTTGCCATATCCTGATAATATTCAGGGTGGCCAATGCCGACATCCGAGCGCGTCATCACCACTTCGGCGCCGAGCGCCTTTAAGTGAAAAATTTTCTCCTGACTCATTTTATCGGGAATGACGAGCACCAGCTTGTAGCCCTTCTGGCTGGCCACGAGCGCGAGGCCAAGGCCAGTGTTGCCGGCAGTCGCCTCCACCAGCGTGCCGCCGGGTTTTAGCGAGCCGTCTTTTTCTGCCGCTTCGATCATCGAAAGTGCGATGCGGTCCTTAATCGAGCCGCCGGGGTTGTGGCTTTCCAGCTTGAGATAAAGCTCGCAGGGGCCAGTATCCAGATGGCTTGCGCGCACCATCGGCGTGCCGCCAATCAGCGATAAAACATTCGTGGCGCTAGGCATCGCGGATCCGTTTGTCGTCATCGCCTGCCGTGGAAGGTTTGCCGTAGTTCAGCGCGTCCCAGTGGGATTTGGGGCGAAATAGTTTGGAAAAAAACTGCTTGAGCCAGTTCATGGAGTCTCCGATTGAGTGCCGGAGGTTTGTAGCGCAAAACTTGACAGATGGGAAGCGGCGTTAGCCATCCGAAGCTTTAGCGTAGGATGGCGACCCCTACCGTACCGAACTAGAACTAATTAGCGTACTGGAACGCATTAGAACAACCGAAAGTTTAAGGATTGCGTTTACAACGCCACCAATTTCTCAAATGATTAGGGAAATAGCCAATATAGCATTTCAAACAGCGCTTGACGCGTGAGGCGCAACACGCTACAATGTGCCCATGATAAAAACATGGATGCATAAAGGCCTGAAAAAGTTTTTTGAGACAGGTTCAACCGCAGGTATTCAGACAAAACATGCTACTAAACTATCAAATATCCTCGGTTTGTTGAACGATGCCGAGGACGTGAAAGACATGAATGTGCCGGGCTACGGTCTTCATCCGCTCAAGGGCGATATGAAGGGCTTATGGGCGGTTAAAGTCAGCGGCAACTGGCGTGTAGTCTTTCGTTTTGAAAATGGTGATGCCTATGTTGTTGATTATTTAGATTATCATTAGAAAGGAAGAAGTTATGCGCAATAAGAAGGGATATCCGGCGGCTCAGCCGATGCATAATCCGCCCCACCCCGGCGCGGTGCTCAAGGATGCTATTTTTGAGGGGCTTGACCTCACCATAACCGAAGCGGCAACCTATTTGGATGTGGATCGTATTACGCTTTCTCGCGTATTGAACGCGCAAGCGGGTATTTCGGTAGAGATGGCGCTGCGTTTAAGCAAAGCCTTTGGCACTACTCCTAATGTGTGGATTAACATGCAGCGCAGCTACGATTTATGGCAAGCCAAACGCAACCCGAAAATTGATTTGTCTCGGGTGCGGAGGTTTGCAATGGAAAATTCTCAGCTGCCTATGGCGTAGGAAGCAACGATTTTGCAATTACGGGCATCGGCTATCTCTCACGGGCAGGTTTTGTGCTTGATAACGGAGGAAGCGAAGCATTTTTGGTTGCCGCCAGCTCGGAAAGCAGGTCGTAAAGTGCCTCGGTGCTTTTGAGCCAAAATTTATTTGCCAATTGCGCATCTGTCCCCATGTTTTTTGCAAGTTCCATGGCATGCGACGTCACGATAACGCGTCCGCTAGGTTTTGTGCCGTGTATTTTGCTTTGTATTTCCCCCCACAATTCTGTAACTGAACGAGCGCCCGGCGCAACATTATCGGGAATGGACAGGTCTTGTTTATTATCCCGCTCCACAATGGCAAGATAATGTTCATGATGCGCTTTTAATAGATCTGCTATATTTCTAATTGCCTCCAGATCAATTTTATCAGGATGCGCTTTTGCTTTTTTAAATAAAACAGGAAGCGATTTAATGGCCTTTCTAAGAGGGCTAGATGCAGCTTGAAAGGTGCCTATCGCCGATGTTTTGCAAACAGCTGCCAAGCTGGAATTGGCGGTTAAATCATAGAAATTTCCTATACGAGGAAGCTCAATACCCCATTGGCTAAGTGGCTTTTCAGTAAACCGCGCAGCAATTTCTGATACGGACGGTTTTTTGAAATCATCAGGTTTCGGTGGAGTCATAATCATCCCTTAATCAGAATTCTATTATCGGACATCATATCTGGTGTTTGAGAACTTATCGCTAAAAGGCGCAAAGCTAGAGTATGCCTTGCGTCCAACGTTCACAAAACTCGTGGAAACCACGTGTGTCGTGAATGGCGACCCCTACGGGAATCGAACCCGTGTTACCTCCGTGAAAGGGAGGTGTCCTAACCGCTAGACGAAGGGGTCATAAAAGTTCAGCTGCTATGTGCCAGAAACCAGAAATCACGAAGTTGATTTTTGCTTCTGCCTGAACCCGGAAAGGGTGCGTAATATCTTCATAACTGAAAGCGGAGTCAACAAAAAAATAAGTTTTGTGATGGCCGCCCGGTTAGCGCTTGCAATTAGGCGCGACAAGCCTAGGATTTTCCTATGATTGCCATGCAATATTCCATCCCGCTGCCTGCTAATTTCGACCCGCAAGGGGTGAGAAGCCGAGTGGAAAGCCGCCGCGCATCGTTTGATGCGCATGCCGGACTGGTGCATAAATCCTTCCTGTACAATCCTAAAGAGCGCCTTTATGCCCCGTTTTATGTGTGGAAAGATGTAGAGCAGGCAAGGGATTTTCTGCTCGACGACCTGTTTCATGGCGTGGTTGAAACCTTTAACCGCCACCGCGTGCGCAGCTGGTATGTGGCCAGCATGATTTATGGGAATCGAGAGGTTTTTACGAGTTTTGCCAGACGCGAGCTGGATGTGATTCCGGCGGAAGCAAAGCTCGACGATTTTATGACGCGTGAGCTCGAAGCACAGCGCGAATTGACGGCGAACGAGGACGTTTATGCCCATACGCTTGCCTTTGACCCTGAACGCTGGGAAATTCTACGCTTCAGCCTGTGGAAAGACAAAAGCAGCGCCCCGAAATCCGGCAGCGATACAGTCATGGAGTATGAGGTGCTGCATGTGAGCGAGCCCCATGCCACAGGATCCCTGCTTTCGCAGGGATGACAAATTAAAACCCGCCGGGGTTGCCGCCTCGGCGACCGGGCGCGGCGCCGGTATCCCCGCCGCGATTAAACCGGCCGATATTACCCAGCATCTGCTCCAGCGCGTTCATGGTGTGGCCTTCGGTAGGCGTGGTGCGCTTGGCAAGGTCAAATTCCCGGCTGGCGGATTGGTCAAAATACTCAACTTGCTTTACTACGCCGCTGGGCTCAAACACCACGCGCACCACCTGCTGCTCGACTGTTTCCGGCGCAAAAAATGCGACTGTTTCACGGCGCGCGCTGATATAGTACCATGTTTCATCGCCAAAGCTGGAGGTGGCGGAAGGCGAGCCGAAATTTGCAAGAATATCGTCTCGTGTGGTGCTGCCGGCGCTGACGGATTCTTTCCAGTTAGCCGTGCTGACATGTCCCCGCGTATCCACGCGCGGCGAGCAGGCGCAGAAAACGAGCAGCGCAGGAAGTATAACACAATGTTTTAGCTTCATAAAAACCAGTTTGGCTGTAATTCTCGGCTACGCTAGCGGATTTTGTTCGCAAAGGCAAGGCTGGCTCGAATTTCCCCTTGGTTTTTCGTGTGGCAGCCGATAAAACAATGGTTTGTTTTTTAATCAGTCACAGCGTGTGAGGATTCTATGGGCATCATGCCGGATAGCTGGATTCGCGAGCAGGCCAAAAAAGGCATGATCGATCCATTTGTTGAAAACTTAAGCCGTGAGGGGGTGATCTCCTACGGCGTGTCCAGCTATGGTTATGATGCGCGCGTGGCAGATGAGTTTAAAATATTTACTAATGTCGATTCCGCCATCGTTGATCCGAAAGATTTTTCCCCGAAAGGTTTTGTTGACCGCAAAGGGCCGGTCTGCATCATTCCACCTAACTCATTTGCGCTGGCGCGCACGGTGGAATATTTCCGTATTCCGCGGGATGTGCTGGTGGTGTGTGTCGGCAAAAGCACTTATGCGCGCTGCGGCATTATCGTGAATGTTACCCCGCTGGAGCCGGAGTGGGAAGGGCATGTCACGCTGGAGTTTTCCAACACCACGCCGCTGCCTGCCAAGATTTATGCCAATGAAGGCGCCTGTCAGTTTTTATTTTTAAAGGGCGATAGCGTCTGCGAAACGTCGTATGGCGATCGCAAGGGAAAGTATCAGAAACAAACCGGCGTGACGCTGCCAAGAGTGGAGAATGTTGCTTAAATGACCGCAATGAAGGCCAAAGCGCCACAAGCTGAAAACTTTACCATGCGCCCGATTACGCCTGCTGATAATCAGCGTATGGCCGATATCATACGGCGCGTGATGACCGAATATGGCTGCACTGCAGATGGCTTTGCAATCCACGATCCCGAGCTGGAGGATCTGTTTGATGCTTATGACCATGCGCGCAGCCGCTATTTTGTGGTGGAAGTGGGCGGCGCGGTGGTTGGTGGCGGCGGCGTCGCACCGCTTCGTGGTACTTATCAGAATATTTGCGAGCTGCAGAAATTTTATGTGCTGCCCGAGCATCGCGGCCGCGGCTATGGCCGTGCGCTGCTCGAAGCCTGCCTTGCCTTTGCCCGCGAGCAGAAATTTCAGCGTTGCTATTTAGAAACAGTCGAGCAGATGCAGGCCGCCGACAGCATTTACCGCAAGGTCGGGTTTGAACCCATCGAAATGCCGCTGGGCAATACCGGCCACCATGCCTGCGACCGCTGGTATGCGAGAGTGCTATAATGGATAAAATACGCATCATTGGCGGCACATCGCTGCGTGGCACCATTCCCATCTCCGGCGCGAAAAACGCGGCGCTGCCACTCATGGCTGCCAGCCTGCTCACCGATGGCAAGCTCGAGCTTGCGAACATGCCTTACCTCGCTGACATTGTAACCATGGCCAAGCTGCTCGCGCAGCATGGGGTGGCGCTGTCCTTTTCGCCGCAGCCTGGTGGCCGCAGCATGTCGCTTGCTGCTGGCAATATCCACAATCTGACTGCGCCTTATGAGCTGGTGCGCACCATGCGCGCTTCGGTGCTGGTGCTGGGGCCGCTGCTATCGCGTTTTGGTGCGGCGAAGGTCTCGCTGCCCGGCGGCTGCGCCATTGGCACGCGCCCCATCGATCTGCACCTCAAGGCGCTTACCCAGATGGGCGCTGAAATCGATCTGCAGGGCGGTTATATCCATGCCAAAGTGGCTGGCCGTCTGAAAGGCGCTGACATCACCTTCGAAAAAGTTTCTGTCGGCGCGACCGAAAACCTGCTGATGGCTGCCAGCCTTGCTGACGGCGTGACCATCCTGCGCAACGCCGCGCGCGAGCCGGAAGTGACCGATCTGGTGCATTGCCTGCAGGCCATGGGCGCTGAGATTGATGGTGTGGGCAGCGATGTGCTGACCATTACGGGTGTGGAACGGTTGCATGGCGCAAGGCACAGCGTGATTGCGGATCGCATTGAAACCGGCACCTACATGGCGGCCAGCGCTATGACCGGCGGGGATGTCGAGCTTATCCACGCGCGGGCGGATCTGCTTTGTGCGGTGATTGCCAAGATGCAGGAAGCCGGTGTGGAGATTGCTGAAACGCCGCGCGGCCTACGCGTGCGGGCGGCGGGCGGCCTTCGCGGTGTGGATATCATGACCGAGCCATACCCGGCATTTCCCACCGATATGCAGGCGCAGATGATGGCGCTGCTTTCCACCGCCACCGGCGCTTCAATGATGACCGAAACGATTTTTGAAAACCGCTACATGCATGTGCCGGAGCTCTCGCGCATGGGGGCGAATATTGTGGTGCATGGCTCTTCGGCACTCATTCGCGGCGTGGATGAGCTCCGCGGCGCGGAAGTGATGGCGACCGACCTGCGCGCCTCGGTCTCGCTGGTGATTGCGGCGCTGGCTGCCAAAGGTGAGACGATGATTCACCGTGTCTATCATCTCGATCGCGGCTATGAACAGCTGGAAGAAAAGCTCCGCGCCTGCGGCGCGCAGATTGAGCGCATCAGCGAGCGCCGCCAGACAGGCGCCATGACCGATGCGTCCGAGGCCGCATGATGAAGCCCATCGTCATCGCGCTGCCCAAGGGCCGCATTCAGGAAGAGGTGGTGCCGATACTGGAAAAGGTTGGCATTCGCCCGCAGAAAGCTTTTTTTGATGATCGCGAGCGCCAGCTGCAGTTTGAATGCGAGGGCGGCTTTTCCATCATTCGCGTGCGCTCGTTTGATGTGGCCACGTTTGTCGCATTCGGCGCGGCGCAGCTGGGTATTTGCGGCAGCGATGTGCTGATGGAATTTGACTATCCGGATCTCTATGCGCCGCTGGATTTAGGCATTGGCAAGTGCCGCCTGAGCGTGGCCGAGCCGCAGGATGCCAAGGCGCTGGATTTGGCGCGCCTCAGCCATATCCGTGTCGCCACCAAATATCCCAATACCACGCGCCGCTATTTTGCAGGCCTTGGCATTCAGGCGGAATGTGTGAAACTTTCCGGCGCCATGGAACTTGCGCCCAGCCTTGGACTTGCACGCCATATCGTGGATCTGGTCTCCAGCGGCAAAACGCTGGAGGCGAATGGGCTTAAGGAAACGGCGGTGATTGCCGATATCTCTTCGCGCCTGATCGTTAACCGTGCCGCTTTCAAAACACGCAGCCATGAGCTGGGCGGGGTGGTGGGTCGTTTCCGTGAGGTTGCCGGTGGCTAAAAAAATCTTCATCACGCAGCCTGATTTTGAAAAGGCCTTTGGCGCGCTGATCTCTTCGCGCCAGCAGGCGGTTCAATCGGTGGCGCCCACTGTCAGCAGCATCGTGTCGCGCGTGCGCGCAGAAGGGGATATTGCCCTGTTCGACTATACCCGCAGGTTTGACCGCTTTGAACCGAGCGCCCAGACGGTGGAGGTTCAGCCGCAGGAAATTGCGAATGCGCTCAGCCTCTGCTTACCGGAATTGATGCGCTCGCTCAAAATAGCCTGCGCGCGCATTCGTGAGTATAGCAAGCAGCAAATGCCGCAGGATCTTGATTATGTCGATGGGGCAGGGGTGCGCCTCGGCCATCGCTGGAGCGCGATCGATCGCGTGGGGCTGTATGTGCCTGGCGGCCTTGCGGCTTATCCCAGCTCAGTGCTGATGAACGCCGTGCCAGCGAAAGTGGCAGGCGTGAAAGAGCTGATCATGGTGGTGCCGCATCCGGACGGCAAAACCAACCCGGCGGTGCTGGCGGCGGCGCATGTCGCTGGCGTGGATCGCATCTTTAAAATTGGCGGGGCGCAGGCAGTCGCCGCGCTGGCTTATGGCACCGCGAGCATTCCAGCCGTTGATAAGATCGTTGGCCCTGGCAACAGCTATGTGGCCGAAGCCAAGCGGCAGGTCTTTGGCAAGGTCGGCATCGACATGATCGCCGGGCCATCTGAAATTCTGGTGATTTCGGACAATCGCAGCAATCCCGCCTGGATTGCCTCTGATCTTTTGTCGCAGGCCGAGCATGATGAAGCGGCGCAGTCCATCCTGATCACCGATGACAGTGCTTATGCGGATGTTGTCCTTGCGGCTGTGGAGGCGCTGCTCGCCACCCTGCCTCGTGAAGCGATTGCACGCGCATCATGGCGCAGTCATGGCGCGGTGATTGTGGTTGAAAATCTGCATCAGGCCTGTGAGCTGGCCAACCGCATTGCGCCGGAGCATCTGGAGCTGGCGCTTTACCAGCCCGAAGAAATTCTGCCGCAGCTGCGCCATGCGGGTGCGATTTTCCTTGGCCGCTACACGCCGGAAGCAATCGGTGATTACATTGCCGGCCCTTCGCATGTGCTGCCCACCTCGGGCACCGCGCGTTTTTCTTCCGGCCTGTCGGTGTATGATTTCCTCAAGCGCACCTCCATCGCGGGGTGCACACCGGCTTCGTTTGCCTCGCTGGCGCCCTATGTGCTCACGCTGGCGGAGAGTGAAGGCTTGGGAGCACATGCACTGTCCATTGCCACGCGCAAAGAAGCCATTTCGGAGGAAACGTGAGCGAGCGCATCGGCCGCATCACGCTGGATGAAAGCAGCATTCGCCACCGTTCCAGCGAAGTAGAGCATGAGCGCGCGGTGGCGATCGCCGACCTGCTGGGTGATAATCAGTTTGCTCCAGTGGGCATGCAGCCGGGGCCGTATGATGTGCATCTTGGCATCACCGATGGCAGACTGGTCTTT
>CANHDY010000037.1 GCA_947459535.1 Rickettsiales bacterium | reverse complement strand
TTCGATTCTCATCACGCTTGCTATTGTGTTTTCGGTGCTGTTTGAAGCGCTGCGGTTTTTTGCACAGGTGCCGCTGTTTGATTTTTTAACCGGGCTTCAGTGGAGCCCGCAAATGGCGATTCGCGATGATCAGGCGGGCTCCAGCGGCGCGTTTGGTGCGGTGCCGCTTTTTCTGGGCACGCTGCTGATTACGCTGATCGCGATGATGATTGCGATTCCTGTGGGTCTTTTTTCCGCCATTTATCTCGCGGAGTATGCCGGGCAGAAAACACGCACCAGCCTGAAGCCCGCGCTGGAAATACTCGCCGGCATTCCCACGGTGGTCTATGGCTATTTCGCCATCATGCTGATTGCGCCGCTGCTGCGTGGTCTCGGCCAGAGTATCGGGCTTGATATTTCAACCGAAAGCGCGCTCACCGGCGGCATCGTCATGGGCATCATGATCATACCGTTTGTTTCTTCGTTATCCGACGACATCATCACCGCGGTGCCGCGCAGCCTTCGCGATGGGTCTTATGCGCTGGGCGCTACCAAATCCGAAACGATTCGCCGCGTGGTACTGCCGGCGGCGCTGCCGGGCATCATGGGCGCGGTGCTGCTTGCCGTCTCGCGCGCGGTGGGCGAAACCATGATTGTGGTGATGGCTGCCGGCATGGCCGCCAACCTCACCTTTAACCCGTTTGAATCGGTCACCACCGTCACGGTGCAGATCGTGAAGCTCCTCGTGGGTGATCAGGAATTCAACAGCCCGAAAACCTTAGCGGCGTTTGCCCTCGGCCTCACGCTGCTGTGCATCACGCTGGTGCTTAATATTATTGCGCTTCGTATCGTCAAAAAATATCGGGAGCAATATGACTAGCACATCGCTTCGTGGCCATAGCGCCCATTATGAAAACAGAAAACGCGCCGAAGCCCGCTTTCGCTGGTATGGCAAGGCAGCGCTTGGTTTTGCGGTGCTGGTGCTGGTACTGCTGATTGGCAGTTTGTTTCTGCGCGGCTCACCCGGTTTTGTGGCCAGCAAGGTGATATTGCCTGTTCAGCTCGACGCCGCGCTACTGGATATCGATGAGGGACGCCATCCCGGCTCGCTGCCGCCAGCGGCCTATAACCGCATGATTCAGCAGGCGCTGAAATCACAGTTTCCAGAAGTGACGCAGCCATCTGATCTGCGTAGGCTGTATAGCTTGGTAAGTAGCAGCGCCGGGCTTTCCATCAAGCGCTTGCTTCTGGCCGACAGCAAGCTGCTTGGCACCACCCAGACTATCACGCTTTATCTTTCCAGCCATGCTGATTTATATTTCAAAGGGCAGGTGGATGAGGCGGCGCCTGAATCTGAGCGCCGGCTTTCCAACCAGCAGATTAGCTGGCTGAAGCAACTGGAATCCAAGGGCATGATTAGGCTTTCCTTCAATGAGCTTTTCCTGAGTGAAGGCGACTCCCGCACGCCAGAGCGCGCAGGCTTTCTGGGGGCGATGGTTGGCTCCGCGCTCACGCTCATCATCTGCCTGCTGGTCGCGTTTCCGCTGGGAGTGGCAACTGCCGTGTACCTTGAGGAATTTGCTGGCAAGGGGCGCTTTGTCGATATCATTGAAGTGAACATCAATAATCTCGCGGCAGTGCCATCGATTGTCTTCGGCCTGCTTGGGCTTTCGATTTACATCAATGTGATGGGGCTTCCGCGCTCAGCCGCGCTGGTGGGCGGCGCTACGCTGGCGCTGATGGTGCTGCCGGTGATCATCATTGCCACGCGTTCTTCCCTGCGCGCCATTCCTGATTCCATTCGCGATGCAGCGCGCGCGCTCGGCGCTTCGCCGCTGCAGGTGGTGTGGCACCATACTCTGCCGCTTTCCATGCCGGGTATCATGACCGGCACCATCCTTGGCATGGCGCGTGCGATTGGTGAAACAGCGCCGCTGCTAATGATCGGTATGGTGGCGTTTGTGGCGGATGTTCCGCGCGGCTTTACCGATCCCGCCACAGCCATGCCGGTGCAGATTTTCCTCTGGGCGAGCAGCCCTGAGGCGGGCTTTGCCGAAAAAACTGCGGCGGGCATTCTGGTGCTGCTGGTGTTACTCCTTGCCATGAATGCGCTGGCCATTTATTTACGCAAAAAATTTGAGGTTCGTTGGTGATGACAAAACTTTCTGCCCAGCATGTGAATGTGTTTTATGGTGCCAAACAGGCGCTGTTTGATGTGAATATTCAGGCTGCCGACAAAACCGTCACTGCCCTTATCGGGCCTTCCGGCTGCGGCAAATCCACTTTTCTTCGCTGCATCAACCGCATGAACGATACGATTGATGGCTGCCGAGTTGAAGGCAAAATTCTCGTCGATGGTGAGGATATCAACGACCCATCGCAGGATGTGGTGCAGCTTCGTTCATGGATTGGCATGGTGTTTCAAAAACCCAACCCCTTTCCCAAAACGATTTATGAAAACATCGCCTACGGCCCGCGCATTCACCACATGGTCAGTGGTAAGGCAGAGATGGATGCGCTGGTCGAGCGCAGCCTGATGCGCGCTGGCCTGTGGGATGAGGTCAAAGACCGCCTGCATGATATGGCAACCGGCCTGTCCGGCGGCCAGCAGCAGCGTTTGTGCATCGCCCGCACACTGTCGGTCAATCCGGAAATCATCCTCATGGATGAGCCGTGCTCGGCGCTCGACCCGATCGCCACCGCGCGTATCGAAGAGCTGATTACCGAGCTGCGCCAGCATTATACCATTATTATTGTCACCCATTCCATGCAACAGGCGGCTCGCGTTTCGCAGCAGACCTGTTTTTTCCATCTCGGCAAGGTGATCGAAACCGGCGACACCAAGCAGATTTTTTCCGCCCCCGTCCATAAACAAACGCAGGATTATATTATGGGCCGCTACGGCTAATCCCCAAGCCTAGACTTAGCTGCGGTTTTCTGCTATAATATTGCATAAATTTTATCTATTTCAGGGTGTTATGCTATGGTTTTTCCGGTCAACGAGCGCCGTATCACTGTTCGCCTTATGGCATATTGGGAAAAGTTGAGGGCAGGCCGGCCTATGCCGCGTGAGCAGGATGTGGATCCGGATGCGATCGCTGACCTCTGGGACTACTGTTTCCTGCTCAGCGTTAAAGATATGGGCAAGGAAGGCTACCAATATACCTATCTCGGCTCTGAGATTAAAAAAGCCTATCAGGGCGGGCTTTCCGAGGCGGACACAGGCGGGCTGATCTCGCCCAACGCGGATCGCCTGGCGGATTGCTACATGGAGATTATCCACACGAAAGCGCCCGTGGTGGATGAAGGCGAGTTTCGAAATAGCATCGGTGATATGGTCAAGTATCGCCAGTGCCTGCTGCCCCTTGGCGAGGATGGCGCGGTGAAGGCCGTTTTTGGCGGCATGCGCTATAAAATCTTTACGGCTTAAATTATCCCCAAATAGCTGTTGACTTGGCCAGCGCCATCCAATAGATTCCAGCTCCTTTTTTAGCAAATCGACTGTTTTTTATAGTGGTTTTTTTATGCAGACCTATTCAGCTAAGCCTTCTGAAGTAAACAAGAAATGGCTTTTGATTGACGCCGATGGCGTCGTGCTTGGACGCCTCGCTTCGCACGTGGCGAAACTGCTTCGCGGCAAGCACAAAACGATATTCACTCCGCATATCGACACCGGCGATCATGTCGTTGTCATCAATGCCGAGAAGGTCAAAATGACCGGTAAAAAACGTTCGGTGAAGCAGTATCACCGCCATACCGGCTTTCCCGGCGGCATCAAAAGCCCCACCGCGGAATTCATTTTGAGCGGCCCGTTCCCTGAGCGCGTGATCGAAAAAGCGGTCGAGCGTATGATGCCGAAAGAAAGCCCGCTCGCTCGCCAGCAACTCACCAAACTCCGCGTTTATGCCGGCTCTCAGCACGAGCAGGAAGCGCAAAAGCCGGAAGTGTATAACTTCGCGGCCATGAATCCCAAGAACAAGAGGTAATCTGTGGCAACCGTGAAACCAAAAACCGGCAAAGCACCGGCGTCTGTTAAACCTGCAGCTGCTCCTGTGAAGGCGGCAAAGCCGGCGAAAGAAAAATCGGCTTCGAACGAGCTCATCACCTATGGCACCGGCCGTCGTAAAGACGCGGTTGCACGTGTGTGGCTGAAGCGCGGCAACGGTAAGATCACCGTGAACGGCAAAGCCTTTGAAGTGTATTTCGCGCGTCCTGTGCTGCGCATGATCATCAACCAGCCATTTCTCGCTGTAGATCGTATCGGCAACTTCGACATTAACTGCACGGTTGTTGGTGGTGGCCTTTCTGGTCAGGCTGGCGCTGTTCGTCTCGGTATCAGCCGCGCGCTGGATGAATATGATTCGATCTTCCACGGTGCACTTCGCAAAGGTGGCTTCCTTACCCGCGACAGCCGTGTGGTTGAGCGTAAGAAATACGGCCACAAAAAAGCACGCCGTAGCTTCCAGTTCAGCAAGCGCTAACCGTCATCGCGAGGACGCGAAGCGTCCGTGGCGATCCAGCTTATTGCAAATGCTGGATTGCTTCGCTACGCTCGCAATGACCTATGATAAAATCTATCAACATCGCTATTTTAGGAGCCTCAGGCTATACCGGAGCAGAGCTGCTGCGGCTTCTACTTGCACACCCGTATGTCAATATTGCCGCCCTGACGGGCGATTCGCAGGCGGGAAAGCCCATCGAGTCCGTCTATCCACATCTTTACGGAAAAAAACTTCCTGCGCTCATCAGGCATGAGGAGGTGGATTTCACAGCCATTGATCTGGTCTTTGCCTGCCTGCCACATGGCGAGACTCAGGCGGTTATTGCAGCGCTTCCCGATCATCTGAAGATCATCGATTTATCTGCCGATTTCCGGCTATTTGATCCTAAGCTTTACGAAACATGGTATGGCCATCCACACCGCGCCATGCACCTGCAGGGCGAGGCTGTCTATGGCCTTGTCGAACATGCCCGCGCTGATATTCGAAAAGCCCGTCTGATTGCCAATCCTGGCTGCTACCCAACGTCGGCCTTGCTGCCGCTCCTGCCTTTACTAAAAACTCACCACATACTCCCTGAGGGTATCGTGATTGATTCAAAATCGGGCATCACTGGTGCGGGTAGAAGTGCCAAGCAGGCAAGTTTGTTTGCTGAAATTGATGGCGGCATGTCGGCATATGGCGTCGCATCCCATCGCCATGCGCCAGAGATTGAACAATCGCTCGGCTGGGCGGCGAAGCAGGATGTGCTGGTATCGTTCACCCCGCATCTGATACCGATGAATCGCGGCATACTTTCCACCATCTATTGTACGCTTTCGCCGGCGCATAGCGCGGCAGACGCGCGCCATGTGCTGGAGCAAACCTACAAACATGAAGCTTTTGTCGATATACTCCCAGAGGGTATCATGCCCTCTACCCATCAGGTGCGCGGCACGAATCGATGTGTTATTAATCTTGTCGCTGATCGCGCACATGGCAGGTTGATTATTGTTTCCGCCATTGACAACCTCATGAAAGGTGCGGCCGGGCAAGCAGTGCAGAACATGAATGTGATGGTCGGTTGGCCAGAAGAAACCGCACTTAACTACACAGCATTATTTCCTTAAAATCTCCTCTCCCCTTGAGGGAGAGGACGGTTTGACTTGGGCTTACAAAGTAAGTCCTTAGTCAAACCGAGGTGAGGGGTTTACTTACTGAACTATAGCTTTTCACCCCCACCCGGATTTGCTAAGCTCATTTTATTCGCTAACCAAATCCGCCCTCACCCTTGAAGGGTGAGGGGAAAGCCCAAAATGACCGCGCAACCACTCATTCTTCCTTACCGTGGTGAATATGCCCCAGAGGGGGTATCGCCTGTTATTTCGCCCAAGGCATGGGTTGCCCCCGGTGCAGTGGTGGTGGGGGATGTGCATATTGGCGCGGGCACAGGGGTGTGGTTCGGCTGCGTCATCCGCGGTGATGTCGCGCCAGTTCGTATCGGCAGCCGCACCAACATTCAAGACGGCACCATCATCCATGTCACGCGGAGTACCGGCCCCACAACCATCGGCTCCAACATCACCATCGGCCATGCCGCGCTGCTTCATGCCTGCATGCTCGAAGATGACTGTTTTGTCGGCATGCGCGCCACGATCATGGATGGCGCGGTGGTCGAAAGCGGGGCGATGGTGGCGGCCGGAGCGCTGGTTACGCCCGGAAAGCGCATCCCCAGCGGGCAGCTCTGGGCAGGTAATCCTGCTAGATATTTCAGGGACTTAAGCCCACAGGAAAAAGCTTTTATCGCCATTTCCGCCGAGAATTATTACAAACATATTGCAGAATATCAGGCGCTTAACCAAACCGCCGCGACGTCATAAAACTTTCACATTTCTAGCGCCGCTTTTGAGTTACAATACAAAAGTGGAGAAACCTATCTCATGTCGCAAGTGTTAGAAAAAGCTGGCTCTGCGCTTCACACAGGAACCAAGGAACTGGTTCAGGTGGGCGGCGATAAAGCCACATTCACCGCTTTTATGGCGGCGTCGAATCCTGCAGGCACAGCCGCGGGGACAGGCGCAGGCGCGGCCAGTGCCAGTGCGGCCTCTGTATCCGGCTCGGCATTGCTTGGCGGTGTGGGGGTGGGTGCGGCAGTCAGCGCGATTGTGGCACAGATGGAATATGTTGCCAAGAAGCGCGACATTCGCAACATGCTCAAGCAGGAAATTGCCGTATCACAGTCCAAGACGCTCGATGCGGTCACCAACGACGATGTCGATAGCCTCTCGAAAAAGAGCGGCGTAATTGCCATCCAGATGGAAAAGAATAAAAAAGAACGCAACGTCTCCATCGGCACAATTTTCGTTGCCACGGTCGCCACGGCTGCATTGCTTACGGTCATGTCGGGCGGCTTTGGTATTCTGGCGACAAGCATGTTTGCGCCGGTGGCAGCCTATGGTGAGATCGCCGTGTTCGCCGCCAAGGTGGCAACCAGCTTGCTGGCTTTTGGCGCTATTAAAAAACCACTCACCATGATTGCTGAAAAAGCGTTTGGTTTAGGTAAGAAAACAACCTTCGAGCGCATTGCCTCCATTGCTAAAGACCGCGAGGATGACCGCAAAATTACAAAAGAGCGTGTGATGTCGGTGTTTGTGAGTGCCAATCCGGAGATTGATGATTACATCACTGCGACTTATGGAAACAGTTTCGATAAACTCAAAGTAGCGGATAAAGAAACCATCATTCAGACACTGGGTGAAAAACTCGGTGTCACGGCGATAACCGATGATATCAACGCTGGTCGCATCCGTGCGAGCGAGCTGACCTTTAAAGTGGAGGGTAAGGCGTCTGGCGTACTTCCGACGGCGGGTGAAAAACCCAACCATACCGTGCTCATGACCATCAAGGAGCGGCTGCATCAGGTGGCAGAGCATCTTCCTGGCCATCACCACCATGATCAACCGCAGCGAAGCTTTGTCGAGCGTGTCGCACGCGTACCAGCAGAGCAGGTGGGCTATGTGCAGCGCCTGAATGAATCACGCGCAGCTGAAGCAGCAGTCCAGCGCTAATTGCCGTTAAATTTCCCGACAGTAAAACCGTGGCCAAGAGGCCCGTGGCCAGTGCCAAGCTGCGGCGCATGGGTGATCGCCTGCTGCACATAACCATGAGCACGTTTTACTGCTGCCGCAAGTGGCATGCCCTGAGCAAGGCCGGTGGCAATTGCCGAGGCGAGCGTGCAGCCGGTGCCATGGGTGTGGGGGGTATCTCGTTTTTGGCTTTTAAGCCAGAGCATCTGCTCGCCATCCATCAGCAGGTCACTTAGCGCATCCCCCTCAAGATGTCCGCCCTTCAGCAGCACTGCGCGGCAGCCGAGCGACTGTATGGCGCGAGCGGCCTCAGGCATATCGTCCGTGCTGCCAATGGTCATACCGCTTAAAAACTCCGCTTCTGGAATATTGGGGGTGATAATGGTTGCTAGCGGAATCAGTGTATTTTTCAGCGCAGCCAGCGCGCCTTTTTCCAGCAGCGCTGCGCCACCCTTGGCAAACATCACCGGATCAAGCACATAAGGAATATTCGGATAACGGCGTATCTCACTGGCTACTTTTTCAATCACGCTGGCGCTGTACAGCATCCCGCTTTTAAAGCTGTCAGCGCCGATATCGCTCATGACCGATTCAATCTGCTGAGCAATGAATTCAGGGGCAATGGGCAGAATAGCCTGCACCCCCAGGGTGTTTTGTGCGGTGAGTGCCGTGATAGCGCTGGCGGCATAACCGCCAAGGCAGGTCACTGTTTTAATGTCGCCCTGAATGCCAGCGCCTCCGCCAGAGTCTGATCCCGCGATGATCAGCACACGGCCAGATGCGGCTTTCATCAGGCTGCTTTCTCTAGTGATTCACAGATGGAGGCGACGACGCCTTGCACCATATCCGGACTTTCGGCCTCTGCCATGACGCGTATCAGAGGTTCGGTGCCAGATTCACGGATGAACACACGCCCGGCGCTGCCGAGTGTTTTTCTGGCACGCTCAATGGCTTCCTGCACCGAACTATTTTTCAGCGGGGAAGTGCCTTGATAAGGCACATTGCGCAGCAGCTGCGGCAGGGGTGTAAAAAGCCTGCTGCACTCTGAAATTCTGCGCCCATCTTCGCGGGCATAGGCCAGTAGCTGAAGCGCAGCGATGATGCCATCGCCGGTTGTTGCATAGTCAGAAAGGATGACATGGCCAGACTGCTCGCCGCCAATATTATAGCCTTCAGCGCGCATGCGCTCCACCACATAGCGATCGCCCACCTTTGTGCGCGCCAGCGATAAGCCAAGGCTGGTGAGATAACGCTCAAGACCCATATTGGACATATCAGTGGCAACAATACCCCCACCCCGTATCGTACCCATGCGATGACAGTGTGTGGCAATCATCGCCATCACCTGATCGCCATCCGCAAGATGGCCAGTTTCATCGCACACCACCAGCCGGTCTGCATCACCATCCAGCGCGATGCCAAGATGGGCTTTTTCTTTAACCACCGTGTCGCACAGCAGCTTTGGGGAAGTGGAGCCGCAGCCTTCGTTGATGTTAAAGCCATCCGGCGTCACCCCTATCGCCACAACCTCTGCCCCCAGCTCGCGCAGGATGGTGGGCGCCACCTGATAAGCAGCGCCGTTGGCGCAATCAACCACAATCTTCATACCTTCAAGCGTGAGCTGCTTGGGGAAGGTGGCTTTGGCAAATTCAATATACCGCCCCTGAGCATCATCCAGGCGTTTGGCGCGGCCTAATTTATCAGCCTTGGCGCAGGCTATATTCTGCGAGGCAAGGATCATTGCTTCAATTTTGTTTTCGGTGTCATCCGAAAGTTTGTAGCCGTCCGGGCCAAAGAGCTTAATGCCGTTATCATGATAGGCGTTGTGCGAGGCAGAAATCATCACCCCGAGATCCGCGCGCATGGATTTCACCAGCATCGCAACGGCCGGCGTTGGCATGGGGCCTACCAGTACAACATCCATGCCCACAGCAATGAAGCCAGCCGTCAGCGCCGGTTCAATCATGTAGCCGGAAAGGCGTGTGTCCTTGGCGATGACCACGCGGTGGCGATGATTCCCGCGTAGAAACTGCGTGCCTGCGGCCATACCAACTTTCAGGGCAAGTTCGGCGGTCATGGGATATTCTCCAGCCGCGCCGCGTATGCCGTCTGTGCCGAAGAGCCGCGCCATGATCAGGCCGTCGGCTGGTCGTCGGTGCCGGTCTTCTTGCTGCGTGAGGAGGGCAGGGAAGACTTCACCAGCGTCGGCTTTTTAACGCCGCCATCATCTGGTTTGCTGCGGATTGGCTCGCCCTTGATGATGGCCTTAATCTCATCACCCGAGAGGGTTTCATACTCAAGCAGCGCTTTGGCAATAGCGTGCAGCTGGCCCAGGTTGTCGTTTAATATCTGGCGCGCCTTTTCATGAGCGCCCTCAACGATTTTTTTCACCTCGTCATCGATCATGTTTGCCATCTGCTCAGATACTGCCTGCGACTGCTGTCCCATGCTGTAGCCGAGGAAAACCTCCTGCTGGTCGGAGCCATAAAAAAGCGGGCCAATCTTATCGGACATACCCCATTCCGTGACCATCGCACGGGCGAGTTTGGTTGCGTATTTGATATCACTGGAAGCGCCGCTGGAAACTTTTTCGTAGCCGAAAATAATTTCCTCCGCCACACGGCCGCCCATGGAAACGGCAAGATCGGCATACATTTTTTCGCGCTTGTAGGAAAGCTTATCGGATTCCGGCAGGCGCATCACCATGCCCAGCGCGCGGCCACGCGGGATGATGGTCGCTTTATGAATCGGATCCGACGCCGGTTCGTAAAGCGATACCAGCGCATGGCCACCTTCGTGGTAGGCGGTCATGGTTTTTTCTTCTTCACTCATCACCATCGATTTGCGCTCAGCGCCCATCATGACCTTGTCTTTGGCTGCTTCCAGATCACGCATGGTGACCACTTTCTTGCCCTGACGCGCAGCAAGCAGCGCGCCCTCGTTCACGATGTTCGCAAGATCCGCGCCAGAAAAGCCGGGAGTGCCACGTGCGATCACGTGTGCATCCACATCCGGTGCTTTGAGCACTTTTTTCAGATGCACTTCAAGAATTTTGGCACGGCCGTTGATATCTGGGTTGGGTACGACAATCTGGCGGTCAAAGCGACCCGGGCGCAGCAGCGCCGGATCCAGTACATCGGGGCGGTTGGTTGCTGCCACGATAATCACTGATTCATTGGCCTCAAACCCATCCATTTCCACCAGCAGCTGGTTTAAGGTTTGCTCGCGTTCGTCGTTACCGCCGCCAAGGCCAGCGCCGCGATGACGACCCACCGCATCAATCTCATCAATGAAAATAATGCAGGGAGCATTTTTTTTGCCCTGCTCAAACATATCACGCACGCGCGACGCGCCCACCCCCACAAACATCTCCACAAAATCTGAGCCGGAGATGGTAAAGAATGGCACCTTCGCTTCACCAGCAATGGCGCGGGCAAGCAGGGTTTTACCGGTACCTGGCGGGCCCACCAGCAAACACCCCCGGGGTATCTTGCCCCCCAGGCGCTGGTATTTCTGCGGGTCTTTGAGAAAATCAACAATCTCCACCAGCTCATCTTTGGCTTCTTCGATGCCGGCCACATCATCAAAAGTCACGCGCTCGGTGCGCTCGGTGAGGAGCTTGGCGCGAGACTTGCCAAAACCAAGCGCGCCGCCGCGGCCGCCGCCGCCCTGCATCTGACGCATGAAGAAAACATACACCCCAATAAGAAGCAGAATGGGAAACCACGAGGCAAGCACGCTCCAGAACGAACTCATCGCGCCATCATCGCTACTTGCGGAAATTTTAACGCCTTTATCGGCCAGTTTTTCAACGAGGTTCGGGTAGTCGGGCGATTGCGTGATAAACGCCGCGCCATCGCTCATATGGCCGGTGATCACAGAGCCTTTTGACTGAGTGCTTTTGATGGTCACATCGCTGACCTGCCCCTGATCGACTTTGCTCAGGAAATCAGAAAAAGCGAGGCGGTTATAGCCCGCTGTTTGCGCGCCATCCTGAAACATATTGAACATGGCTACCAGCATGATGCCGATCACCAGCCACACAAAAACATTCTTTCCGAAATTCGTAGGCATGAAGGATCCCTGTTTGAAATACGCTTAGGGTAAAGAATATGGCACTATGCCATCGTTTTTCAAGTCTTTCCGCTGATTTTAATTGCATCCACTCCGATTCGCTTAAAACCAAGCCCGGCCAGCTCATAAGCGGTAAAATCTTCATCTTTCAGGCATCTGGCGAGGCGCGCGAGTTTAGCGCTGCGCGGCGGGTGGGTATCGCCTGTAAGCTGCGTAATCAGGCGGGCGAGCATGAGCAGCCCAAGTTCGCAGGGAAGATGTTTAAAGCCAGACAGGCTTAGTATCGCGTGCCCGCCATCCATCCGCGTCGTTTCTGCCAGCGACGCTGACAGCTGATGTTCTACATGCCCGCGCATGCGGCCGAAAAACTCGGCGAGCGCGGCCGCGCGCGCTTCGATGCGCTCATAGTCGGGTTGCTGCTGCAATGCCCGGCGCAGTACATTGCGAACGTAGCGCGGGCTATGGTTGCTTTCATCTTCCAGCCATGGCTGGCTTTGCGCATGAAGATAATTTATCAGCTGCGATTTTGGGATATTCAGCAGCGGCCGCACTAAGCTGATGCCGTGGCGCTGCGACAAGGGCGCTATCGAGGCAAGTCCGAGCAATCCGCTGCCGCGCCCCAGCCGGAAAAACAGTGTTTCGGCCTGGTCGCCGCGATGATGGCCGGTGGCCAGCGCTGGATAGCCATTGGCCGCGCACCAAGCACTCAGCAGCTGGTAACGCGCCTCGCGTGCATCGGCCTGCCTGCGCTTAATCGCTATCCCCATGGCCGCTGCGTTCAGAATATGATGCGAAACCCCCAGCTGATGACACCAGACAGCCACTTGCCGCGCCTCGGCGGCGGCGGCCTCTCTCAGGCCGTGATCCACCGTGAGTGCGACCATCTCACCGCCATGTGCCGCTGCCCATGCGCGCGCAAGCAGCAACAGCGCCATGCTGTCAGCACCGCCAGACACAGCAATCGCCACGCGGCAATCATTAAAATGAACGGCTAAGGGTGCGTCAGCAGCCAACGCGCTGGCGCTCCTGTTCTGCTTTTTCTGTAATGGCAGGGGACTTTTTCTTGAAACGACTCACCACCTGACCCAGCACCACGCAGGCCTCCTTATCGCGCTGGAGCGCGCTGAGCGACATGGCAAGCTTCAGCAGATTATCGCCAGCTTTCTGCCCATTGGGCATGACTTCGAATCCCTGCCGGAAGTGATCCGCCGCCTGCACATAGTCACGGCGGATATAGTAGGTTTCACCCTGCCAGTAATAGGCATTACCAATCAGCGGATCTTTGGGATGGCGTTTGATAAAGTCAGCAAAAGTTTTGGAGGCTTCATCGTAGTTGGTTTGCTGCAGCAGTCGAAACGCATGCTGATAATGCTCGCGGGGTGTTGCAAACTCAGTCGTCTTAGCTTCAGCTGGTGGTGTTTCTGGCTTGCTTTCTGCGAGGTTGCCGGTGAGTGGCTTGCGCTCTGTTTTGCTGGTATCGGCCGCTGTGGCTGGTGCGTCCGTTGCTGCGGGCGAGGCTGCTGCTTTGCCCTCATTGAAGCGGAACTCAGTATCGCGCTGGAATTTCTCAAAATTTTCTGCGAGCTGGCGGTTTTTAAACTCCACTTCTTCGACTTTTCCGCGCAGCGCGCGCATTTCTTCTTCCATCTGGCTCAGCCGCACACCCAGTGCTGCTGGCCCGCCGCTTTCGGCAATCTCATTGTCATTCAGTGGGGTTAGGGTAGTGGTAGGCGTTTCGCCGCGCGCCATCTGACGCTGTAGCAGCTGCAAATCACGCTCCAGACGCTCCATGCGCAGCATGGTCGCTTGATTCTCAGTCAGCTGAGCGTAGGCGGGGGAGCAGATAGAGGCAGCAACGTAAACAACAAACAGCAGGCGTTTCATAACAAACCTATGGCTGATTAATAGTGCAGGAAGAATAGCGATGTTTTTAGAAAACGACACAAAAAAAATCGCCCTGCCGCTGGGGCAGGGCGATGTTTTGTCAGCTGATCATTAGTTGCTGAGAACCGTTACGCCGCGGCGATTCTGGCTCCATGCCGACTCGTCCGAACCAATCACAGCTGGGCGCTCTTTGCCGTAGCTGATGGTGGAGACGCGGTTGGCGGCAACGCCAAGACCAACCAGATATTTTTTCACAGCCGATGCACGACGCTCACCAAGCGCGAGGTTGTACTCACGGGTGCCGCGCTCATCCGCATGGCCTTCAACGGTCACGTTCATGTTGCCATACTGCTTCAGCCATGCAGCCTGACGCTCGAGCGTGCGCTGGCCTTCTGGAGTGATGGTCGCGCTGTCGAAATCAAAGAACACGCGATCACCCACGTTCTGGGCAAGGTCTTCCTGAGTGCCGGGGGCTGCATTGCCACCTGCGCCGCCGCGGCCATCCGCGCCAGAGGAACCGCCCGGGGTGGTTTCGCACGCTGCGAGCAGCAGAACAGCAGAAGCAATAGCAAGAGATTTGGTAAAGATATTCATAAACAAGGCTCCTAACGGGTAAGTGGTGTATAACTTCCAGCCCTTGCAGGCTTTTAAAAACGTCTACCAATTAGTGTAATCCACGAGCAAATCAACAGGAACCGGTAGCCACCTTTCCGAAAAACCCCCAATGTGCCAAAACGGCAACAGTTGAAGTTGTTACATCGGTAGCAGCGGCGACCAGGTGGGATCCGATCCATCCATCGGGGTGACTATTTCCCTCAGGTTGTAGCCGGTCAGGTCAACAGAATAGAGGCGTGTGCGACCTGAGCGGTTGCCGCGGTTCGGCTCCGATCGGTGGAAGACAATCACGCGGCCGTTGGGCGACCAGCTGGGGCCTTCATCAAGGTAGCTCTCGGTGAGCAGGCGTTCACCGCTACCATCCGGACGCATGACGCCGATAAAGAAGCGACCGCCGCTCATTTTAGTAAAGGCGATTAAATCGCCGCGCGGTGACCAGACTGGGGTGCCATAGCGCCCATCGCCGAAGCTGATACGCTTCACACCCGAGCCATCAGCATTCATCACATAAAGCTGCTGTGAGCCGCCGCGGTCAGAGTTGAAGACAATCTGACTGCCATCGGGCGAGTAGCTGGGCGAGGTGTTAATACCAGCGCCATCGGTGAGTTTCACCATGCGGCGCGAGCGCAGATCCATACGATAAATCTGGGTATTACCGCCGTTAGCGATGGACATGATGATGGTATTGCCATCCTCGGCAAAGCGCGGGGCAAACGACATGCCTTCAAATACGCCGAGTGATTCCTCGCGGCCGGTCTGCAGATCACGCAGGAACACGCGTGGTTGCTTGCCAGCATAGGAGAGATAGAGAATTTCCTGAGAGTTAGGCGAGAAGCGGGGGGTCAGCACCAGAAAACGGCCATCGGTGAGGAATTTATGGTTTTCTCCGTCCTGATCCATGATGGCAAGGCGCTTGACGCGTTTGGTATCGGGGCCGGATTCTGCAATGTAAACAATGCGAGAATCAAAATAACCTTCTTCACCGGTCAGGCGCTTGTAAATTTCGTCGGACATGATGTGGGCGATGCGGCGCCAGTTGCTTTTAAAGGTATTATATTCTTTGCCGGCAATCTGTTCTTCGCCCACCACATCCCATAGCCGGAATGATACTTTCAGCTTATCGCCGCCCTCACTGGTGACTGAGCCAGTGACCAGTGCTGCGGCATTGATGCGCCGCCAGTCGCCAAAGCGGGGGATGCCGGTTTGCGACGTAATTTGCTCAATAAATGCATCTTTGGGAATCGGTTTAAACAGGCCGGAGCGCTCAAGATTGGCGGCGACCACACGCATGATATCCTGCCCTGCTGGATTGCCCGCGAGATCCGGCAGCGCAATCGGCAGCGGATCGACATTGCCGCGCGTAATATCAATGCGCAGCGCGGCGTTGGCGGGCAATGAAAATAGAAGCGAAAGAAAAGCAGCAATCACTATGCGCATAAAAATTCCTTGAAATGAAAATGACAATTCAGCGAACCATATACCAACAACTAACAACCAACAACTAACAACTAATTAAGCATGTATTTCGGATCAAAATGCAGCTCGAGCTGGCTCCAGCCATTGTAGCGATCCGCAGGCAGGCCTTTCAGCGGGCTGCACATTTTCACTGCGCGGATGGCAGAATCCGCAGCTGCGCGGAAGAAGCTGTCGCGGCTGTAGCGCGACTTGCTTTCATCGGCCAGCTCCACGCGCGCATAGCTGCCGTCCGGATTCATATCTACCATCACCACTACCACTAGATTCTGTGCATCTTTGGCACCGGCGGGAACGCTCCAGCATTTGGCAATCTGACTCATGATCGCATCGCGCTCACTCATCGATAGCTGCATGGATGGGTCGAAGCGGTTTGAAAAACTTTTGCTCTTGCTGCTGGCGGTATCTTTTTCTTTTTTAGCGGCATCATCTTTTTTCTTCTGCGCGGTGTCTTTGACGGCTTTCAGCACAGCGTCCAGCGCTTCTTCTTTCTTTTTCTTGTCGTCTTTCTTTTCTTCTTTCTTGGGCTCAGGCTTTTTCTCAGCTGGCTTTTTCTCTGGCTTCACCACTTCCGGTTCTTTCGGCGCAGGCTCACGTTCCGCCTGTTTCACTGGTGGGCTTGGCTTAGCCTGCTCAGGCTCGGGCTTATCTTCTTCTTTTTTTTCCACAGCAGGCGGCTGCTCGGATGGTTTGACATTCGTGATCCCGGTAATCGGTAAAATTTCTACCGTAATAGCCGCGGGCATAATCGGTTCATCGCGCTTCAAAAAATCAGGCAGGCCGAAAAACGCCAGCAAAAAAAGCGCAAGATGCAGGGCTGCGGAATAAATAACGCCGGTTTGACGCTCCTGTGCCACGGTCAGCGCGCCTGCCTCGCCGGCTGCGAAGACTCCGTAAGCAGCGCGACTTTGGTAAAGCCGGCGGCATTGATTTCGCTCACCACCTGCATGATGCGGCCATAATCGACGGTGCGGTCGCCGCGCACAAAAATCCGCGTATCTTTTTTCGCACCGGCGATGGCGGTAAGCCGTGTCTGCAGATCTTTAAGCGGCACCTCAGTTTTCTGAATGAAGACTTTGCCATCCGGCGCGATCGAAACCGCGAGCGGCTCATCCTGCCCCTGCACGGGCGACGATGATGTTTTCGGTAAATCGACAGTCACGCCGGTGGTCATCATCGGTGCGGCCACCATGAAAATCACCAGCAGCACCAGCATCACATCCACAAAGGGGGTGACGTTAATGTCCGTGAATTGTGGCTGGGCAAAGCCGCGCCGCGAGCGCCTGCCAGAAGAACCACCGCCAAGTTTGATTGCCATCGCTCAGGCCTCCAGCTGCCGAGAAAGAATCGTATCGAACTCGGTCGAGAAATCATCCAGCTTGTTGGAAAAGCGAGAGACTTCACTCGAGAATTTATTATAGGCAATCACCGCAGG
>CANHDY010000036.1 GCA_947459535.1 Rickettsiales bacterium | reverse complement strand
CCAAACTATGGTAGCTTGTAAGCCAGCTGCGTAGTGTGAAGTTTTTATGAAAAATTTTAATTATTCTAAATCAATAATTTAGATAGCAACAACGAGTGCCGCGACGCGGCGCTCCTCGCTTTGCAGCACATTATAGGTGCGGCAGGCGGCGCCGGTGTCCATCACATCACACTGGGTGGAGCGCGCTTTCAGCGCAGCGCGTATGGCGGGATCAATCGGGCGCATCTGTTTGCCGGTGCCAATCAGCAGCAGCTCAACATCGTTTCGCTCAAGCACTGGCTGGATGTGCGCTAGTTCAATCACACCATCATGCATTTCAAGCGGCACCACACGGTCAGTCAATACCAGCATTGAGCCATGCTTGAATTCACCGTTAATTTTAAAACCGCCGCCGCCATAGCCGGTGATCGTAAGACCAGCTTCATACGCTTTTTTTTCCAATGTCATGCTTGTTCTCGCTCTGCCCCCATCTTCGCATGCCCTGCCCTGCCCGGCTACAGCAAAGGAAGGGCATGAAAAAAAATTACAATGGAAGTGCCTTGGGCTTGGTGCTTCTGAGCCATGTCACGACCATCAGGCGTGTAACCAGTACGGCTGTAAAAAGTGAGCAGGTAACACCAATACCGAGTGTCACCGCAAAACCTTTCACCGCGCCGGAGCCAAATTCAAAAAGAATCAGCGCCGCAAGCAGCGTGGTGACGTGGCTATCGAAGATGGTGCCGAAGGCAATTCTAAAACCATCCTGAACGGCTGCGTAAGGGGATTTGCCATTGCGTATTTCTTCACGCATGCGCTCATAAATCAGCACGTTGGCATCCACCGCCATACCTACGGTGAGCACAATCCCCGCAATGCCGGGCAATGTGAGCGTTGCCTGAAGCATCGCCAGAAGCGCGATAGTCATGAAAGCGTTCACGATCATGGCGATATTCGCAAATAATCCAAACAGCCCATAAAACAACACCATGAAAATCACCACCAGACTGATGCCAATAATCGAGGCTTTGGTGCCTGCTTCAATGGAATCTGCGCCAAGGCTGGGGCCAACCGAACGCTCCTCAATCACCTTCAGAGGCGCTGGCAGCGCACCAGCGCGAAGCAGCATGGCCAGCTCTTTGGCTGATTCGGTCGTGAAATTACCGCTGATAATGCCGCTACCCGTGATGATTGGCGAGCGAATGTAAGGCGCGGTAATCACCTTGTTATCCAGCACAATTGCAAAGGGTCTGTTGATATTTTCTGTGGTGATTTCGGCGAATTTCCTTGCGCCGGTATTATTAAACCGGAACGCCACAACCGCTTCGCCGGTTTGCTGGTCATATGATGCGTGTGACTCCACCAGCATGTCGCCGGACAGCATGACGCGATTCTGCACCGCGTATTTAAATGGTTTGCCAGATGCCGAACCACCAGTTTCAGATGGATCCTGTTTATCATTATCAGACGTCAACACCCGTGTACCAGACGGCACCAGACCCGCCTCCAGATCCTGCTGATTGACGGATTCATCCACCATGTGAAATGTCATTTTCGCTGTTCGGCCAAGCAGGCGCTTGAGGTGTTCAGGGTCGGCAAGGCCGGGCACCTGAAGCAGTATCCTATCCGTACCCTGACGCTGAATGATCGGTTCTTTAGTGCCGGTTTCATTCACCCTGCGGTTCACAATTTCAAGCGATTGATCGATGACCTGCTGGCGTGTGCGCTGAATCCAGCGCTCGTTGAAATTAACTTCGTAATCAAGCTCCTCCGCTACAATTTCAAGATCCGGCTCTACTTTTCTTAGAACTGCAGATATATCCTGCCCTTCCTTGGGTAGTTCACGCAGGCTGAACTTCACCTTGCCATCGACTTGCGTCAGGCCACGATAACCAATTTTTTCTTCCCGCAGCTTATTGCGAATATCATCCGAAAGATTGTTGAGCTGTTCGCGTAGATACGCGTCATAGTCAATTTCAAGCAGCAGATGCGAGCCGCCCTGAAGATCAAGCCCAAGATTCACAGAGCGTTTGGGCATAAAATCAGGCAGAGAGTTTCTTGTCTCTTCCGACAAAAAGGTAGGCAGCGCCATGAGCACAAAAGAAAAACAGAAGAATAAGATAACCGCTATCTTCCAGCGCGGAAAATAAAGCATGGCAGGCCTTTCACTTTTTTTAAAACGCGTCGTTAAACGCTATAGCGAAAGCCAAAGCGAGAATCCAGTCATTAAATCGGCAAAAAAAGTTCGGGATAATCACCCTGCAGCCGTGGTGATCGCGAAAGCATTAATCAAGCATTAGATCTGGCTAGTTGTCGTTGGCACTGGCGCCAGAAGCTGCATCGTTGACCACATCCGTGATCGCCGAGCGGGCAATACGAAGCTTCACACCCTGTGCAACCTCAAGATGCACAATGTCATCACCTTCGAATTTGCTGATGGTGCCGATCACGCCGCCGGCAGTGAGCACCTTGTTGCCCTTGGCGAGCTCTTTGAGCATTTTCTGATGTGCCTTCAGCTTACGCTGCTGCGGGCGAATGAGAATAAAATAGAAAATGAAAAACAACATGCCGAGGATGAGGAGGTTATCCATCATCATCTTTTCAGCGGAAAGCTCATGCGGGGTCACCGGCGTAGCCTCGGTGGTCGCGGTGGTGGCAGCGGGCTGCTGAGTGTTGTCCGCGGCCATGGCTATTTAATTTTCCCTTCGTTGAACACGACGTGCTTGCGCACCACGGGATCATATTTTTTCAGCTTGAGCTTTTCGGTTTTGGTTTTTGGGTTTTTCTTGGTGACGTAATAAAAACCGGTATCCGCGGAGCTAACCAGCTTTACCAGAAGAATGTTCTTTTTAGCCATATGCCTATTCCTGAATAAATGAGGCGCAGAGCATAGTCACAGCCGAGCCGCTGTCAAGCATTATTGAGTAAAATGGCGCAGCTGCTAAGCTATTGACTTTTTCATGGTTTAGGGCTTGATTCCGCGCTGCATGAGCCAGAAAATCAGAAAAGTTGTGTTTCCTGTGGGTGGGTTGGGCACGCGTTTTCTACCCGCGACCAAATCCATGCCCAAGGAAATGCTGCCAGTGGTGAGCAAACCACTGATTCATTATGCCTTTGAAGAGGCAAGAGCCGCGGGCATCGAGCAGTTTATTTTTGTGACCGGGCGCAATAAAGGCGCGATTGCTGACCATTTTGACCATGTTTATGAGCTGCAGAACGTGCTCAGCGCCAAAGATAAAAAATTCGAGCTGGAACAAACCAGCAGCTGGCTTCCGGAAGCCGGCAATATTCTTTTTACCCGCCAGCAGGAGCCGCTGGGGCTGGGGCATGCCGTGTGGTGCGCGCGCCATCTGGTGGGGGATGAGCCATTCGCCGTGATTCTGGCGGATGATCTGGTGCAATCGACCGTGCCCTGCCTGAAACAGATGGTTCAGGCGCATGCCAGTGTTGGCGGTCATATGCTCGGGGTGATGGATGTGCCGCGTGAGCAGACTAAAAACTACGGCATCATTGATATTGATTCCACACACAGTTCTGACGAAAGGCTGGTCAAAGCCAAAGCGCTGGTGGAAAAACCAGCGCCGGAATCCGCCCCTTCGACCTTGTCGATTATCGGCCGCTATATTCTGCAACCGGAAATTTTTGATGTTCTAAGCCACCAGAAGGCCGGTGCGGGCGGCGAAATTCAGCTCACCGACGCGATCAACGCCACAGTGAGCCGCACCACCACCCATGGCTATCGCTTTGAAGGAACCCGCTATGACTGCGGCTCCGTGGCTGGTTATGTGGCGGCCAATGTGGCGTTTGCAATGGCTGAACATTCTCTTGCTTCGGAGCTAAGGCACACATTACGCAACCTGATAACATCATAGCAGAACGATGCCGACCTTACTGCGCTGGAATGGCTATCGTTTTTATTTTTTCAGCAATGAGGGTTATGAGCCGCCTCATGTTCATATTGACCGCGATGAATGCAGCGCTAAATTCTGGCTGTCTCCGGTTGCTCTAGGGCGCAATTATGGTTTTAACGACAGCGAAATTCGTGTATTATCGAACAAGGTAATACAGGAACAACAACGTTTTCTCGAGGCATGGCATGCATTCTTCCCGTGATGCGGTGGTAAGTTCTGTTTTGTTCGAAAATGGGCTGATCGTAGTGTCGCTCAGCGACGGACGAATCATCAGCGCGCCGCTTGCGTGGTTTCCTAAGCTGTTAGAAGCTGCGGATGATCTTCGTAAACAGTGGGTGATATGCGCTAGCGGCCGTGGTATTCACTGGCCGATGATTGATGAAGATATCAGCATTGATGGCCTTCTGTTTGGACAACCTTCCAGTCTGCTGAAGCGCGACCACCACCCATTCAACTAATGAGTATGATCCTATGAAAATTGCAGTGATTGGCACCGGCTATGTCGGGCTGGTATCAGGCGTGTGCCTGTCGGAATTCGGCCACCATGTGACCTGTGTGGATAAAGATGGCCAGAAAATCGCGCATCTGCAACAGCATGTCATGCCTATCTACGAGCCAGGGCTTCAGCAGCTGGTGGAAAGCAATCGCAAAGCGGGCAGGCTGTCTTTTTCGATTGATTTGAAACAGGCGGTGAGCGCGGCGGATGTGGTGATGATTGCCGTTGGCACGCCGCCCGATGACAAGGACGGCATGCCGGATATGCGCGCATTTGACGCCGCTGCCGATGAAGTCGCACTGGCGCTGAATGGATATAGCGTGGTGGTGGTGAAATCCACGGTGCCGATCGGGACGAACCGAAAACTGGCAAAACGCATCAGCGAGCTGAATCCCGGCGCGGATTTTGATGTTGCTTCCAACCCCGAGTTTCTGCGCGAAGGCAGTGCGATCAAGGACTTCATGTCGCCGGATCGCATTGTAGCAGGCGTCGATAGCAAACGAGCGCGCGAATTGCTCGCCAAGCTTTACGAACCCATCTGCCTTAATGGCGCGCAGCTGTATTTTACCACATTTGAAAGCTCGGAGCTGGTGAAATATGCCTCCAACTGCATGCTGGCAGCACGCGTTGCCTTCATTAATGAAATGGCCGATATTTGCGAAAAAACTGGTGCCAATATCCGCGATGTCGCGCGTGGTATCGGCATGGATAAGCGCATTGGCGATCAATTTCTGCGTCCGGGGCCGGGCTTTGGCGGCTCGTGCTTTCCTAAAGATGCGCTGGCACTGCAGCAGATGGCCAGACAAGCCGGTTGCCACAGCCTGATGATCGATGCGATGATCGATGGCAACGAGCAGCGCAAGCGTCGCATGGCAGAAAAAATTATTGCCGCGTGCGGCGGCAGCGTGAAGGGAAAAACACTTGCCGTGCTTGGCCTGACCTTCAAACCCGGCACAGATGATATGCGCGAAAGCCCAAGCCTGACGATTATTCCCGCATTGCTGGAAGCGGGTGCCAGCATCGCCGCTTATGACCCGGAGGGCATGAAAGAAGCGGCGCGCCTGCTGCCGCCGGACGTTCGTTTTTATGCTGATGCGCCGGCTGCCATGCAGGATGCCGACGCGCTGGTGATTCTCACTGAGTGGAACGAGTTTCGCAGCCTCGAGATGAAGCGTGTGCGCAGCCTACTGCGAACCCCGCTGGTGATTGATCTACGCAATATCTATAAACGTCAGGATATGCAGGCGCATGGGTTCCACTATGTGTCGATTGGCAGACAAGATGTGGTGCCCGGCCAGCCGTGGATTGCGGATCTTAATATTGACGATGAAAAAGCCGCTTAGCCCCGGCCGCGATAGGGCGGCACATCCTGCGGCGGTATCCAGACGCCTTTGGGCGCTTCACCAGTCTGGTAGAAAATATCAATCGGAATACCCCCTCTGGGGTACCAGTAGCCACCAATGCGTAGCCATGTGGGCTTTATTTCCTGAACGATGCGTTTGGCGATGGCTACCGTGCAATCCTCATGAAACGCGCCGTGGTTTCGAAAAGAGCCAAGAAAGAGTTTCAGCGCTTTGCTTTCCACGAGAAATTTCTGCGGCACATAATCCAGCACCAGATGCGCAAAATCCGGCTGGCCGGTGATCGGGCAGATGGAGGTAAATTCCGGGCACACAAAGCGCACGCAGTACAGCGTATCGGGGTGTGGATTGTCCACCCTCTCCAGCAATGCTTTGTCTGGCGAGGTGGGAAGCGCCGTCTGGCGGCCGAGTTGTTTGAGTTTGCTCATGGGGGTTTTGTAGCAGCCAGAAGATCAGGCTGCAAGCCCCTCACCTGAAATTTTATCCACTTCGTGGATGCGTAGGCGGTGGTAATTACGACCTGAAAAACGCCTCAAACACTCCTTCAGCGGCGTTTTAAGCGCGTTAAATCGTGGTAGATGGTGCAGCTCCATCCTGAGATGCTCCACGCGGTCATGAAGCAGTTTGCTTGTCAGCAGCGCCTCCCATTCTGCGCCTTCACAGTCCATTTTAAGCAGCGCCACGCGCTCATGCGGCGCCAGTATTTCATCCAGCGTCAGGCTATAGGCCATCTCATAGGCGCCGTCTGCCAGATGGCTTTCATAAAAAGCCGATGAACAATAATCCCGCAGGCGGCGATATTGCAGCCGCAGCGGCGAGCCATCACCAAGCGCCATGCGATAGGCGGTGATCTGGGGAAAGGGAGCTATATTGCGGATAAGATGCTCATAGTTTGCAGCGGCGGGCTCATAAGCCAGCACCCGAACCCCGGGATAATTCAGCGCCACATAACAGGAAAACAGCCCGATATGCGCTCCAATATCCACCACGACATCGCCTGCTTTCAGAGCTGCGAGCTTCGTATCATAGCAATCATTCTGGATTTCGCCGAGCACCTGCTGAAACGCATCACCGGCAATCTCCGCCTCGCCGCCGCCCAGCCGACACCTCATTCGGTCGCCTCCACCACGCTCCCCGCAGCCAGCTGATTTTCTGCCTGAAGATAATCAAACAAAGCCTGCATCAGTGCGCGGTGAGCCTGTTTCTGCGGTGCGGTTACCTGTAGCATGGAAAGCCGCACAAATGATGAACCCACCGCCACCTGCCTGCCCTGCTCATTATAGGTTTTAAGCTCCGCGCCGGCCGCATCACACGCCGCCAGATACATGCTCAGATAAGGTTCATTCAGCGCGCCATCGCGCTTGGTTTCCATATCGATGCGAAAGACATTAATATGCTGATAGTTCAGCGCGCCGTGGCTAAGCGGCGTATCGAGACGGTAAATCAGGCCGGGCATAAGGTAAACTCCTGTAAAAATTAATGTAATCTTCTGCAGCGCGCGGCCAGCTGTAATAGCTTGCCGTGGCATAGGCGCGTTCAACACGCTCATTGCTGCGCACATGCCCTGCGATGGCGGCGATCAACCCCTCGGCTGTGGGCGCGCAGATGTCGGCATTGTCTTCATGGCAGAAATCAGAGAGTCCGCAGAGCGCCGTCGTAATCAGCGGTACGCGCGCGGCCATCGCTTCCAGCGCGGTGATTTCAAAAGGTGCATGGTTCAGGCTGGGCACCAGCGCCAGCGAGCAAGATTTCAAATAGCCAAACTGCGAACCTATGGCAGCATCATGAAACCAGCTGATATTATCAAGCAGGTAGCTGACGGCGTTGATCTCGCGTGATAGTGCGGTGCAGTCTTTATGGTCGTGGCCAATTCTGCAGAACATAAAAAAATGATGGGTAGGCAGCGCGCGCGCCGCCTCCAGCACTAGCCGGATGCCCTTGCTTTCCACCAGCCGCCCACAGAAATAGACCGGCACACGTCCCGCAGCAAGTGCGCTGATATCAACCGCTGGTGCAAGATTTATCGTGTCGCTATCCACACCATTGGCAATCACCGCGCAGGGACGGTGCGGCATGAGTTTATCCATCGCAAACAGCGTATTGATCCGGCGGGCATAAGCATGCGAAACAAATGTATGGTAGCATTCGCGTATCACCGCCGCTTCCAGCCTTGCTTCCTGCGAACTCACCCGGTTCCAGCCCTGCCAGCCGATATTTTCAGAAAGAAAAGACAGATGGTGCGTATAGACCACCGGGCAGCCAAACATGGCGCGTGCCTGCTGCGCCACCGGCCATAACCACGAATCATGCAGATGAATCACATCAAACGTTTCATGCCGCAGCCGCTGGCACAGCGCCAGCCCCAGCGCCTGCCATGCCCGCTGATGATAGGCCATGTCAACACCCGAGATATCCAGCTGCGTCAGATCCGCGCAGATGATTCTACGGCCATCGTCATCATCCGCGCCTTGCTCCCGTTCTTCATTCACACACAGCACCACCACACGGTGCTGCGCCGCCTGATGCCGGGTAATGTGGTGCAGCGCCACACCAAGCCCGCCCGTTGGTGCATTGGGATCGTTCATCGCAATATGCAGAAGATTCATGCGTTCACCTGATCCCCGCGCCACACAAACCAGCGCATGCGTGCGCTCACAGTGCGGCTGATAACTGCTGTGTTAAACCAGTTAATCTCTATCTGATTGCCATTAATTCTGGCCGAGTTGATCCTGATGTCGTAGCCGCCCGTGCCATTAAAAAAAATCGTATCGGTAATAAAGCCATCAAAGTTAGAAAGCCTTACTCTGCCTCCCGCAGCCCATGGGCTATTTCCGACATAGCTCAGCGCGGCGCCACTCAGGCCAGCCGCCTTATTGGTCTCGGTTGAAAAAATAATGACGGCGCCCGCGCTGATGCCCGCCCCTGCATCGCGAATCATCATGATGCCATGAGTCCAATCGCTGCTATTTAGTGCTATGGTCTGAAGAAATGATGACGATGCAGCGATGGACTGAATGATGGAGTTTTCGCCAGCTGTTGCCAGTCCGTGCTGAAATCCGAGCATATCCCGCACATGTTGGGGAATGAGTGCTTCAATATCGCCGGTACCGGCCGAACGACGCCCCAGCAACCTAGCTGTTGCAACGGATACAACATTGGCAAAGGGCAGCTTGCCTTCCACCTGTGTGGCGAGATTGAGCTTGCCCCAGCTGGTGTTATAATCCTGCGCGGTCTGTTTAAAAAGCACATCACCAACCCCGCCGCCAGCTGGCACACCGGGGCCAGACGGCCCCTGAATCGCCTCAGAAACCACATTGACCACTGTTTCGCTCACCAAAGCCAGCGCCTTAGCCCCCACCTCCATGGTTTGAACCATCAGAGATGAGGAAGGCTGAATATCACCCCCACCTGCGCCAGAGACGACATAACAATAGGTTGGTTGCTCGCCTGTGATCTCAATTTTACTGGCGTTTTGAACCTCTACCGTGGTCGTCGTAAGATTCGTGGTGATGTGACCATTCATCATCGGGTCACCTCTGGGCTTATCAGCACCCGTCCTTCAAGTAGCCGTATCACCTTCGCAGCAACATCAACCAGCTCAAGATCATAAATGCCCTGGCTGACTGTCAGCGCAGAAGTCTGGCTGTCTGACATGTTAAGTGTAATGGTTCCTGAAGCACCACCCAACGTAATACCACCATTGGCTGTCGTCAGGTTGATAAAAGGCGTTGCCGCATCCACGCTTACTCTGGCCATCATGCGGGCGCTGTAGCCGGTGAGGTTCATGGGCGTGCCGGCCTGGTCTTTCCAGGTGAATTGCTGGCTGTAGGTGGCGCCTTGATAAATGGTGATGTCGTATTGTCCGGGTGAAATAGTCATAGCTCCTCCGCTGGTTGATTTCACGGTATGAATCCACCGCTTGCTCAGGAAGGGGGAAAATGAGCGGGCTATTCAAATTGACGCAGGCCGGGAACCGCTATAGGTTCTCCGCCCTCTTTGACACCATCAGCAGGCACGCATGCTTTTTATTCAGGATTTAACCTACCGTATTGCCGGCAGAACCTTGCTCGACAAGGCCTCGCTCGCCATTCCCGCGGGGTATCGGGTGGGGCTGGTGGGGCCTAATGGCACGGGTAAATCCACCTTGTTTAAACTTATCTCCGGCGAACTCAGCGCCGATGGTGGGGAAATCTCGCTGCTGAAAGGCGCGCAGATGGGCATGGTGCGTCAGGATTTGCCGGATGATGATACCACCCTGATTGATATCGTGCTGGCCGCGGATACTGAGCGCGCCGCGCTGCTTAAAGAAGCCGAAACCACCGAAGATGCCGAGCGCATTGGTTATATTTACACGCGCCTGGAAGAAATCCGCGCGTATGATGCCCCTGCCCGCGCCGCCACGATTCTGGCCGGGCTTGGTTTTAATGAAGCCGCGCAAAACAGCCCTATCTCATCTTTCTCGGGCGGCTGGCGCGCGCGCGTGGCGCTGGCGGCGGCGCTGTTTCGCGAGCCGAATTTATTGCTGCTCGATGAACCCACCAACCATCTGGATTTTGAGGCCATGGTGTGGCTGGAAAATTTCCTGATACGCTATCCGCACACGCTGGTCATCATCAGCCATGACCGCGATATCCTGAACAAAACCACCAGCCATATCGCGCATCTGGAAAATCAGAAACTCACACTCTATAGCGGCAATTACGATTATTTCGAGCGCAAGCGCGCCGAGCAACGCCTCGGGCAGCAGGCGCTGCGTGAAAAGCAGCTGGCGCAGAAAGCGCATATGATGAAATTTGTCGAGCGCTTCAAAGCCAAGGCCAGCAAGGCGCGTCAGGCGCAAAGCCGCCTGAAGATGATCGAGAAAATGGATATTGTCGATGCGGTGATGGCCGAGCGCGTGACCGCCTTCACCTTCCCGCAGCCGGAAGAAGAAAAATCGCCGATGATTGTGCTCGAGCGCGTGGATGCTGGCTACAGCGCGGAAAAACCAGTGCTTAAAAACCTCGAGCTTCGCATCGATGCCGATGATCGCATTGCGCTGCTGGGTGCGAATGGTAACGGCAAATCCACCCTGATGAAGCTGATTTCCGGCCGCCTTGCGCCGCTGAAAGGGCAGGTTCATAAATCAGGGCGGCTGCGCGTGGGTTATTTCGCGCAGTTCCAGACCGATGAGCTGGACACCACCCAGACACCTTTTGAAATCATGCGGCGTGCTATGAAGGATTCGCCGGAGGCGAAAGTGCGCGCTGCCATCAGCAAATTCGGGTTTGATAAATTCAAGGCGGACACAAAAATCGGTGAGCTTTCCGGCGGCGAGAAAGCCAGGCTGCTCTTCTGCCTGATGAGCTTTGATGCGCCGCATATCATGCTGCTTGATGAACCGACCAACCATCTGGATATTGACGCGCGCGAAGCGCTCATGCAGGCGCTGAATCACTATGAAGGGGCAGTGATTCTGGTGAGCCACGATCCGCATCTGGTGGAATGCGTTGCAGACAGATTGTGGCTGGTGGCCGATGGCACCTGCAAACCCTATGATGATGATCTGGATGCCTACCGCGAGCTGGTCATCCAGCAGCGGCGGCGTGAAAAAGAAGCCGGCAAGCAGGAAGCGCGCGCCAAAAAATCCGCCAGCAGCACATCATCCCCCGAGCAGTTGGAAAAACAGGCAGCTAAGCTCGAACAGCAGCTTAAAGAGCTGGTGCTGGAAAAGCAGCAGCTGGAGCAGGAAATGTCGGATTGTTATGCCGCCGGCGATGCCAAAAACATTAAAAACCTGAATATCAAAATCAGCAAAACAGATAAAAAAATCGTGGAAGCGGAGGAGCAGCTCGCCGCCATCATTGCCAAGCTATGAAAAAAAATGGGGCGAGTGACCGGATTTGAACCGGCGACATCCAGAATCACAATCTGGCGCTCTAACCAACTGAGCTACACCCGCCACAAGAAACATTGGGCATTAGGCATTACGGGCTTGCCCCCCAAAAGTCAACCGAAAGGCTAGTGTACAGCCGAAAAATGCGCTTTTAGGTATTTTGCCGTATTCGGGGATACAAATGACGAAATATCCCCGCCTAGCCTTGCTATCTGCTTCACAAATCGGGAGGAAATAAAATGTGTATCCTCGGAAGCGGTAAGAAACAGCGTTTCAATATCTGGCTTTAAGCGGCTATTCATGCAGGCCATCTGGAATTCATACTCAAAATCCGACACGGCGCGCAGGCCGCGAATCAGCAGGCTGGCATTGTTTTCCTGAGCAAAATTGACCAGCAGCCCGGAAAATGTTTTGACCTGAATCCGGTTCGCATCCTGCCCCAGCGCCCGCACATCCTCTTCCACCAGCTGCGCCCGAAGCGCCATTTCAAATACCGGCGCCTTGCCCGTATCAAGCGCCACGGCGATAATCAGCTTATCCACCACATTCAGCGCACGCTTGATGATATCAAGATGCCCTTTCGTGATGGGATCAAATGTCCCGGGATAAACGCCGATTCTCATAGATCATCTTTCTCTTTCAGTGGGCTTAGCTATTTTGTCTGCTATTTCATTAATTACTAGCTCGTCCATTACACGGCCTTGATAGGCCTTTAACATACTTTTTACCGCGGAAATTTTTTTGCTAATTTTGTCCTGATATCTTCTTCCACTTTCCTGATCAATCCTGTGAAGAATCTGGTTGATATGCTGATCAATTTTTTTTAGCGCACTATGACGATCCTGCTCATTCTCAAACGCTAGCCGTACCCCAATTTCTCCTTCAAATTCGTCCTGTATTTTTATTTTTTTTACACGCGGCTCTATTAACGTTTTAATATTATCTACAAATAAACGAGTGGATTCTTCATTTGATGGATCGTTATAATTTATTAGTATACTCAGCACCGGTGAACCTGATTTCTTGAGCTTACCGCCACGAGTATTTATATTAATATCCGCCGGTTTATCAGGGATAACGTAGGATCTTTTGCAGTCTTTTTCTTTTGACATTCAGCGCCCGGTCAATCTTGGTCGTTATTTTGTTAGCGAAATAAATACATCGGTTTCATTCAATTGTCTGAGATATCAGCTGAATTATCAGCGGGATTCACATCTTCAGATCCAACCTCGCCTTCCGGCACCGTTACCACCGAGACCACCTTCTCGTTCGATCCGGTTTTGAGAATGGTAACGCCCTGCGTATTGCGGCCAGCGATGCGGATACCGTCCAGCGGGCAGCGAATCACGGTTGCGCGATCGGTCATCAGCATGATCTCGCCAGTTTTGGCCACCGGCTGGCTGGTCACCACCTTGCCATTGCGTTCGCTGGTAATGATGCCGACAATGCCGGAACCACCACGCCCCGTGGTGCGGTATTCATAGGCGGATGAGCGCTTACCATAGCCATTTTCAGTCACGCTGAGGATAAACTGCTCGGCTGCTTCCAGCTCGGCAAATCGCTCAGGCGAAAGGGTGATTTCTTTCAAATCCCCGTCGTCTGGGTCTACAGGATCCCCGCTCTCAGCGCTTTGCGCATCGGCGGGGAGTAAATCGCGGCGCTTGTTTGCTGCCATTTTAAGGAAGCTGTAGCGCTCCTCGGCCGTGGTTTCGATGCCCGACAAGATGCTCATCGACACCACCTCATCGCCATCCGCCAGCTTCATACCGCGCACACCGTCCGAGGTACGGCTCTTGAACACGCGCACATCATTCACCGGGAAGCGAATGCATTTGCCACCTTTCGCGGAAAGCAGCACATGGTCGTTTTCACCGCATACCTTCACACCAATAAGCTTATCGCCCTCTTCCAGGCGAATCGCGATTTTGCCATTGGCGCGGATATCGTGGAAATCCGACAGGTCATTGCGGCGCACATTGCCCCCCGCCGTGGCAAAGAAGATATGCATCGCATCCCATTTCGACTCATCTTCCGGCAGCGGCATGAACGTCGTGATCGTTTCGCCCTCAGAAAGCGGGAAGATATTAATCAGCGCCTTGCCGCGCGTATTGGCGGCGCCGAGCGGCAGCTTATACACCTTAAGCTTGTAAACCTGCCCTTTGTTGGAGAAGAAAAGCACCGGCGTATGGGTGTTCACCACCAGCAGCTCGCTGGTGATGTCCTCGTCGCGTACATCCATGCCCGCCCTGCCCTTGCCGCCGCGCTTCTGCGCCCTGTAAGTGGAAAGTGCCGTGCGCTTAATGTAGCCATTAGCGGTCACGGTGACGACCATGTCTTCTTTCTGGATTAAATCCTCGATATCGGCTTCAAACTCGGAAAGCTCAATCGTGGTGCGGCGGGGCACAGCGAACTGCTCTTTCACCGCTACCAGCTCGCTGCGTAAAATGCCGTAGAGCTTCTCGCGGTTTGCCAGAATCGAGAGATATTCGGCGATTTCGGTCGCCAGCTGCTGCATTTCTTCATCGATTTTTTCGCGCTCAAGACCCGTCAGGCGCTGCAGGCGCAGCTCTAAAATGGCGCGAGCCTGTGCCTCGGTAAAGCGTATTTTGCCGCCTTCCACGCGGTTACCAGAATCATCCACCAGCTGCAGCAGCGAGAGTACATCACCCGCATCCCAGCTGCGTTTCATCAGCTCTTCACGCGCCACATTCGCATCCGGCGACGCTTTAATCAGCGCAATCACCTCATCAATATTCGCCACCGCAATCGCAAGCCCCACCAGCACATGCGCGCGATCACGCGCTTTGCCCAGCAGGAAGTTTGTGCGGCGGGTAATCACCTCTTCGCGAAACGCGATGAACGAGGTCAGCACATGCTTCAGGTTCATCAGCTCCGGCCGGCCATTATCCAGCGCCAGCATGTTCACCCCAAAGCTGGTCTGCAGCGGGGTCATGGCATAGAGCTGGTTGAGCACCACATCCGCCTGCGCGTCTTTTTTCACTTCAATCACCACGCGCACGCCCTGCTTGTCGGATTCATCACGCAGGTCAGAGATGCCTTCGATTTTCTTTTCGCGCACGAGTTCGGCCATGCGCTCAATCATTTTTGCTTTGTTCACCTGATAGGGAATTTCATTCACGATAATCGCCCAGCGGCCGGGGCGGATTTCTTCAATCTCGCACTTGCCGCGCATGACCACCGAACCACGGCCAGTATGCATTGCAGAGTGGCAGCCGGAGCGCCCAAGGATAATGCCGCCAGTTGGGAAATCAGGCCCCGGGCATACGTCGAGCAGCTCGTCGATCGTCACTTCCGGGTTATCGAGCACCATGGTGCAGGCATCGATCACTTCACCGAGATTATGGGGCGGGATGTTGGTCGCCATGCCCACCGCAATACCACCGCCGCCATTAACCAGAATATTCGGAAACGCCGCCGGAAGCACCGCTGGCTCTTTTTCTGAGCCGTCATAGTTGTCCTGCCAGTCAACGGTTGCCTTATCGATATCTTCGAGCAGCGCATGGGCAGCTTTGGAAAGGCGCGATTCAGTGTAACGCATTGCCGCTGGGTTATCACCATCCATTGAGCCGAAATTGCCCTGGCCATCCACCAGCATCAGCCCCATTGAGAAAGGCTGCGCCATGCGCACCAGCGCGTCATAAATCGCTGAGTCGCCATGCGGGTGGAATTTACCCATCACATCACCGACGATACGCGCAGATTTTTTGTATGGTTTGTTAAACTCGCAGCCCAGCTCCAGCATGCCGTAAAGAATGCGGCGGTGCACCGGTTTAAGGCCATCACGCACATCAGGAATCGCGCGCGAAACGATCACGCTCATCGCGTAATCGAGGTAAGATTTCTTCATTTCCGATTCAATGGAAACCGGAAGTAAATCGCCGCTGGAAAGAGTGTTTTGATCGCTCACGTGAGAAGCCCCTCTGCTAGTCATTAACCATAGATTAAACTTCTAGCAGAAGGGGGGCTGGAATCAACAGAATTAGCGAGGCTCGCTCGCCACGGCCTGCATCAAAATCTGCCGAACATAACGCTGGTATGGCATCCCAAATTTCTTGGCGCGTTTCTTTAGGTCTTTAATCAATGATTCCTGAACACGCAGGTTGAGGTTTTTGGTCAGCGGCTCAAAGACTAGCTGAATATCCGAAAAATTGCCTCGATGAAGATAAGGCGTCAAGTCCTGATCCAGAAAGGCTTCTAACTCTTCGTCTGACTTAAAGTGCGGCATCTTCTTTTTCATAGCCTGTGATCTCCTTACGATGCATGTAGCGGGCAGTGATTGGTCGTACAATACTATTACCACGAATAGTGAAAGCGATGAATATCCAGCGTCCCCTCTCATTCATACCAACCGCAATCAGTCGTTTCTCGGCTTGTGAATGCTTGACATCTGGCAGCAACCTATAGCGGCCATGGTGCAAAAACTTCTCAATTTCTTCTTTTGCTAATCCATGTTTCTGACATTTGGCAAGATTACCCGCATCCCACTCAAAGCCCTTAATAGCTATTTTCATACTAACAGCACTCTCGTTATTTGTCTACACAAATGTATTGACGTCACTCCAGCTCGTCAATCATCCCGCTGATGACATCCAAACCCTGCTGCCAGAAATCGGGCTTACTGGCATTCAGGCCGAAGGGTGCAAGCAGCTCTTTATGGCGGTGGACGCCGCCCGCTTCGAGCATAGCGAGGTATTTTTTCTCGAAATCTTTGATTTTTCCTTGGCTGTAAACACCGTAAAGCGAGTTCACCAGACAATCGCCAAACGCATAGGCATAGACATAAAACGGCGAATGGATGAAATGCGGAATATACGTCCAGAAATAGCGATAATCGCCGTGCAGCTTGATCGCCGGCCCCAGGCTTTCGCCCTGCACCTGCATCCAGAGTTCGCAGATGCGCTCGACCGTCAGCTCGCCCTGGCGTCGCTCACCATGCACACGTTTTTCAAACTCGCAGAATGCAATCTGGCGCACCACGGTATTGAGCATATCTTCAACTTTGGAAGCGATCAGGCGCTTTTTGCGCTCTTTGTTTTTTTCGCGCCGAACCATCTCGCGGAAGGTGAGCTGTTCGCCAAATACCGAGGCTGTCTCAGCAAGCGTTAGCGGCGTATCGCACATCAACGTGCCCTGCTTTCCGGAAAGCACCTGATGCACGCCGTGGCCGAGCTCGTGCGCCAGCGTCATCACATCGCGCGAGCGCCCCATGAAATTGACCAGCAGGTAAGGATGCACAGAAGGCACGCATGGATGGGCAAATGCACCGGGCGATTTGCCGCCGGTCACCGCCGCATCAATCCACGGCTTGTCAAAAAACATCTGGCCATAGCTTGCCAGCGCCGGCGAGAATTGATGGTAGGAAGAAAGCACCAGCTCTCTTGCCTCGCTCCAGCTATATTTGCGGTCATCGTCGCCGGGCAGCGGCGCATTGCGATCCCAGTAATCAAGCTGCTTTTTGCCAAACCACTTAGCCTTCAGCTTGTAGTAGCGGTGCGATAAATCGGGGTAGTTTGTTTTAACCGTTCCAATCAGCGCATCCACCACATCATCTTCGATGTAATTGCTGACGTTGCGCGAGGAAATGGGCTGTGCAAAGCCGCGCCAGCTATCTTCAATCTCTTTGTCTTTGGCGAGTGTGTTGGTAATCAGCGCAAAGAGCGGTGCTTTTTCTTTGAATACTTCGCCGATCGAAAGCGCCGCTTTTTTGCGAATCGCGCCATCGGTTGAAGACATTTTTTCAAAAAT
>CANHDY010000035.1 GCA_947459535.1 Rickettsiales bacterium | reverse complement strand
TGGATCCTCACGGATTTTGTCTGCTGACAAAATCCTCAGGATGACGTAAAACAGATGACATGTTGAAAAACCTCAATCCCTTCGACCCTTTCGACCTTGAATCCCAGCTCACGGATGAAGAGCGCATGGTGCGTGATACGGCGCGTGGCTATGCGCGTGATAAGCTGATGCCGCGTGTGCTGGAAGCCAGCCGCCACGAGCATTTCGACCCCGCCATCATGCGCGAGATGGGTGCGCTCGGGCTGTTTGGCTCCACGATTAAAGGCTATGGCTGTGCGGGCGTGAGCCATGTGGCGATGGGGCTGATCTGCCGCGAGGTGGAGTGGGTGGATTCCGGCTATCGCTCGGCGCTTTCGGTGCAGTCCTCGCTGGTCATGCACCCGATTTACACCTTCGGCACCGACGCGCAGAAAGATAAATATCTCCCCAAGCTGGCGACCGGCGAATTAATCGGCTGCTTTGGCCTCACCGAGCCCGACCACGGCTCCGACCCTTCCAGCATGGTGACGAACGCGAAAAAGGTCGATGGCGGCTTCATCTTAAACGGCGCGAAAAACTGGATCACCAATTCGCCGATTGCCGATATTTTCATCATCTGGGCAAAGCTGGACGGGGAGATTCGCGGCTTCATTTTAGAAAAAGGCATGAAAGGTCTTACTGCGCCGAAAATCGAAGGCAAGATGTCGCTTCGCGCCTCGATCACCGGCATGATCTCGATGCAGGATGTGTTCGTGCCGCTAGATAATATCCTGCCCGACGTGAAGGGTCTGAAAGGCCCATTTTCCTGCCTCAATAAAGCGCGCTATGGCATTGGCTGGGGGGCGCTGGGCGCGGCGGAGTTCTGCTACGAGGCAGCGCGCAACTATGTGATGGATCGCAAGCAATTCGGAAAACCGCTCGCCGCCAACCAGCTGATTCAGAAAAAACTGGCCGATATGCTGGTGGAGATCGCGCTCGGCCTGCAGGCCTGCCTGCGCGTCGGGCGGCTGATTGACGAGGACAGGTGGCACCCCGACATGATCTCGATCATCAAGCGCAACTCCGCGGGTAAAGCACTCGAAATGGCGCGCGTGGCGCGTGATATGCACGGCGGCAACGGCATTGCTGATGAATATCATGTCATCCGCCATGTGATGAATCTGGAAAGCGTGAACACTTATGAGGGCACGCACGATATCCACGCGCTGATTTTAGGGCGCGCGATCACCGGACTTCAGGCGTTTAAGGCGGAATAATTTCCTTCCCCTTTTGGAGGGAAGATCAAGGTGGCGGTTATTTTATGGAAAGGTAACCCTCACCCTAACCCTCTCCCTAAGAGGGAGAGGGAATATAGGAAGAACCATGAAAGACATCCTCTTCATCATGACCGGCGGCACGATTGATGCCGAGGCCTATCCTGACCCTCAGCATCCGCCCAAAAATGCGATTGTACTGAAGGATAGCCTGGTGCCGATGGCGGTGGAGGAGCTTGGCTATGCGCCGGACTGCCGCTTTTTCCAGTGGATGATGAAAGATAGCAAGGATTTCACCGAGGTGGAGATTTATGCACTCTCGGTCTTCATCAAGCAGCGCCGCGCGCAGCACATCGTCGTCACTCATGGCACAGATCGCATGGCGCAAACAGCGGCTGAGCTTGCGAAACAAATGCAGGGCACAGGTAAAACCGTGATTCTCACCGGTTCGATGATGCCGCTGGCCAATGGCCGCGCCAGTGATGCTTATGATAATCTTCGTTTCGCTGTCGAAACTATTGATCAGCTGAAGCCGGGGGTGCATGTGGTGATGCACCAGCGTCTTTTTGCGCCCGGCCATTTTCGCAAAAACAGGCAGACCATGCGCTTTGAAGAGAGCGAGGCATGAAAAAATTATTCCTTATCGTCGCTGTATTGTTTGCCGGCGGCGCGGCATATTATTTTATGGCGTATCCACCGGTGGTCAAAAAACGCGCCGCCGAGCGCTCGCTGGCTGCGTTTGGCGAGGCGGTGGCGAGCAAAGACCGCGCGAAAATTGGCGCAGCGCTGGGCATATTCCTTGCGCCAGATGCTAAGATTCGCCTCGAGATTTCTTTCATCACCATCCAGACTGTGCTCGGCCGCGAAAACCCACCGCTTATCCAGGATTTCACCAAAGACACGTTCATCCCCTTTATGGGCAATGTGCTCTATCCGCTGACAGACTACATGTATGAAGGGCGCATCACCAGCTTTGAGTTGGCAGAAGGTGGCACCGCGAGCATAAGCTTTGAGAATGATGGCTGGGCGGACGGCATTTCCCATGCCAGCGGTGTGGCGCTGAACATGCGCTATACGGTGAAAGGCGAATGCGCCGGCCGCGCCGTATTTGGTGAACAAGATGCGCAGCTGGCTGAGGCCACCTGCAAGCTACAGCTGCGGCTGGTGCCCAAGCCCGGCGAGCTGGATAAGGTGAAAGATATGGGCACGATGCGCGAGATTCTGACAGGTCAGTAGCGCCCGGCGCCTTGTGTTTCCCGCATAAACAAATCTTTGGTGATGCTGGGTCTGGTAATGCCCAGCCTGCCAGCAGCAACAATGGCAGTGCGGATGATTTGTGCCGTCAGCCCGTTGGCGGTTTCTTTTGGAAAATTTGACGCTGCGACATCTGGCAGCGCCATGATGCGGTTGCGCAGCCCAAGCACCGCGCGGTCGCTCGCCCGCACCTCGCCTTGGGCTTGTGTTGGTGTGTGGTTGTCCTGATCAAGCGCCGTGATAATCTCAGCAAAGCCCCGCACCATCTCTTTTCTTACCTCTGCATCGGCAAGGGTGGCTGAAGCAAAGCCGTCCAGCCACTGTTTGAATTCACGAATTAAATCTCCGTCTGTTTCATTCGCATGGGCGGCGATAAAGATCCGCGCCTTATTTTCGGCAAGGCTCAGGCGAGGGGTGTTTTTCTTGTCTTCCTGTTCCCTGGCGACACCAGCAAGTTTTGCAGCAACTATCTGCTGATCCTCTGCAGTCAAAGGCTGTGAAGCCTGCTTTTCAATCTGCGCCGCAAGTTCTGGGGTAAGCACGGGGCGATCCAGAGGATCATCTGAATCATTCCACGGGTTATTCATCGTCTTTTTTCAAGCCAGTCAGTTGTCGCCTGAATGCCAGTATCATGGAGGTACATCAGGAAGCTCCATTCCAGGTTCAGTTTGCTCGAGCGGCCAAGCCCAAGCAGAATGTCCTGCGCTTCGATGCGGTGGATGGCGATTGGTTTCTGCTTCAGCACGCCGCTTTCAATCATGTTATTATATTGCTCAATCGCGCGCATTTCTGAAAGCTGGGCGGCGGTGAAGCTGATCTCGGTCATACGATCGAGAATATCCGCCGCAGCGGTAGGAATCTCCTCCACATAATGTGGATGTACCTCCACCAGCACAATATCGCGTCCGCTGCCCACCAGCGGGGCGAGGGCAGGGCAGGCGGAAAAGCTGCCATCCCAATACGGCTCGCCGTCAATTTCCACGGTGCGGAAAATATAAGGAAGGCATGAGGAGGCCATCACTGCATCCAGCGAGATTTCGCTGTGGTCGAAAATGCGGCTTTTGCCGGTGCGCGCGTGGGTGGTGTTGATGTAAAGCGCGAGCGGACTTTTTTTATTCAGCACCTTAAAATCAACCATCTCCTCGATGATGCTTTTCATCGGGTTGATATCAAACAGGTTGAACTGGTAGGGCGAGAACATTTTAGTCAGCATGTCCAGCGCCACCGTGGAGGGCGAAAGATCAAGCCCGACACTCCCCAGAAATTTGTCGGCAATTGTCGTGCGTATTGGCAGCAGACCGGCGGCGATATTGGCCTTGCGCCAGAATTTGAGCAGCGCATCGCGCGCGCCCTCGCGCCCGCCTTCCATCATGCCCTGCGCCATCACCACCGCGAGCATCGCGCCGCCGCTGGTGGCGCTGATGGCTTCAATCTCGGTGGCTTCGTCCTGCAGTAGCTGGTCGATCACGCCCCAGCTGAACGCCGCGTGCGCACCGCCGCCCTGAAGCGCCAGTGAAATGGGATGGGTTTGGGGCGTTTTGGGCATGGAAACGTGGTTGTCGTGACTGACGTGGTTGTCGTGAAGAATGATTATACAACAACCAAGTTACGATAACCACGACTATCACGAATCACGACAACCACGATCTATTATTCGCCTTTAAAAACAGGCTTTCGTTTTTCGTTCCAGGCGGCCATGCCCTCATAGCGATCCGCAGTGGAAAGCAGGCGGTTATAATGACGAAGTTCGGCTTCAAGCGCCTGATCCATCGGCATTTCCAGCCCTTCGCGCAGCGCGCTGCGGATGGCTTTGATGGAAAGCGGGGCATTGGCGGCGATGATCATTGCCGTTTCTATCGCTTCCTTGTGCAATGTTTCGGCTGCGCATAGCCGGTTGACCATGCCCCATTCATAGGCCTGTATCGCGCTAAATGGCTGGCCACTCAGCAATAATTCACGCGCGCGGCGGCTGCCCACGGCGCGGGCTAAGGTTTGTGTTCCGCCCATGCCGGGCATGATGCCGAGCGTGGCTTCAGTCAGCGCAAAACGCGCATCATCTGCCGCATAAATGAAATCGCAGGCGAGCGCCAGCTCCATCCCGCCGCCCATCGCCGCGCCATGCACCGCGGCGATCACCGGCACCGGCGCTTCCAGCAGCGCATCGCGCGCCCCGCGAAACAGCGCATGCTGCGCTTTCCATGCGGCTTCATCCATCGCGCGGCGTTCTTTCAGGTCGGCGCCGGCGCAGAAATGCTTGCCGCTTCCCGCCAGCACCACGCAGCGCATCGCGGAGGGGGTGTTTTTAAGCTTATCTATCAGCTGCTTGGTCAGCTCGCTGGTCAGCGCGTTCGCTGCTTCAGGGCGGCTGAGCGTCAGTAAAAGCACGGCTTCAGCTGGCTGGCTTGCAAGAATGAGGGGTTCCATGCGCGGAAAATACTTGATTCAGCCAATAAAACCACTAAAAACCACCCACGATATCCCCCACAGACTCAAGATTCAGGATTCCTGCCTTCGCAGGAATGACAAGGAGAAGAAGCGATGACCCTGCCACTCATGCCGAAAGCAACCGCCGTATGGCTGGTTGAAAACACCGCGCTCACCTTTGAACAGATCGCTGAGTTCTGCGGGATGCATCCGCTGGAAGTGCAGGGCATTGCTGATGGCGATGTGTCCGGCGGTATTCGCGGGCTGGATCCCACGGCTAACGGCCAGCTCACCATGGAAGAAATCAAGCGCTGCGAAGCCGATAGCGACGCGCGCCTTGCCATTGCCGGCACGGCTAAGCAATATATCAATAAGAAATCCAAGGGTGGCCGCTATACGCCGGTGGCTCGCCGTCAGGACAAACCGGATGCGATTGCATGGCTGGTTAAAAACTTCCCCACCATGAGCGATGCCCAGATTGGTAAGCTGGTAGGAACCACTAAAAACACCATTGCCGCGGTGCGTGGCAAAACGCATTGGAATTCTAATAACATCAAGCCGCGTGACCCTGTTCTGCTGGGGCTTTGCTCGCAAACGATGCTTGATGCAGTGGTCGCGAAAATCAAGCCAGAGTCGAAAGAAGCCGTTTAAAACAGCCCCATTTGTTGCTGAAAAACAACAACAAATTAAATAATGCTAATAGCCAGTGATCTTTAGGCATTTTAGAGCCTAAGCCAATGATCTGTAATTTGTTTTTTTTGTTTGCTCGGACGAAAGAAATCCCCTCGGGTAACCTTTTGGTAATCTTTGACTGCTAACGTCTTTCAGTAGTTGTGTGTCAGCTCATGTCGCTTCCTATGAACGCGATGATTCTGCGCCTTGATTAAACCCTAACCTAGATTTTGACTTTTGAAGTCTCTCGAAAGTTGAATTCCAACAGTTAACCACCTCAGGAGAAATATTTATGACCATTCAAAAAGCGAGAAAGAAAGCAAAGTCAGGTTTTACCCTGATCGAACTTTCGATTGTACTCGTGATTATCGGCCTCATCGTAGGCGGCGTACTTATCGGTCAGGATCTGATTAAAGCGGCCGAAGTTCGCGCCACCATTGGCCAATATGAAAAATATAACTCAACCGTCAACACCTTCCGCACCAAATATAACGCCATTCCGGGTGACCTTGCAGCGGCCAGCGCTTCAGCGTTTGGTCTGTGCCCAACCGCGGGCTGTATGGCTGGTACAACCGGTCTGGGTGATAATAGCGGCCTCGTGACTGACACGGGCGGTTCTGCAACCCTTGCGATCGGCGAGCCTCTGGCTTTCTGGCAGCAGATGACCGCAGCTAACCTGATTGATGGTAACTATGGTGCCGCACTCACCACTGGCGGTGCAGTCGCAGCTGATACCACGGGTGCAACGATTGGCACCTACCTGCCGCCCGCAAGGCTTGGCCGCGGTAACTACTGGAACGCTGGTGCAGTTGATGGTATCAACTACTATCTGCTCAGCGGTTTCGGTTCCACTCCGATTGCGACCGCAGGTACTCTTACTTTCGCCGGTGCGATCACCCCGATCGAGGCATTCAACATCGATACCAAAATTGATGACGGCGCTCCGAACACGGGTACAGTCCAAGCAAGGGGCACTGCAACTTCTGGTGCTATCTATGCTGCATTGACCTCTGCAAACAACGCAGCGTTTGCAACGACTCCGGCGTCAGGTACCTGTATTACCGGCACTGCAGCCACGAATACTAACAATACCTATGCTCGCGGTACGACCTCTGGTAACAACCCGAACTGTATCCTGCGTATGCGCTTTAACTAAGGGTAAACCTTGGCGGCTTGCCGCCTAGGTTCCCCTTATCCCGTACAAGCAGCATAGCTGCGCGATACGGGATCTATTTCGAACTCAAAGGCCGCCTTCGGGCGGCCTTTTTTCTTATCCCCGCGAAGGCGGGGATCCTGATTTGTTGCAGAGAATTGGATATCGGTACTTCTTCCATCCCCCTTCAGGGAGGGGTATCGCTGATTAATTCAATAGTTGCGCAACAATAGTCCCTTCTCCCCTTCGGGGAGAAGGTTAGGATGGGGGGGTTTTATGCTTTCGTTGCGTGTGTTTTTCCCCCTCACCCCGACCCCCTCCCCGCTGGGGAGAGGGGGCAGTAAGCGTGCCGCTATTGAGTTCATCAGCTATGACCATAAGATTCTCATTATTTCCCTCTTCCCGAACATCTATTTGCCTACCATCATCACCCTTGCTTCGGCCGAAGCAAAGTCTGGTTTGGGTGTGGCAGATCATCCTGGTCAGCAGCGCTGCTCGCGGTACCAACCCCGCCTGTAGCCGCTAGTTGAATGCAGCCATGCAAACAACGAACGCCAAACACTGCGAGGGCGCGCCCTATTTTGTTACGTCATCGTCATCCCCGCGAAAGCGGGGATCCAGATACTTACTCGTGGTAGCGAGGAGAAAAAATACTTTATTGCCGCCAGGGAGCGGCTTTGAATGGATTCCCGCTTTCGCGGGAATGACGAAACGCGTCGGTAAAACCTAGAACAACGTGCCCACCGGCACGGAATAATTAATCAGCACCGTCTCCGCGCCGGGGTTTTTGTCACCAAGGCTGGCATTGGAGATATGGTTAAATGCCACGCCCACGCGGTGACTATTTTCCATCTGGTAGGAAAGCTCGATACCGGAGCGGAACTCAAGCCCATGGCCAAGATCTTTGCCATCGCCCTGCGAATAGCCGCCGGCCATGAAGTTTGGAATCAGAAACAGCTGGTTATCAATCAGCGGCACTTCCCAGTTAATCCCGCCAAACGCATAGACTGCGCCGTCTGTAGTTACGTCAATACCAATGGTCGGGCGCAGGCCATAGCCGATCGGGCTTAAGCGGTATTCCAGGCCAAACTGCGTGGCTTCATTTTCTTCGTCAATCACATCAAACCAGCCGACATAGCCGGTCAGATAATCCGATGCCGAGGCGGGGGCGGACAGGCTGAGGGCGGCAAGGCTGGTGAGCAGGGCAGTGCGAAAACGCATAATACCTCCATGGATGCGATTAAATTTTATAGCCAAGCTATACAGGAAAGCGAATTAATTTTCTATTAAAGTGATGCGCGGTTTGCCAGCCCTCCATCGCTCTCGCTTTGCTCAAGCTTCGCAGGGCTACGGCGGACACTCCTACGCCAAGTACCGGCATTCGTGAGGCTTACGAAGGCGTAAGCCACCCGACTGTGTCCACCGAAGCCTTGGCGAAGGTGGAAGTCGGAGGCGCCAGTCCAGCCTTCGCTATTCACTTTCAGTGAACAGCTACGGCGGACACTCCTACGCCAAGTACCGGCATTCGTGAGGCTTACGAAGGCGTAAGCCACCCGAAGCCGGAGGCGTAGGGTGGAGCGGGTGAAGGGAATCGAACCCTCGTATGCAGCTTGGGAAGCTGCCGTTCTACCATTGAACTACACCCGCACATCGATTGGGTCGCAAAGCGACCCCCACCCTGACCCTCTCCCTTTCAGGGAGAGGGAAACGCGCAAAGCGCGTGGGTGAGGGTTACTCATCTACCAGCTTTACGAATCTTTTCAATCGTTCTGAGGCCGCCAAGCCCAAGCATGCCCATCAGCACGGTGGAAAGCGCATCCATATCAAAAGCGGGTAGCTTCACCTCGCCGCCACTATTCATGATGGCAAAGGCCAGCAGCGGCTGCAGCACGAAGTGATAGGCAAAGGACACCCCGCACACCCAGCCAATGAATGGCCGCCAGCCCGCCACAAACCGGTCGCTGTGCGCGGCCTCCTGCTGGTTGATTTCCGTTTGCGCCTGATCGGCGGAAAGCGCCAGGCGCAGCGCCTCCAGATCGCTCGAACGCTCGGCTTTCAGCAGCTCAATCTTCGCTTTTTCCCGCGCCTCAGGGTCGGGGATCAGCTTGTCGAGCAGTTTGGAAATAGCGGGGATGAGATCGAGGAGCATGTCTTACATCCCCGCGAAAGCGGGGATCCTGTCGTTGTGTGATGGTTTTAGGTTGAACGCAGAATCGCTGTCCCGGAAGGGTCGAAATGGATCCCGGCCTTCGCCGGGATGACGGCTAACGATTCTCTCTCGTCCTCATGAATTCAATATCCGGAAAGTCTTTCTGAATGCGCTCTAAATGCCATGCGTTGGGCGCGAGATAGGCGAGCTGGCCGGAGGCATCTTCGGCAGTATTATATTTGTTCTTGCTGCAAAAATCATCGAGCGCTTTTTGGTCTTTTGCCTTCAGCCAGCGCGCGGCGGTGTAGGAGACGGCTTCAAAACTGCCCTTCACGCCATATTCGGCGGCTAGGCGCGAGGCAATCACATCAAACTGCAGCGCGCCCACCACGCCTAAAATCCACGGGCTGCCATCCAGCGGTTTGAAAATCTGTGAGGCACCTTCCTCAGAAAGCTGGGTGAGTGCTTCTTTAAGCTGTTTGGATTTCAGTGGATCTTCCAGACGCACGCGCTGGAAAAGCTCCGGCGCAAAGCTGGGAATGCCGGTGAAATAGAGCTTTTCGCCCTCGGTCAGCGCATCACCGATATGCAGGTGGCCATGGCCGGGAATACCGAGAATATCGCCCGGCCAGGCTTCTTCGGCCAGCTCGCGCTCACGCGCCAGAAACAAGACAGGGTTATTGAGCGCCAGCGTCTTGCCGCTTCTTACATGCAGCACTTTCATGCCGCGTGTATATTTTCCGGAGCAGACCCGCACAAAGGCGATGCGGTCGCGGTGGTTCTTATCCATATTCGCCTGAATTTTAAACACAAAGCCGGTGAATTTCGGCTCCTCAGGCGTCACCTCGCGCGTCTCGGTTTTCTGCAGGCGGGGCGAGGGGGCATAGTCGCAGATGGCACTAAGCAGTTCGCGAACTCCGAAGTTATTCACCGCGCTACCAAAAAACACAGGCGTGACATGCCCTTCTAGGAAATGCTCGCGGTTAAAGGGTGGGTAAATCGCCTTGACCATCGCTACTTCTTCGCGGAATTTTTTCAGTTCCGCTTCCGGAATAACATCGTCCAGTGCCGGGTCATCTGCGCTGGTATATTTTATTACCCCCCCGCCTGCGGGGGGGAAGGGGGGGTGATCACCCCCCTCTGGCTCCCCCCGCAGGCGGGGGGAGAAGGGGTTTGCGCCGGCATCAAACAAATAGAGAGTATCGGTCATCAGATTAAAACAACCGCGGAAGCGCTCGCCCATGCCGATCGGCCAGGTGATCGGGCAGACGGAAAGCTGCAATCGGCTTTCAATTTCATCAAGCAGCTCAAACGGCTCGCGTGTTTCGCGGTCCATTTTGTTGATGAAGGTGGTAATCGGCGTATCACGCAGGCGGCAGACTTCGAAGAGTTTATAGGTCTGCTCCTCGATGCCCTTCGCGCCGTCCAGCACCATCACGGCGGAGTCCACGGCGGTGAGCGTGCGGTAGGTGTCTTCCGAAAAATCTTTATGGCCGGGCGTGTCCAGCAGGTTGATGGTGTGACCGTTATATTCAAACGTCATCACCGACGCGGTGACCGAAATACCGCGCTGCTGCTCAATCGCCATCCAGTCGGAGGTTGCGGATTTGCCACCTTTTTTGGCTTTGACCGCACCGGCCAGATGAATCGCCCCGCCAAACAGCAGTAGCTTTTCAGTGAGCGTTGTCTTCCCCGCATCGGGGTGGGAGATGATAGCAAAGGTACGGCGATTCAGGTGAGCGGACATGTCAGGATTTTCTCGCCAGTGCAATGCAGGAAACACCGATTGGGAGAGTGATTCCTAAGCGAATAAACAGCACATCCTGCGAGGCAACAAGGCGCAGCATTCTGTTGATCAGCGGGTGGGGCTGTTTCAGGCCGGTTTCCCTGAGGCCAGCGATGCCAAGCTTTTCAGACCACGCCGCAAGCAGTGCGAGCGGAAAAATAGTCAGGAAGCAGTAGCTTGAATAGGTAAGGTGAAAGCCGGCCTGCGCTAATTTACTTTCCAGCTCGGCCTTGCGGTAGCGCCGCTTATGGTGGTTTTGTACATCGTGGTGTGTCCATAAAAAAGAAAAAGCGGGCACAGTGATGATCAGCCACCCGCCAGGTTTAAGGCGCTTAGACAGGGAGGCAAGCGTAGTATTATCATCATCGATATGCTCGAGCACATCGGTCAGTAAAATGCCATCAAATGTGATGCCATCAAATGGAACGCCGTTTGGCAGGCTACCTGCTTCAATAGTGCCAATACCGCGCGCTTTTGCATGCCCACGCGCCTCATCATCATATTCAAAGCCGTAAACTTTGCCAAATTCTGAGAGCATGGCGAGGTTGCCGCCGGTGCCGCATCCTGCATCTAAAAGCTCGGCATGGTCAACTCTCGGTGTTTTGCATAGCAGCGCACGAACCATGCTTCGACGTGCCGCAAACCACCAATGAGCATCTTCACTCGCCGCCATCTGCTGGTAAAGCTGCCGCTCCATTATGCTGCCTTCTCCCAGCCGCCGGCGGGTGTCTGTTTGAAATAGGAAAGGGTGAGGCCTTGGTCTTTGTAATGCTTCCAGCGCGCGCGCGCGGCGTCGGTAGCGGCGCTATCTTTGCCATCAAACAGATCGAACACGCGATCGAAAGAGGTGGGATTTACAACCGTCTGCCCGTGGGTGATGAAGAGGCAATCAAAATCACCCGTTCCACCACTCCGGGGGCGGGGTGGTAAATCAGAGGTTCTCCCCCCGCTTGCGGGGGGAGTTAGAGGGGGGTGACCCACGAGCGCCAGCAAAATAGCTTCCACGACTCCTTCGATATTCTCTGTAACGTCATGATTCCAAAAGCGTATAACGTTGAATCCAGCCTCTTTAAGAAAGCGGGTGCGCGCTTCGTCTTTAGCGATTTCGGATGCGTGTTGTCCGCCATCAAGCTCAATGATCAGCTGTTTTTCGATACACGCAAAATCCGCAATGTAAGATCCTATCGGATGTTGTTTGCGAAACGAAAAACCGAGATTGTTCTTTTGCAGCAAATACCAGAGTTTTTTTTCTGGCTCGGTGAGATTTGCGCGCAGTTCTTTGGCATGCTCGAGTGCCTCAGACATGCGGCTGGTGAATGTGCCTTCACCGATTTTTCCGTGGTTAGGCGTGTCACCCCCCCCGCCCCCCCGCAGGCGGGGGGGTAAAGAAGTCGCAATGAGGATGGGTTGCTGCTCCGGATGCAGCTCTTTTTCACTACCATGAGGCAGAAAACTTGCCGGGTCATATGTCCACAGCAGCGCACTCAGCTGCTCCATTCGCGCTTCAGACTCACACCACACATGCGCGCGCAGCCCGCTGCCATAGGCTTTTTCGAGCAGCTTGGGCAGCGCCTGATCGAGCGTGGTGGTGGTGAGGTGGTAGAAGCTTACCAATCCTGTGGGCCGCGAAGCGGCAGCACAGGATCCCATGAGATCCTGCGCAATGGCTTCGCCATTCGCAGGATTAACACTCATAATTCTCTTTCACCCACTCATTCAAGAGGCGCACGCCGTAGGCGGTGGCGCCTTTGTCATAGATCTCGCTGGCTTTTTTGCTCCAGGCGGTGCCGGCGATATCCAGATGCGCCCACGGCACATCATTCACAAAACGCTGCAGAAACTGCGCGGCGGTGATGGAGCCGGCCTCGCGGTCGCGGCCGATATTCTGCATGTCGGCGATATCAGAATTAATCTGCTCATCATAGACTTTGCCAAGCGGCAGACGCCAGACTTCCTCACCGGTTTTTTCACCTGCTTTAAAGAGTTGCTCAGCAAGCTTGTCGTTGTTGGAAAAGAGGCCTGCGCGCGACGTACCAAGCGCGACAATGATCGCGCCGGTTAAGGTCGCAAGATCGATCATGGCGCTGGGCTTTAAATGTTTCTGCACATACCACAGTATATCCGCGAGCACGAGGCGGCCTTCTGCATCGGTGTTGAGGACTTCGATTGTCTGGCCGGAATAGCTGGTTACCACATCGCCCGGGCGCTGGGCGTTGCCGTCAGGCATGTTTTCCACCAGCCCCACCGCGCCGACCACATTCACCTTGGCCTTGCGGCCAGCTAGTGCCTTCATCAGCCCGATGACGGTTCCGGCGCCGCCCATGTCCCATTTCATTTCTTCCATGCCGCCTGCCGGTTTGATCGAAATACCGCCGGTGTCAAACGTCACGCCTTTGCCAATGAAGGCGAGTGGGGCGGCTTTGCCTTTGCCCGCGCCGTGATAGCGCATGATGACCATCTGCGATTCGCGCACTGAACCCTGGCCAACGCCAAGCAGCGCACCAAAGCCCATCTTGTGCATTTCCGGCTCGCCGAAAACTTCGACCTCAACACCGAGTTTTTTCAGCTCCAAACAGCGCTCAGCAAGCGATTCCGGGTGGATGATGTTGGCAGGTTCGGAGACCACTTCGCGGGTGAAAAACACCCCTTCGGCCAGCTTTTCCAGCTCGCTGTAGGGCTTGGCAGCGGCTTTGCTGCCCGTCAGCGCTACTGCGAAGCTTTTTAAGGTCGGCTTGTCATCGGCAGTTTTTTTGGTGAAGTATTTATCGAAGGTGAAGCTGCGAAGATGCGCGCCATGGGCGATGCGCGCGGCGATGTCAGCAGCAGAAAGTGCACCAAACTTAGCAGCTTCGATAACCAGTGTGGCTGAGGCTGCGCGCAGGCCATTGAGCTTCGGCACGCAGCTGCCACCGATTTTTTCCCACGCATGTTCGCTCAAATCCTTGAGGCTGCCGATACCGCAGAGCAGGGCATAATCCGCGCGTGCGCCGCCCGCCAGCGCGATGGCAAGGTGCGTGCCGCGCTTGCCTTTAAACTGGCTGGTTTTGATTGCTTTACTGATCAGACCGCTTGCTTTCTGGTCAATCGCCTTTGTTTCGCTGGAAAGTTTAAGGTCATCGGCGATGAGGTAAATCATCACCTTATCGACGAGGGCGCTGGAGCGTTCGGTGAATCTGATCTGCATAGGGGGCTTTCCTTTAAGATTCAATAAGGCTAAGGATGAAGAATGGAACGTTACAACATCTATATCATGCGCATGCTGGCGCACTCTATGTTGCTGATTACCATCAGCCTTACCAGCATCGTCTGGCTGACGCAAGCGCTGCGCTTTATTGATGTGATTGTCAGTCAGGGTGTGTCGATTCTTATTTTTATTACCCTGACGCTGCTGCTTGTGCCGTCGCTGCTGCTGATGATTCTGCCGCCGGCCATGCTCTGCTCGGTGTTGTTTGTGTATAACAAACTGAAAATCGACAGTGAGCTGGTGGTGCTGCAGGCGGCTGGCCTTTCCAAGTGGGCGCTGGCAAAGCCGGTGCTGATGGTGGCGGGGATAACAACCTTGCTGGGTTACGTGATTGCGTTTTACCTGCAGCCAGTCACTTACCGTGAATTCAAGGAAATGCAGTTTTTCCTTCGCAATAATTACGCCTCGATCCTGCTGCAGGAGGGGGTGTTTTCCAGCCCGGTGGCGGGTCTAACCGTGTTTATCCGCGAGCGTGATGATAATAACATTCTCTACGGCATTCTGGTGCATGATAACCGCACGCCGGACAAAAACATCACCATGATGGCGCAAGAAGGCAAGCTGGTGCAAACCCCGCAGGGGCCGCGCTTTATCATGCTGAAAGGCAACCGTCAGGAAGTCGAAAATGGCAGGCTCTCATTTCTGAATTTTGACAATTACACCCTTGATATCAGCCTGTACACGCAGCAAAGCGGCCAGCGCTACCGCGACCCGCAGGAAATGTTTGTGCATGAGCTGTTTGCCGTCGATGACACAGCCTCGCCGCAGGAGCAGATGAAGCGCCGCGCCGAAGGCCACCAGCGCATTTTATGGCCGGCGCTCAGCCTCGGTGTTGCGCTGGCAGCGCTGGCTGTCATGCTTGCCAGCGAGTTTAACCGTCGCGGCCATTGGCGGCCGCTGGCGGTGGCCGTGGCGGTGGCGGTGGTGTGGCTGTTTGCGCAGGTGGGGCTGCGCGGCGTGATTGCTAACCATGCCTCGATGATTGTGGTGTATTATCTCGCCTTTGCCTTGCCACTGGCGGCAGCGATGGCCAGCCTCAGTGGCCGGCGTCTCTGGCCAGATCGGAGGGCGGCATGAGACTGCCCTGGACGCTTTCCGCCTATATTGGCAAGCATTTTCTACAGAGCATCATGCTGGCACTGTTTGGTCTGCTTGCGATCAGCATGCTGGTCGATGTGGTGGAGCTGCTGCGCCGCGCCTCAGGCCGCGACAATGTACCGTTTATTGTGATTCTGCAGATGTCGGCGCTGAAGCTGCCCAGCATGGCGGAAAAGCTGCTGCCTTATGCGGTGCTTATCGGTAGCATGCTCTCGCTCACCCGCCTGACGCGCACGCAGGAGCTGGTAGTGGTGCGCGCGGCGGGCGTGTCTGTCTGGCAGTTTCTTTATCCGGCAATGGTGGTGGTGCTGGCGCTTGGCGCTTTCATGACCGCGGTCTTTAACCCGCTGGCCTCTGCGTTGCTGCTACGTTTTGAGCAGGTGGAAGGCCGCTATTTGACTGGCCAGCCCAGCTTGCTTGCTGTCTCTGCTTCCGGGCTGTGGCTCAGGCAGATTGAGGGGGATGGCGATGAACACATTATTCATGCCCTGCGTATTTCCCAGAGCGATATGTCGTTTGCGAATGTGGTGATCTTCGGCTTTGGTAAGGACAAAACCTTCAAGGAGCGTCTCGATGCCAAGCAGGCCGTGCTCGAGACCGGTAGATTGGTGCTGATCGATGTCACTCGCTCCATTCCCGGCAGGCCGCCGCAGCCGATTGCCCGGTTTGAAATTCCGACCACCCTCACACTTAGCTACATTCAGGACAGCTTCGCCTCGCCGGAAACCATGTCGTTCTGGGCGCTGCCGTCCTTTATGGTGATGCTTGAAAATGCAGGTTTTTCAGCCCTTAAACACCAGCTTCACTGGCAGAGCCTGCTGGCCAGCCCGTTTTTGCTGGCCGCCACGGTGCTGATTGCTGCCATTTTCTCGCTGCGCCTGCCGCGCCGCGGCAAGGTTGGCATTCTGGTGGTGGCAGGGGTTTTAACCGGCTTTCTGATGCATTTCTTCACCGACCTCATTCACGCACTCGGCGCTGCCGGTACGCTTCCGGTGGCACTTGCGGCATGGACACCGGCGCTGGTGGTTGCTATGATTGGCACCGCACTTTTACTGCAGGTAGAAGATGGCTAGCGCCCTTGACGCCATGATTATTTATAGCTATATTTAATATGTTCGAATGGGATGAAGCCAAACGCGAGAAAAACCTCGCCAAGCACGGTGTGGATTTTGATCTGGTGTGGGATTTGAGCTGGCTTAAGGCTTGGATCAGACCTGATATCAGAAAAGACTATGGCGAGCTGCGTTATGTGGCCTATATCCCGATTGATGAAGTGCTTTATTGTTGTGTGTATACGGAGCGAAATGACAATAAGCGCATCATCAGTTTAAGAAAAGCCAACAGCAAGGAAATATGGATGTATGAAAAAGAGACCCTTAACGACTAGAGACGGTGAAGTCCGCGAATTGACAGAAGAAGATTTTAAATTATTTCGCCCCTTGCGCGATGTTGATCCGGCGTGGCTCGCCAAGTTTGAAGCGGAGCGAAAAAAACGCGGTCGCGGCAGACCCGAAGGCCGCACCAAGGCGGTGGTGAGCCTGAGCATCGATAAAGATATTCTGCAGGCGCTCAGAAAAAGCGGCGCTGGCTGGCAGTCCCGTGTCAACGCGCTGCTACGGGCGGCGGTGGGGCTGAAGTAGGTCAGGCGCGCTTCAGGCTTTGAATGCCAAGCGCTTCTTCGTATTTCGTATCCAGAGATTGCTGAATCTCTCTGATAAGCTCGCCGCCCCGATGTCCTCCTAACACTTTCTTCATTTTTGCCGCAGCAGCGTTCACTGCATCCTCAAAATTACCCTGATCAGGCTTTGCTGTTTTTGGGTCATTTTGCATTAGAAAGCTGGCGTATGATCCTATTAGATCTTCCGCTGCATCATTACGTTTGACATATTCATCATCCGTAGTTTTTTCAAAATCAGGTAAATCCATGAGCTTCAAGGCGAAGTTTTTCATGACATCACTATGAATCTCGTTATCATCAAATACTCCGCTTTGCGGTGAGTTTTTGATCTGTTCGCTTGTAAACGGCTTTCTCATAAGCTGCCCCCCCTAAAATAAACAACTAACGCATTTTAACAAATGAGCGGTGTTAAACAAGGCGGGTTTTGTGAAGATTTGGTGACGGCGGGTTTGCCCTTAGAAAATAAGGGATTATGGGCTTGTTTTTGGTAGGATTTCTGTTAAAAAATAGCCAGCTAATGTTCTCCCCCCGCTTGCGGGGGGAGTTAGAGGGGGGTGACCTCACTTGAAATGAGATTAAGTGAGCCATATCACCCCCACCTAGCCTCCCCCGCAAGCGGGGGAGGAATATCACTTGAAAGACAACCGATGCGCACGGCAACCGTAGAACGAAAAACCAAGGAAACCGAGATTTCTGTCACGGTGAATCTTGATGGCACTGGGGAATATAGCGTTTCCACCGGCATCGGGTTTCTGGATCACATGCTTGAGCAGCTGTCGCGCCATAGCCTGATCGACCTTACGGTGAGCGCGAAGGGCGATCTGCATATCGACCAGCACCACACCACTGAAGATACCGGCATCGCGATTGGCGAAGCGGTGGCCAAAGCCCTGGGCGAGCGCCGCGGCATCACGCGCTACGCTCATGCCTATAGCCCGATGGACGAGACGCTATCGCGCGTGGCGCTGGATATTTCCGGCCGGCCTTATTTTGTGTGGAAGGTGGAATTTTCCAAACCCAAGCTTGGTGAGATGGATACCGAGCTGTTTCGCGAGTGGTTTCAGGCCTTTGCCTTTGCCTCCGGCATCACGCTGCATGTTGAAAATCTTTACGGCGTGAACAATCACCATATTGTTGAATCCTGCTACAAAGGGCTCGCCCGCTCTTTACGCGCCGCCTGCGCGATTGACCCACGAAAGAGCGATGCCATTCCTTCGACCAAGGGAACCCTAGGGGGGTCGCTTTAGCCATACCCGCGAAAGCGGGTATTCTGAACGACCTGCAGGGTTCCTGCTTTCGCAGGAATGAATTGCTAGGGTCGCTTTAGCCATACCCGCGAAAGCGGGTATCCTGAACGACCTGCAGGAACGAATTG
>CANHDY010000034.1 GCA_947459535.1 Rickettsiales bacterium | reverse complement strand
TGCCGCGTTACTCACCCCGCGACAACAAAATCGAGCACCGTTGGTTCCCCATCAAAAACGCCACACGCAAAATCCTCGCAACCTACGCAGACATCAATGCCGCACTCCAAACTGTTATATTATTAGCTAATTAAACGTTATGTGCTATACATCATCGGCGACATGAACGCTTGTCAGAAAATATCTCCTGATACGCCACTGTATAAGCTGGCCAATTACGCAGAGAAGTTGCAAAAACGTAACAAACACCCATTGAACTTCGCAGAACGTGCGTTTGCTAACATTCTTGATGAACTCAAGTTGAGCTACATACCTCAGTATGAAATCGGGCAATACCGACTGGACTTTCTTGTCAACGTTGCCTCCGGACAAGGTTACGACATCGAAATTGATGGGGACATACATTTAACTGCTGATGCAGTAGAACATGATGCACGTCGTGATGCCTTTATTAAAAATCATGGGCTCAAAGTTTTAAGATTTGCAACACGTGATATTACTCATCGACCTCATGTTATAAAAGAGCTGTTAGCCCGTATTTAGGCTATATGGTTATAAATTCATTAACGCTTTTCAGCGTGGCGCATCTGCCCAGCAAAAAAGGGAAAAACTGATTCTATGCGTGATTCCAGAGGTTTTACACTGATTGAAGTCTCGACTGTTATGGTGATAGTCGCACTGCTTGTCGGGGGCATATTATTCGGAAGGGATTTAATTCGTGCCTCAGAACTGCGCGCAGTTACGTCAGAGGTGCAGAAAATTAAATCCGCGGTTTTAATATTTAAATCACAATATAACGGATTGCCGGCCGACATCCCCAATGCCAGATCCATTTGGAGCCAGTGCATCGATGATGGAATCAATACCTGTAATGGGAACCATAATGGTAGGCTGGGTATGTGGGAAGACCTGCGCGCATGGCAGCAACTATCGCTTGCTGGCTTGATGCCGGGATCTTATACGGGCACCGCTTCAGCGCCAATCCGCAATCCTTCGATTAACATTATGCCATCCTTAATCGGAGGCGGTTACATCCTCCTTGATAATAGCGGAGATTTTTCTGTTACTGATTTCCCGCACAATCGATCAAATGTCCTTTTGACAGGTGATAATGACTGCGGCGCATATCTTGGATGCGGTAATATGGATAGCTGGATGGCTCAAAGCATCGATAGGAAAGTTGACGACGGTTTAGCACGTTCAGGAGAAGTTAAAGGGGCTCAGGATTGGGATTATCTACAGTGCCTTACCGCTGGTGAATATGATTTAAATATCAAAGACAGAGGTTGTAAACTCGGCTTTTTTTATTGATGCAGCGTTGTGCTAAATTTTCTTTTCAGCTTCGCGCAGCACCAGTTCTGAGAGCCAGTCATGCATGCTTTTGCCGCTGCGTGTGGCGGCGTCATGCGCGGCGCGCTTTGCCTCTTCGCTCACCCCTTCCAGCCTGCCATAATAGCGGGTGCGGTGCGTGCCGCCGCGCGGGCCGGGAATCGGAAAATCGAGGTTGGCGGGCGGCGTACCAACGCCGACCACAAAATCGATCACATAAAACACCTCGCCAATAATCCAGCGCAGCCGGGTCTCGCGCGCCTCCACCGGCAGATGAGCCAGCGGCAGCGGATAAACATAATGTGGGTTTGAGTTCATCAGCACTTTGCCAAACTCGCTGTCGCGCAGCCATGGCGGCATGCTTTCATCGCCCATCACCACCTTGCCGCCGTGCTTGGTCACGCGCACCGCTTCTTTGAACGCGCGCGAAATATCCGAAAACGTATTCAGCCCGCCAAAATGATACACCGCATCAAACATCTTATCGGGAAATGGCAGGTAGCAGGCGTTGGAAAGAAAAAACGCTGGCGCAGGTGAGTGCTGCGACAGGCGCTGACGCGCTTTTTCAAAAAGCTTGGGCGAAATATCCTGCACAAACAGCTTACCGCCGGCGCCGAGGCGCTTTAAAATCAGCTCCGAATCGCGGCCACTGCCTGCGCCGGTTTCCAGCACCACGGAATCCGGCTTCAGGCACAGATCATCGATCATGCGATTCCGCTCGGCGATTTCATCCACGCCGAACGTCTCGAAGGTCAGGGGCAGGTAAGCATCATATTCATCGGCCTTCACATCGTAGTAGGCTTTTGCCTCGGCATCGCTCGCTGCCAGCTGCTTCGGGTAGGTGAAATCCGGCACCCCATCCTGGATCGGGTAGTGGTGCGCATCATCCGCTTTCAGCACACCGGAGATGACCTCATCGCCGTTTTGCTTATTGCTTACGAGTGTCAGCGGCGCGTGTGTGGCGGGGCAGCGATACTGGGCGATAAGTTCAATTTTCATGGCGGCAATTTAGCGTTGTGGCGCGCTGGCGCATGTGATTAATTATGGTCAGCAGCATATCACGAAATGACCCGCTGGCAACCAATTGCACAGCCGGGCGCAGCCAGAGACGAAGCGATGAACTGGGTCAAGCAATCCTTCATTTATGGCCCCGGTGCCAAAGCGCACGGCGAGCCGCCATGGATGAAAAGCCACGCGCAGGTGCCCACCGCGCTGGTGTGCGAGGATCGCATCCGTATTTACATCACCGTGCGGCCAGAGCAGCGCACCAGCCTTGTCACGTTCATTGATGTCGCGCTGGATGATCCTTCGCGTGTGCTGTATGTGCATAAAGAGCCGATTTTACCACTTGGCGCGCCGGGCACGTTCGACGAATTTGGTATCATGCCTGCGGCAGTGGTACGCCATGGCGACGAGGTGTGGCTCTATACCACCGGCTGGCAGCGCGGCCAGACCGTGCCGTATCTTAATGCCATTGGCCTGGCGGTGAGCAGGGATGGCGGCGTCACATTTTCCAGACCATTTGCCGGGCCGGTACTTTCGACCACGCATCTGGAGCCTTTTTCAACCATGTCGCCGAGCATCGTGAAACAGGGTGATAACTGGCAGATGTGGTATGGCTCGGGGGTGGACTGGGTGAAGGCGGGCGAGAAATATGAGCCACTTTACTACATCTACTACGCCCATTCGCGTGATGGTGTGGTGTGGGAGCGTCCGGGCATTTGCTGCATTCCCGGTGCAAGCGGGCAGGAGGCCACCACGCGCCCTTGCGTGCTGTGGGAAGAGGGGCTCTATCATATGTGGTTCAGCTATCGCGCTTCGGCGGATTTCCGCGGTGGCCGCGGTAGTTACCGGATTGGCTATGCCAGCTCAACCGATGGGCAAAAGTGGCAGCGCGACGACAGCAAGGCTGGCATTGATGTCAGCAACGAAGGCTGGGATTCTGAGATGGTCGCCTACCCGAACATCGTCGACACACCCTGCGGCCGCTACCTGTTTTACAACGGCAATGATTTTGGCAGCGGTGGCTTTGGCTATGCCACGATGCAGGCCATGGCATGATGAATGCATAAAAGACCGATGAACCAAACCGCAAGGAGTACCGCATGAGTGGTTTTAGCTGGGTAGAGTTTGATGCAGGCAGCGCCGAACATATCGGGGCGCATGACCGCCTGATGCGACAGGCCTTCGCAACAACACCGGCGCGCAATGTTGAGCTGCGCGCGCAGGCGGGTGAGCAGAATACCCGTCTACTCTTTAAAGAGGGTGAGGCCGTAGCCGCTGTCAGTATCGAGCCTTGCGGCCAATATTGGAATGGCAGGCGCGTGCCATGCACCACGCTATGCGGTCTGGCCGTGGGGCTGGACGCAAGGGGGCAGGGGGTGGGTGTTGCGCTCGCGGAGCATACATTCCGCGAGGTAAAGCAGCGCGGTATTCCGATGATCAGCCTGTATGCGTCCAATATGGGTTATTATCGCAGTGTTGGCTATGAGGTCTCCGCCACGCGCACGCGCTACCGTTCCTATCTGGATGCATGGGTGCTGGAAAAAATGCACGACCTACCACCCATCCAGCATCATCCGCTGCCGGAAGATTGGGTGTTCAGCCAGGGCATGCTGCCCTCGTGGGCGCCGGTGGCAGCGCTGTACCAATCGTTTGCTGCACGCCAGAACGGTATGTTTGACCGCAGTGCCTATCACTGGGCGACTAAAATTACCCGTAATCGTGGCCTTGCACGCGGGTTTGACCGCTGCCTGCCGCAAGATGTTTTCCTGATTGGGAAGCCGGACGCGCCCAGCGGTTATGCCGCGTGCAGCTACAGCAAGTCAGACACGATGTTGATTGATGACTGGATAACGTTGACCGAGCCCGCAACCCGCAGCCTGATTCACATGCTTAGCCTGCAACGTGCAAACTGGCAGTTCATTGAGTGGTATGGCGCGCCGGTGGACAGGCTGTCGCTGCTGCTTGCCAACCATGGCTTGCCTTATCAGCGCTGGTGGGTGACTGAACAGACTTACCTGATGACCCGCATGCTTGATATTCCTGCTGCGCTTGCTGCGCGCGGCTATGGCGAGGCAAGCGGCGAGGTTGTAGTTGAAGTGACCGATCACCTGCTTCAGGAAAATACCGGTCACTATCACCTCAAACTACATCACGGAGCGCCGGAAGTAACGCAGGCAAAGCCTGCGAACGTACCGGTGGCAACCATGCATGTCAGGGGGCTGAGCGCGCTTTACTCGGGCATTCTTTCCCCGCGTGATCTGCTGGCGAGTGGCCATCTTTCGGCAGATGAAGCGGCGCTGGCCGCGCTGGAGCGAATCTTCGCCTGCGCCGCGCCGTGGAACACCGATCAATGTTGATGCGCTAGCCATGACCAGCTGGAGCAGCTACAGAAATCTCTACCGTGCCCATGGCCTCAAGCGTGTATGGACGCACCTGAAAGAAAACACCTTCTTTGACTGGCGGCGCGGCACCGACACAGAAACATGGCTGCCGCTTTCCGCCTACAGCACCAAAGATAGCGACATGAAACACTACCAGGCCTCGTTCACCAGCGAGGTGGTGCGTGCGTTGAAACTGGCGGCTGGTGAGCGCGACCTTGCTGGCTGGCATTTTTATGATGTTGGCTGCGGCAAAGGAAAAATCCTGATTCTTGCCGCTGAACTGCTGGGGATAGAGTCCATCACCGGCATTGAGCTAAGCCCGCAGCTTGCGGCCATTTGCCGAAGCAATATCAAGAAAACTGGCATTCAGGCCGAGGTGGTGGAAGCCAATGCCCGCGAGTTTTCTGCCTATGCGCCAAAAGCGCTGGTTTATTTATGTGATCCGTTTGGGGAGGAAACATTTAGCGCTGTGCTGGGTCATCTGAAAGCTGCCTGCCGTGAATGTGTGCTGATTTACAATAACCCGGTCTATGACCCTGCGCCATTTGGCTTTGAAAAACAGCTCGAAACCTCAGGCTGGCACGCGAATTACCGCACGGGTATTTTTGTGCTGCGTGCCTAGGTTTAGCGTAGTCGGGGTGATCATCACAGGCTCAGCCCACCATCGACTTCAAGCACGGTGCCATTTACATAATCATTCTGAATGGCAAACAGCACCGCTTCCACTACGTTTTTGGGTTGCCCCATGGCGCGAAGGGGGATGCGGCTGGTAATCTCCTCAAGCTGCGCGGGGCTCACTGCGCTGCGGGTGGAGGCCGTATCGATATAGCCCGGCGCCACCGCCACCACGCGGATGCCCAGTGGCGCCAGTTCCTTTGCCCAGACGCGGGTGAGCGCATTGACGCCTGCCTTGCTTGCGGAGTAAGCGCTCTGGCCAGCATTGCCGCTGGCACTCACCGAGCTGATATTCACCACTACCCCTTTGGTGCGTGCCCTCGCCATGCGCCGCGCCACCAGCTGCGTCACATAGAACACCGAAGAAAGATTCACCTCCACGCAGCGCTGCCAGTTCATCGCGGCGGCGGCGAGCGTGCTTTCATCTTTCTCCAGCAGATTCACCAGCGGCGCGCTATGCAGCATGCCCGCACCGTTTATCAGAATATCAATGGCCGGATGTTTGTCATAAACCTGCCGCAGCGCTTGCTGGGCGGTATCGAAATGGCTGAGATCACAGCAGAACGTGCTAACCTTGCCAGAGGCCAGTTTCATGAGTTTATATTCATCCATATCCAGCGCGATGACATGGGCGCAGCCTGCGGCCAGCAGCGCCTGCACCAGCGCCTGCCCGAGATCTCCCGCGCCGCCAGTTACCAGCGCCGTCTTGCCCGCTAGCTCCATGCAATGCCCCGTTTGGCGAGCGCTTCGCGAATGGCACCTACCGAAACCATATCAGCGATCTCATCGCCGGTCAGCTCAATCTGGCAGGCCTGCTCAATTGCCACAATCAGTTCCATATGTTTCAGCGAGTCCCATGTTTCGGTCTCGCGCATGTGCAGTGAATCCACCACCTTGCCTTCCGGCAGGCGCAGCACGCGGGCGATTAATTTAGTGATTGTCTCCATAGGCTATTTATTTCACAATCCCACCACATGACAACGTATATCTACAATATGGGGCTTCGCTTCAAGCAGGTTGCTGGCCGCAGCCCGCACCATATCGCGCTGCGCTTTGCAGATGGCCATGCCATGAGCTACGAGGCGCTGGATGCGCGAAGCGACCAAATCGCCACCCATCTTATCCGCGCCGGTGCTGGCACAAACCGGGTGGTTGCTATTTTTGCTGATAAGCATCCGGTGACCTACGCCACCATGCTGGCCTGCCTGAAAATCGGCGCGGCTTATGTGGTGCTGGATACGGCAGGCCCTGAGGCGCGGCGAGAAAAAATATTGCAGCAATGCCGCCCGGCAGTGTTCGTCTCGCAGGCCAAAGACATCCGCTGGCCGGAGGCAATCACCCTCAGCTTTGATGATCTGGCATCGCCGGCAGATCCGCTGAACCCGAAGATCATCAGCGCGGTGTGCGGCAGCAGCCCGGCCTATCTGATGTACACGTCGGGTTCTACGGGCTTTCCTAAGGGCGTAACCATCAGCCATGCCAGCCTGCTTAATTTTTGTGATTGGGCGCGCGATACGTTTGATATCACCCCGCAGGACTGCCTAAGCGGCGCTAATGCGCTGTATTTTGATAATTCGGTGTTTGATACTGCGGCCTCGCTGTTTAACGGCGCCTGCCTTGTGCCGATGACCCGCGAGGCGCTGCAAAACCCGCGCCAGCTTGTGCAGCAGGCGGCGCTGTGCAGCGTGTGGTTTTCGGTGCCCTCGCTGCTCATCTACCTTGCCACCATGCGGGCGCTGGAGCCAGCACACTGGCCAAACATGCGCGCCATTATTTTTGGTGGTGAAGGCTATGCCAAGGCAGAGCTGAAAAAACTCTACCAGATGTTCAGCAGGCAGGCGACGCTATGGAATGTCTACGGTCCCACGGAATGCACTTGCATTTGCTCCGCCTACGCCATCAGCAAGGAAGATTTCACTGACATGGCGCAGCTAGCACCGCTCGGAAAGATGGCGCCAAATTTCAGTGCGCTGGTGATGAATGACGATGGCACAAAGTCGGTGGCGGATGGTGAGGTCGGCGAGCTTTATCTCGGCGGCCCCCAGCTTGCGCTGGGCTATTATAACGACCCTGAACGCACCCATGCCTCATTTGTGCCAGACCCGCTGCATCAGGCTGTGCACCAGCTATATTACCGCACCGGCGATCTTGTGATCCGCGATGCGCACAACGGCAACTATCATTTCGCCGGACGCAAAGATAATCAGATCAAACATATGGGCTACCGTATTGAGCTGGAGGAGATTGAGGCGGCGCTATGCAGCTTTGCCGAGGTGGCGCAGGCCGCAGTGATTTACCATAAGCACGCAGCCCATGGTGGGCAGATTATCGCGTTTGTCACTTCGCCGGGTGGGTTTGAACCAGACGCCATCCAGCGCCGACTTCGCGCAATGCTGCCTTCTTACATGATCCCGCATGAGACGCTGCTCATGGCCGAGCTACCGAAAAATGCGAACGGCAAGGTGGATCGCAAGGCGCTTGCCGCCATGAGAAAGGAAGCAGCCAATGCGTAAACTGGTGCAGTTTGGAATTGGTAAAATAGGGCAGGTGGTCAGCCACCATTTTTCCACCGATAGCGATTATCAGCTCGCTGCCTATGCGGTTGATCCCGCTTTTGTGCCTGCGGACGGCCAGTTCGGCGGCCTGCCGGTGGTGGGTTTTGATGAGGTGGAGCGCCACTTCTCGCCATCTGACCACGATATTTTCATCGCCATCGGCTACCAGCAGCTTAATCGCCTGCGCGCTACGCGCTATGATGAAGCGCGCCGTAAAGGCTACCGTCTTGCCACCTATATCAGCTCGCAGAATCGACATTGCTCGCGCGAGCAGGTGGGCGAGAATTGTTTTGTCATGTCTGGTGAGCCGCTACAGCCCCATGCACGCATCGGCGATAACTGCTTTGTCTGGACAGGTGCACTCGTCGGCCACCATGCACAGGTAGCAAATCATGGCTGGGTCACTTCCGGCGTCGTCATCGGTGGCAATTGCCGTATTGGTGATTATTGTTTTTTAGGCCTCGGCGCAACCATCGGCCATGAGGTGAATATCGGCAGCCACTGCGTGATTGGTGCGGGCGCGCTGATTACCAAAGATGCGCCGGATCACAGCGTTTATATCGAAGCCGAAACGCCGCGCTTTCGCCTGACCAGTGAGCAATTTCTCAAAATGAACACACTGAAGTAGTGCCCGTCATCGCCCGAATCGCTCTTGCGATTCTAGGGCGATCCATCATGCTATAGCCAATAAACTTTTTATTGGCTATGCCAGCTTAGGCCGAAAGCCAAGCTGGCCGCGCCGAAGGCAGCGTCAAAATACGTCAGTATTTTGTTAGTTTGCCATAGTAAGCTGGATTCCCCTAGAATTTTTTAAGAAAAAAATTCGGGGAATGACGAGAGGTTTATGGATGATTGAAGAAATAATTAGCCGCGATATTTGGGAAAAAAAGGTTTATCCTTGCCGCAGCTCAGCGTCTCATACTCATCCGGTAGCAGAATCTTGCCGCACAGCACACACATCGTGCTGGTGGTGCTGAATCCTTTTTTGAGCATGGCAAGTCCGCCCGAAGCTTCGGTCGCACCGGCGCCGCCGCCCAAATCCACCGCGCGCGTGCCGCGCTCCTTGAAATAGCGCAGGCTGGCATCATACAGCGCATAAGCCGCGCGCAGCGCATAGCCGCGTTCGCTTGAGACCACAAGATGGCTGTAGCCATAGCCGCCATGCTCAAGCCACAGCTGGCACGACACAAGCTCGCCGCCGGAGAATGCGCCAAAAGCAACCGGCTCAAGCTCGCACAGCGCCTTGAAATAATCATGCGAAAAAGCCTGAATGCCGCGCATCTGGTGTTTGGCAATCAGCGCGTCATACAGCGCGCACCACTCGGGCAGAAACTCCGCAAGGCGGATGCGGCGCACCTCGCAATCACGCAGCGCCCGGCGAACTTTGTAGCGGTGGTTCTTGCTTTCATAAAGCTCTGGCAGACTGAAATCATTGACATAATGTTCCTTGTAAGCCGCGGCGATATCAAACTGCGCGGCCAGTACATCCTGCGCTGGCGCACTGAACGGATCCGTCACCAGCACCAGCGAGACAACCCCCTGCGCTCTAAGCAAGTCAAAATCATCTTCCAGCTTGGCGCCGGCTGCAATCGGGGTGAGTGGGTAGCACCCCATCGCATCCACGGCGCTGCTGCCGGGGATCTGGCGTTTCAGCACCCAGCAACTTGCCTGCGGCAGAAATACTGGCTCATAGCCATGGCCAAACGCCCGCGCATAGGCTTCGCTGGCATAGGGGTGCGTCACGCGGATCGCTTTGCGCCGCGCTCCGGCGCGCACAGGCGTTTAAGCGTCGCCATGATCTCCTGCACATCACTACGGTTGATATCGAGCGTGAAGGGCAGTGCCAGCACCGAGCGGCCGAGCGCTTCCGTGACGGGCAGGGGGTCGCGCGGGTAAATACGGTAGGCGGGTTGCATGTGGCAGCCCTTGCCCCACCACTGGCGGCTTTCAATGCCAGCATCCACCAGCCCGGCAATCACCTCCGCTGCCTCATGCCTTGCCAGGCGCACGCTGAAAGTGGAGCTTGCCCAATGGCCGTCAATCCACGGATGGGACGCAATCTCTGCGCCGAGCTCTTTGAAGGCTTCGGCATAAAACCATTTCCGGCAAAGCCAGAATTCGCGTGTCTGCGGCCAGAGATCCAGCGCGGCGTGGGCGAAAGCGGCGGTGTATTCGCTCATTTTGCCGTTGGTGCCGGGCACGATAATCTCGCGTGTGTCGGAAAAGCCGAAATTTGACATCTGCCGCACGCGCTCAATCAGCGCCGTGTTGGTGGAAATCACTGCGCCACCTTCACCCACGCCAAAGGTTTTGGTGGCATGCATGCTCACCATCACCGGGCTGCGCCCGGGTCTTGAGCCTTGGGTTGATGAGAAAGCATCAAACCCCGCCGCCGCATCAATAATCACGGGCAGGCCGCTGCGCTCGCTGAATGCATCCCACGCGGCGACATCCAGCGGTGCGCCAAACGGTGCCACCACCATCACTGCGCTGACCTTGCCTTTCAGTTCTGCCGCCACGCGCTCCACCGAACGAATATCCAGCGCCCAGCTGGCCTCATCCACATCCATGAAATAGGGCGTGAGTCCCGCCGCAATCACCGAAGCAGGCGTGGCAATGAACGTCCATGAAGGCATCAGGCACAGGCTACCGCGCGGCAGGTTCATTGCGCGCATTACATTCACCAGTCCCGCCGTGCCGTTGCCAACGGTCACTACCGAGCCTTCACCGCTTTTGAATAATTCACTCAGGCGGCTCTCCAGCTTCTGCACCAGCGGGCCAAAATTGGAATACCAGCGATTTTTATCAATCTGCGCGAGGTAATGAATGGCGGTTTCATGCCCCAATAGCAGCGGCCGCATCAGCGAGATTCTTGGGCGCTTGGCCGTCATGCTGCGCTGTCCTTCTGCGGCTGAGAAAAATAAAGGTACCTCAGGATGGAGGCAAACTCATCCACGCTTCGGTAGTCGTCAAACAGCTCATGGGATCTGGCCGCAATTTTTGCGGCGGCCTTCTGGTAGAAATCTTTATCCTGCGCCAGTTTCAGTGCGATATCGACAAATTCTTCATGGTTTGCCGCCATCAGCTCTGGCAGGCCAAGGCGCGTAAAGAGGCGATGCGAGCAGCGGCCTGAAAAGTAAGGCCCAGGCCAGGTGACAAACGGCACCCCCGCCGCAATATTGAGATAGGCAACCGTGCCGAAGGAGAAGTGAAATGAATCCAGCACCGCATCCACCGCGCGCATGTGCTGCATGAAATCCACCCGCGCCACATAGGGCAGAAAAACAATACGCTCGCAAAGCTCCTGCGGCATGCGCGCGGCAAAACGCTTGCGCAGGGCGCTTTGCAGAATGGTTTTGCCATTATCATACAACACGATGCGCGCTTTGGGGTCGCGGCGCAAGATCGCTTCAAAGACCGGGTCCATATCCGGATGCAGCTTGAAGAGCTGCACCGGGCAGGCATAAAGCCGCACATCGCCATCCGGTAGTCCCAGCTCGGTGCGTGTGGCAGAAGTTGGCGCTGGCGCTTTCATATCGCTGATGACCGCGATGTCATGGTCAGTCAGTATCAGTGTTTCGCTGTACGCTTCCTGCGCGCCTTCCGGTTCGCTGCCTCGCGAGGAAATGAAATAATCCATGTTGGGAATGCCGGTAGTGACCGGTAGCCCGCCCATCACGCACTGTACCGGCGCGAGCCGCGCAAAGGGCAGGGCATACATCAGCGCATGAGCGCCCACTTCCAGATACACGAGCACATCCGGCTTTTGTTTGGCAATCAGCTGCACGCTGACATCATATTCCGGCGGCAGATCGACATAGCGCGCCATACGCTGTTTAATTGCCACCACCTCGGGATGCGCCGCTGGCGCAGAGGAGAAAATCCATGTCTCGAACTCGCCGGTTTTTTCCAGCGCTTCAATCAGCGCAAGAAAGAACTGGTTTAGCGTGACGTGATGCATCGACGGCGACACAAACCCCACGCGCAGCTTTTCTCCCAGGGCTTTACGGGGCTTTTCGCAGTGGGCGGCGGTGTAAGTCAGGGCAGGGCAGGCCTTAAGATAGAACTGAGCGATCGCTTCCGCCATGGGCTTGTTGGCTCGCCCCTGATAGGGCAGAAAAAAAAGCGAGTTGTACATATGCGCAATCGGATCGGCAAATTGCAGGCCGTCTTTCAGGAAGCCATCCAGCTTGGCCAGTATGCGTGTGCGCATAGTGTCAATCTGTTCATTGGACATCGCCACCTGCGGAACAAACAGCGCATCGGCCATGCGCACGCGCGTGCTCCTTGGAAATTTGTTTGCAAGATGCTCACACAGGCGCAGCGCGGTATCGATATTGCCGATGGCATAATGTGCGCCAAGCAGCGTCAGCCAGGCATCCTCAGACTCTGGCAGCAGTTCCAGGCAGCGCTGCGCGACCTGAATGGCAGGGTGCGGTGCATCGGCAAGCAGCCACAGGAAACTCATGTTTTTGAGCATTTCGCCGTTATTAGGGTCGAGCTGAAACGCCACGCTGAAATCCTGCGCCATGCGCGGGATATCCGACAGGCGGAAATAAAGCGTGCCGCGGTTGAAATAGGCAAGGGCTGAGCGCGGGCTGAGCGCAATGGCTTCATCCATCAGTGCCATCGCGCGGTCAAACTGTTTGCGGTTAAAACACGCAATACCCTCATTCATGCGCTCAACCGAGCGCGCTTCGCTCATCAGCGGCGATGCGGAAAGGTCAGGGGTGGCGTGGGGCATCGCGATTCCTCGATTTTGGTGACAATTCAACAAGTAGTAGGGATGATAAGGCTTGGTGCAAGCAAATTCAGTGCCACTTAACTTTCTGCCGCTGGGGCAGAGTGGGCTTGCATTTGTGCCAAGATTTCTTAAGATAAATCCATGTCCACTGTTACCAAAATCAGCCCATCCGGGGCATTTTCTCACCCATTGCTTGATACGAATCCTGCGCTGTGGACGCCGGTGACCTCGTCGCTACGCAGCCGCCACGCGGTAAACCATGATCATATTGTATCGCATGGCGATGAGGCGTCGAATCTCTGGCTGGTGACCTCCGGCTGGATTAAGCTCACCCGCCAGACACCAGACGGCAAGGAAAGCGTGGTTGGGCTATGCACTGGCGGCGATGTATTTGGCGAGGCGGCGCTGTTTGCCCATGCCAACTATCCTTACACCGCTGAGGTCGTGGGGGCGGATGCAGAGCTGATCGCCGTTCCCGCTGCCACCATCCGCAGCTTGGTAGCGAAAGAACCACAGCTCTCGTCACGCATCATGGCGCTGCTCAATGATCGCACCTCACAGGCGCAGCTCAAACTTGAGCACATGACCACCATGACGGCGGCGCAGCGCCTTGGCTGTTTCCTGCTCAGGCTGTGTCATACGCAGGTGGGCGGCGCAAAAACTCTTCGGATTCCGGTGGAAAAACACATCCTCGCCGCCTATCTCGGCATGAAGCCGGAAACGCTCTCGCGCAGCCAGCAGCAGCTGAAAGCCGTGGGCGTGCAGGTCTCCGGGCATAAAATTGATATCGCACATATTGAAAAACTGCGCGATTTTGTGTGTGGCAGCTGCTCAGAATTCGGAAGCTGCGAAACAGAAGAAAACTAACCCGCCAGCACATGCTCCAGCGCGTGGCTCAGCTGCCCAGCCTCGGCCTGCGCAAACCAGCCCGCTACCAGAGGATATTCAATCTCCGCCGTAACGCTATGTGCCGCCTCTGGCGGCAGGGTGTGGCGCATCCAGGAAATATCGTTCGCACTGCCCACCAGCAGCAGCTGGTCAAACTGCCTGCTGCTGGCGGCTCGGGTCAGATGATGGGCAAAATCATCCGGCGAGGCGGCGACCGCTTTCCCCTCCTGCGGATGCAGAGCAAGCTGGCCGTTTTGCTGCTTTTCAAACAGCGCGATCATACCGGCGCATGCCGCCACCACCCAGATGCGTGGCAGCGCACCACACCCGCCGCTGCCCTTGCACTTGCCGGAGCAGGCTTTGAATTCAGCCAGTGATGTAACGCTGCCGCTGCACATAAACTAAAACTTATAACCAATGCCCACGCCCACCAGCCATGGGTCGATATCCACATCGGCGCGCACGCCGCTGGGGCTGAATTTAGCGGTGGTATCGATATAAACTTTTTTCACATCCACGTTGAAATACCAGTTATCCTGAAACCGGGTCATCGCGCAGCTTGTTCCATGCGCCCGATAACGTCATCACACCATTGATCATGCCGCCCCAGCTTGGCATCCACAGCATGATGGAAAAGGTCATCCCTAAGGTTTGCGCCCAGTCGGGAAGCGCGGTGTAGTGCAGGTGGTGTGGCCCCGCCCAGATATAAATAAAAATCAGCGACCAGAAATGAAGGATGGACAGGCGGTACTAATAAATCGGCCGGTTTGCGCGCTTGGGAATGAAATAATACATGATGCCAAGAAAGCCCGCGGTGAGGAAGAAGCCCACCGCATTATGGCCATACCACCACTGAATCAGCGCTGACTGCACCCCGCCCCACACCGGCACGCTTTTCGCGCCAAGGCCGGAAACCGGAATGCTGATACCGTTGACCAGATGCAGCACCGCCACGGTGGCGATAAAAGCAAGGAAAAACCAGTTCGCCACATAAATATGCGGCTCCTCGCGCTGCCTCAGTGTCATCAGAAACACGATGAGATACGCCACCCACACCACGGTCAGCCACAGATCGGCATACCATTCCGGCTCGGCATACTCCTTGCCCTGAGTCACACCCAGCACATAACCAAGCGCTGCGATCACAATAAATGTCTGATACCCCCAGAAGGTGAAATTCGCGAGCTTGTCATTCCATAGCCGCGTGCGACAGGTGCGCTGCACCACGAAATAGGAGGTGGCAAACAGCACGCTACCGCCGAAAGCAAAAATCACCGCCGAGGTGTGCACCGGGCGCAGGCGGCCAAAGGAAAGATACGGCTCGAAATTGAGCCACGGAAACGCCATCTGCAGGGCGATCACGAGGCCGACCAGCATGCCCACCGCGCCCCAGAAAAGCGCAGCGATGGTGAATTTTTTGACGATATCGTCGTTGTAAATAGGGGCGGGTTTGTGCATTACCTGAAACTCCTTGCAGCTAAAACGAGTAATGTGAGGCCACTGGTGGCCATGCCGAAGCGGCCGATGGTGTGCATGAGGCGTTGCCATTTGAAAGCGAGCGCGGCGGCGAAACCGCTCGATGCCAGCAGCACCGGCATGGTGCCGAGTACAAACAGCCACATCGCCACCATTGCCTGCAGCGGGTTTGCGAGCGCCCCTGCCATCATCAGCGCCGCATAAAGCAGGCCGCAGGGCATGAAGCTCATCGCCATGCCGCGCACCACGTCATTCCCGCGAAAGCGGGAATCTAGTTTTGGGTAAGCTGGATCCCCGCCTGCGCGGGGATGACAGAAGCTGCTGGTTAAAAACATCACGCCCGCCAGCACCATCATGCCGCTGGAGATCGCCGGCCAGAACGGGCTGGTTGCAATTTGCTTGGAAAGAAGCGCAGCGACAAAACCCAGCGCGCCATAAACAACAAGCCGGCCGAAATGATAGTGCCACTGCGACGTCACACTGAGTTTTTTACCGCATGCCCCGCCGCACGCCGCCTGGCAGGCCACCATCGGCCCGCACATGACAAGACAGTGCGTCAGGCTGCCGGTCAGCCCCGCTAAAAAAAACATCAAAAACCAGCTTGGATGGCCAGAAAATGTTGCAAAACAATGGGATAGAAGTGTTTCCATAAGGTTCTCAGGAAACAATCTAAGTATCCGCCGCCTGTCCTGCCTTGACGCGTATCAAGAAGTAGAGCGAGGCAGCATAATTTCACCATGCCCGCGGACCACGAAAGAAGAAAAACACCAAAATGCATAAATAACAGTAGGATAGATATTTTATCCAGCCTCTTTATGTTGGCATAGTAATGTCACAATAGCTTCATTAAAAAGTAAAGTTTCTTTATATTTTTTATGCTAGTTTATGTTAGATTCGCCTAATCTAACGAAGCTGACTCATGACCCATAACGACAAAACGACTTCTCCTGACGTGATTGCCCGTGAGCTGGGCGAACCTTACACATTTCGTCATGGCGCACCAGACAATGAGAATGCCCGCATTCTTTTCCGAAGGCCATTTCTGATTAACAAGAAAGTGCATGTGCATCACGAAAATCTGGTGCAGGATAAAATTACAAAAAATGATTTTTTTGTAGGTATCGGTGGCTTCAAGAGCCTTGATTTTATTGCACGGCAGGGAGATAAAGAAAGTCGCTACCAGAATGCGGTTCTCTACGATGTCAACGTATCGCAGATTGCCGCGATGCAGGATGTGCTGGATCGAGTCAAAAAATTTGAAACACCCGAAAAGTTTATCGAAGAATTTGTTGGAGTTCACGACAGGTACGTGAACCCGCCACAAAATGGCGAGAATGCTAGAAGATTTCGCCTTCAATCAAAGGAAGAGCAAGCCCGATATAACGATGTCATGGGAGCAGGTAAGCCGGAATACCAGCCGCAAACAAAAGAAGATCTTAAGGCTTATCTCGAGAAGCAGCTAAAAAACCCAGAAAGCTGGCTCCATTCCGACAACTATGCGCACATTCGCAAGTTGGCCTATGATGATAAAATTAAGCTATTTTATCTCGATCTTCGTGATGAGAATCGAACGACAAAATTATGGGATTACATCAAAGGAAAAAAAGGCAAGGTTCGCGAGTTTTATATTTCGTCCGTCAATTCGTTTATGGATCCTTACCTAAGCACCGACTATCACAGTAGGGTCTCATCGGATAAATGCGGGGACGCATCAAAATTTTATGATGATTTGCTAAGCGTGCCAAACGATGAGGTCAAATATTTGTTATCCATTCCAAATGCAGCACAATCTTGTTTTCAGGACTATCATGTTTCGTCACTTACCAAGAACAACATTGATAATATGAGAAGCGTACTTCACGTTGATGGCAAGCCATTTAAGAAGCTGATTGAGATTCCACCAGAGCTTATGCGTCAGGATCATCAGTTTCGCGCAGGAGGTATATTGTGGAGGCTGATGAGTATCAATCCCGAAACATCAGACAAAAAAGGAAACAAGCCACTTTACTATCGCATCTTTGCTGACTCACCCATAAAAGACAAGGCTCAGCTCGAGTCGCATGTGGCCGCAATCAACAAAATCATTGCAAATTTTAAAAAAACGAATCAACCAGATAATGTACCAGTCGATTCCGGGGAGAAAGTAGATTCAGCTATTTTGTCGCTTGCTAGCAACTATGCAGTTGTAAGTAATGATGCGGGCTTTTTCGAAGATCAGACACAAAAAGCCGGACAGACGCATGAGGTTGATCCAAACCACCCCACACCGCTTTATCTATCCAGTAAGCCATTCATGCTGGAAACTGAAAAAAGTCGCAGTAAAGATCCGCGTCCTACGCTTCAGGCGATTGAAAAAGCGATTATTGAAGGTCTTGAGCAAGGCAGGCATGCAGGCAGCCTACAGCAAAGACGAGCTGGCGGTGGGAGCCAGCGGGGAGTATAGGCCGCTATACAAAGATAGAAATCACATTTATTTTCGTGTAAAATCAGCAAATGAAACAACATCTTTTAATTGTTTTTATCCTGCTCACTGCCACCTCCTGCCGCCCGGCATGGCTGCTCACCGTGGATCCGGCGGGCACGCCGGAATATTCGCTCGGCTGGGAAGATGGCTGCGATTCAGGTCTCTCTGCCGAGGGCTCGTGGTATTATAAAGTCATGTTCGGCTTTAAAAAGCGCCCGGAACTCGCGGCCAATGACCAATACAAGCAGGGCTGGAACGAAGGCTTTTCTTACTGCCGCTTCTCGCTGGCCTCATCCAAAGCGCCTTCCACCTGGGAAAGTATCGGTATGGGCAGCGGGTTTTAACACGCTGTTTACCGCTCTCTGGCATGATGATTCCATAGACAATAATCCTTATTGGCTATGCCAGCTTAGGCCGAAAGCCAAGCTGGCCGCGCCGAAGGCAGCGTCAAAATACGTCAGTATTTTGTCAGTTCACTATAAGTTTAAGGAATCATCATGACCCATCAAATTGCCGTTAACCCTGCCACCGGCGCTGAAATCGCGCGCTACCAAGTCCATAGCGATGCTGAGGTGGATGACATTATCCAAAAAACGCATCAGGCGTTTCTTTCGTGGCGCAGCGTACCGGTCGTGCAGCGCGCAGCGGCGGTCGCGCGCGTGTCTGAGGTGATTTTAAAAAATAAAGAGCGCTACGCTGCCATCATCGCCAGCGAAATGGGTAAGCCCTTCAAGGAATCCATCGCCGAGGTGGAAAAATGCGCCTCCGCGGCGCGCTATTATGCTGAGCATGGCGCTGAATTTCTGCAGGACAAAGCCGTTCCCACCGAATATCGCAAAAGTTATGTCAC
>CANHDY010000033.1 GCA_947459535.1 Rickettsiales bacterium | reverse complement strand
TTTGGCCGCAAGTCGCTCAACGAAATCAAAGAAAAACTGGCAAAAATCGGCCTGAAATTCGGCATGGAAGTGCAGGGCTGGCCGCCAGAAAACATTGAGGAACTCGCACGTAAGTACGAGGATCCGTATTAAGGTTTATCCTGTGGCGCGCGTAAGCGCGAGCACAGGATCCTCGTGCAATTGATAAAGATCCTGCGCAGCGCTTTGCGCTCGCAGGATTTAGCTAGGAGAAAGTTATGCGTCACGGAATGAACGGAAGAAAATTTAGCCGCAAGAGCGGCCATCGTGTGTCGATGTTTGCTAACCTCGCGCAGGCGCTGGTGAAGCATGAGCAGATTATGACCACGCTGCCTAAGGCGAAAGATCTTCGCCCGGTGGTGGAGCGCCTGATCACGCTGGCCAAGCGCGGCGATCTGAACGCACGCCGTCTGGTGCGCGCCCGCCTTCGCGATGAAGACTTAACCAGCAAACTTTTCACCACCATTGCTGAGCGCTACAAAGAGCGCAAGGGCGGCTATACCCGCGTAATGAAAGCTGGTTTCCGCTATGGCGATAAAGCGCCGATGGCGATTATCGAACTGGTGGATCGCGATGAGTCTGCCAAGGGCAAAGATTCTGGGCCGGTGCAGGTTCAGGAAGCTGGCGAGCAAGCCGCCGCTTAATCCCCGCTTTCGTCATGAAACGCCAAACCGCCATACGCCTGATGTTGTGTGTGGCGGTTTTTTTCTGCCTGCCGCTGAGCACCGCGCATGCGCAGATCGTGCCGCAATCGAAAGAGCAGATGCAGCTTTCCTTTGCGCCGGTGGTGAAAAAAGCGGTGCCGGCGGTGGTGAATATCTATACCAAGCGCCGTGTGCAGGTGAACCAGGGGCTGTCGCCCTTCATGGGAGATCCATTCTTTCAGCAGTTCTTTGGTAATCATCCTGCTTTTCAGGGGCCTTCGCGCGAGCGAGTGGTCAGCTCGCTTGGCTCGGGCGTGATTATCCAGCCGGACGGGCTGATTGTGACCTCGCACCATGTGATACAAGGCGCACAGGAAATCACGGTGGTACTTTCGGATAAGCGTGAACTGGAAGCCACTGTCACCATGCGCGACCCGCAGTCTGATTTAGCATTTCTCAAAGTCGCGGCGCCAAGCGCCCTGCCATATCTATCGCTTCGTGATTCAGACACGCTGGAGGTGGGTGATATCGTGCTGGCCATTGGTAACCCATTTGGCGTTGGCCAGACGGTGACGCAGGGCATTATTTCCGCGCTGGCACGCAAGGCAGAAGGCGTGTCAGACTACCAGTTTTTTATCCAGACGGATGCCGCGATCAACCCGGGTAATTCCGGCGGCGCGCTGGTGGATTTATCGGGGAATTTGATTGGCGTGAACACCGCCATTTACTCGCGCTCCGGCGGCTCGATGGGCATTGGCTTTGCGATTCCCGCCAATATGGTGCGCTCGCTGATGAGCAGCAAGCTTGAAAACGGCAAGGTGGTGCGTCCATGGGTGGGGCTTTCTGTACAGCCGGTGACCAGCGATATGGCTGATTCACTGGGGCTTGCTGCGCCGCGCGGTGTTATGGTGCGAGGAATAAAAGCGGGATCATCGGCCGAAAAAGCGGGGCTGCGCGTGGGGGATGTGATTCTTTCCGTGGATGGCCATGATGTTTCAACCGAAGAGGAAATCCGCTACCGCGTGTCGCTGCGCCCGATTGGCGAGGAAGCAAGCTTCAGGCTGCTGCGCGGCGGCAGTGAAATGACCATCGCGGTGGCGATGGAAGGGGCGCCAGAGTCAATGAAACTGACGCAAGTGGCATTGTCTGGCAACCACCCGCTGAGCGGGCTGGTGGTGACAGAGCTTTCCAAAGATCTGGCGGCGCAGCTTGACATTGCGGGCATGGAGCTACCAGCTGTCGTGGTGGTGGATGCGCAAAAAGGCGTACAGGCGCTGGCGCTTGCCCCCGGCGATGTGATACTCGAAATCAACAACCAGAAAATTTCTGACCTGAAATCATTGCAGCAGATACTTAAAAAAGCTGCGCGCAGCTGGCAGATCGTTTATAAACGCGGCAATAACGTCGTGACACTCACCATACGGTAAGCGCATGAATAGCCTTCATCTGATGTATGTTGCATTTGGTGGCGCCGCTGGTGCCATGAGCCGCTATCTGCTGGTTGAGCTGGTATCGCGCCTGAGCGCGGCCGGCTTTCCCTACGGTACGCTCGCTGTGAATGTGCTGGGCTCGTTTCTGCTCGGGGCGCTGGTGGCGATGATTGCGCTGGTTATGCCCGGGCGCGGCAAAGAGCTGCATTTGATTCTGGCGGTGGGGTTTCTTGGCGGGTTTACTACCTTTTCCGCTTTTTCGATGGATAGCTACATGCTGATGGAGCGCGGCCTTTATAATCAGGCCTTTTTCTATGTGTTTGGCTCGGTTGTGATGTCAGTGCTGGCACTGATAGCGGGTATGTGGCTGGTTCGGAGTTTGGCGACGTAAAAGATATTCCCTCTCCCCATCGGGGAGAGGGTTAGGGTGAGGGGGGGTGTGGGAAAAACCCTCACCCCAGCCCTCTCCCTAAAAGGGAGAGGGAGTTATGATAGTTAATGTCACCGATGCTGATGACGATATCCGCTTGGATCGTTGGTTTAAGCGCCATTACCCGGGCATTCCCCACGGCATGGTTGAGAAGCAGCTCAGGAAAGGGCTGATTCGGCTTGATGGTAAAAAGGCCAAATCGTCGGATCACATTCACACCGGTCAGGAGATTCAGATTAAATTTGAACTCACAGGTGATGCAGAAAAAAAGCCGCAAAAAACGCATGTAAAAATCAGCCCGCTCGAGCCGGAAGACGTGCTGATGATGCAAAAAGCCGTGCTTTACAAAGATGCGAACGTCATCGTTATCAATAAGCCCTTTGGTCTGCCGGTGCAGGGGGGCAGCAAGGTGAGTAAAAGTGTGGATGATCTGCTTGGCGCGCTGCAATTTGATGCGCCGGATCGTCCCAAGCTGGTGCACCGCCTTGACCGCGATACCAGCGGGGTACTCGTGCTCGCGCGCAACACCAAAACAGCCGCTACCTTATCCCGTGCCTTTGCCGGCAAAGACATGCAAAAAACCTACTGGGCGCTGGTAAACGGCACGCCGCTCGATTTCAAAGCTACGATTGATTACAAACTCATCAAGGCCGTTCAGGGTGAGAACTCGTTTGAACGTGTGGCGGTTGATGATGAAGATGGCAAATACGCCAAAACCGAATATCGCGTGATCGAGCATCTGGCGCGAAAATTCTCGCTGATGGAGCTGATACCGCTCACTGGTCGCACGCACCAGCTGCGTGTGCATTGCGCGGCGATCGGTTGCCCGATTGTCGGGGATCATAAATATGGCGGCTCAATGCCCGACGCCAAAGGCCTTGGCGTAGAAAACGTGTTGCATCTGCACGCGCGCCGAATTCAAATTCCAGCTCAGGGCGGCCTGAAAGCGATCGACGTCAAAGCACCGCTGCCGCCGCATATGAAGCAAAGTTTCGAGGCGCTCGGAATTGAAGTTCCTAGATGACGGATGACGGATGACGGATGACAAAAAAATAATCATTGCGCTTGATGGCCAAGAACTTCTGACGCCGCAAAAAAACCCGTTATGGGTTCCCACGCGGGCATTAGCAGATGCGATTGCGGACGAGTTTAGGAAAGCGAAACCATCATCCGTTATCCGCCATCCGTCATCCGCGCAAGCACCACTTACCGCGCTTGCCTACACCGCTATTGATCGCATCGAGGGGCAGGAAGAGGCGATCATCGATGCGCTGATGGTTTACGGCGATACGGATACGCTGAGCTATGCACTAAAGCCCTCTCCCTCTGGGAGAGGGTTGGGTGAGGGCCCTCATCCTGACCTTCTCCCAGAGGGAGAAGGAATTTTAGCCGCACGCCAGCAGCGGCTATGGAAGCCAATCATTGATTGGGCAAGCCGTGAGTTCGGCGCGATCTGGCAAACGGCCAGCGGCATCGAGCCCGCCACGCAGGTGCCAGAAATGCATGAGGCGATTCGCGCCTATTTGAAAACGCAAGGTGCAATGCGCCTTTCCGCGGCGTGCGTGCTGGTTTCCTGCTATTCATCACTGCTGCTGGCGCTGGCGGTGCTGAAGGCAAGGGTTTCTGAGGCCGAAGCCTTCGAGCTCTCCAGGGTTGAAGAAGCCGTGCAGAACGAGCGCTGGGGGGTGGACGTGGAGGCAGAGAAAAAAAACGCCCGTGTCAAGGCCGAAACCCATGCCGCAGGCCACTTTTTACGCTTGCTAGAGGCTAGCTAAACCGTTTAAATTCCAGCCAAAATAACAGGTGTCATCTATGGTACAACCCGCGCGCAAGCAAGCGATACAACCAGAACCTAAACCCGCAAAGGCTCACGAACCCATGCAACGCAAAACCATCATCACCCAGCTCGAAGAAAAACGTGATCGCGCGCGCCTTGGCGGCGGCCAGACGCGCATCGAAGCGCAGCATAACAAAGGTAAGCTCACCGCCCGTGAGCGCATTGAAGTGCTGCTCGACCCGGATTCGTTTGAAGAATATGACATGTTCGTCGAGCATCGCTGCACCAATTTTGATATGGCGAATAACACCATCCCTGGCGATGGCTGCGTGACTGGCCACGGCACGATCAATGGTCGTCCCGTCTTTGTATATTCCCAGGATTTCACGGTATATGGCGGCTCGCTTTCGGAAACGAACGCGCAGAAAATCTGCAAAATCATGGATACCGCCATGAAGGTCGGCGCGCCGGTCATTGGCCTGCTTGATTCCGGCGGCGCGCGCATTCAAGAAGGGGTGGATTCGCTGGGCGGGTTTGCCGAGATTTTCCAGCGCAACGTGCTGGCCAGCGGCGTGATTCCGCAGATTTCCGTCATCATGGGGCCGTGTGCAGGCGGCGCGGTTTATTCGCCGGCGCTCACTGATTTTACCATGATGGTGCGCGGCAGCTCCTATATGTTTGTGACCGGCCCCGATGTGGTGAAAACCGTCACCCACGAGCAGGTTTCGCAGGAGGATTTAGGCGGCGCCGATACCCATACCCGCAAAACCGGCGTAGCGGATCTCGCCTTTAATAACGATATCGAGGCGCTGCAGCAGACGCGCCGTCTGTTTAACTTCCTGCCGCTGAATAACCGTGTCGGTGTGCCGATTCGCCCGACCTCAGACCCCGCTGATCGCATTGATCTGGCGCTTAACACGTTGGTGCCGGAAAACCCCGGCAAACCCTACAACATGCGCGAGCTGATCGACCGCGTGGTGGATGAGGGGGATTTCTTTGAAATTCAGCCGGATTTTGCAAAAAACATCATCGTTGGTTTTGGCCGCATGGAAGGCCAGACCGTGGGCTTTGTCGCCAACCAGCCAATGCATATGGCGGGTACGCTGGATATTGATTCCTCGCGCAAGGCTGCGCGATTTATCCGCTTCTGCGATGCGTTTTCGATTCCGATTGTGTCGTTTGTGGATGTGCCGGGCTTCATGCCGGGCACGCATCAGGAACATAACGGCATCATCCGCCACGGCGCGAAGCTCCTCTATGCTTATGCGGAAGCCACCGTGCCGAAAATTACGGTGGTGACGCGCAAGGCTTATGGCGGCGCCTATATCGTGATGAGCAGCAAGCACCTGCGCGGCGATGTGAACTATGCGTGGCCATCGGCCGAAATTGCGGTGATGGGCCCCAAGGGCGCGGTGGAGATTGTGTTTCGCGGGAAATATTCCAGCGAAGAAGAGCAGCAGAAGCTGATTGATGACTATAAAGAAAAATTCGCTTCGCCCTTTGCCTCCGCCTCGCGCGGGTTTCTGGATGATGTGATTCGTCCGCAGAACACACGCTGGCGCATCTGCCGCGCGCTATCGATCCTGCGCTCGAAAGACATGCAGAATCCCTGGAAAAAACACGACAACCTGCCGCTGTAGATTTCGTTGATTGTTCTTGAGGTGAGGTGTATAATTATCAGGTTTTATACACATAAGGAAAAACAGATGCGCACGAATATTGTTTTGAATGATAAGCTGGTCAAAGAGGCGATGAAACTCTCTGGTCTGGAGACTAAAAAGGCAGTGGTGGAAGAAAGTCTGAAGCTTTTTATTGCGCTTCAACGGCAGAAATCTACTGCGGCGTGGTTTGGAAAACTCCGCTGGCAAGGTGATCTTCATGCGATGCGTAGCGATCGATGATTTTAGTCGACAGCTCGGTCTGGGTTGATTTTTTTAATGGCAAAATAACAAGGCAAAGCCATTTTCTTCGCGAAGGGATGGGGCGTGAGCCGTTTGTGATAGGCGACCTCATGCTGGTTGAGTTGTTGCAAGGATTCAGACGCGACGAGCAATTCAATCAGGCGAAAAAAGTAATGGAGGCATTTGCGGTTGTGACATTAGGCGGTAAAAACATTGCGGTTAAAGCAGCAGAATATTATCGCGCATTGCGCAAAAAAGGAGTGACCGTTCGCGGCACGATTGATACGATTATCAGCGCCTATTGTATTGAGCATAAAATGCCGCTCCTGTACTCTGATCGTGATTTTGATGCTATGGTCAAATATTGCGGTCTGAAAAGCGCGCTAACGGGATTGAACTGATCATGACCACGAAAATTGTCATTGCTATCATTGTTGTGATCTCGCTGGCGGTGTATGTCACCTTCCGGCAGGGGGATGAATATAAAAAATTCCTTGAGACGGCTGAGAAAACTCAGGGCATCGTGCTGAAAAAGGAAGAGCGGCTTACTGATCCTAAAAACCAGCGCAAAGAAAACTGGATCACTTATAATTACGATACCCACCGCGGCATGAAAACCCACACTGCGCAGGAATTTATCGAGTATGACGACATTTATCAGTCGATCCGCAGCGGCGACCGCATTGATATCTACTTCGACCCCGAGAACCCCAGCCGGAGCCATATCGCAGCGAGCATTGAACGCCGCGTGGGCATGGCCGGCAAATCAAAAAACCAATAAAACGGACGATTCATGTTCACAAAAATCCTGATTAGCAACCGTGGTGAAATTGCCGTGCGCATCATGCAGACGGCGCGTAAAATGGGCATTTCAACGGTGGCCATTTATTCTGAGGCGGATGCCAATGCGCTCCACGTGAAAGAAGCCGATGAGGCGATTTGCGTGGGACCTGCGCCCTCCAGCCAGAGCTACCTGAACATCGATGCGGTGGTCGCCGCTGTAAAAGAAAGCGGCGCGCAGGCGGTGCATCCCGGCTATGGGTTTCTCTCTGAAAATGCTGAATTTGCCCGCAGGCTGAAAGCCGAAGGTGTGGTGCTGATCGGCCCAAACCCAGAGGCCGTGCGCCTGATGGGCGATAAAATTGAATCCAAAAAAATCGCGCAGGCGGCTGGTGTTTCCACGGTGCCGGGCGTGCTGGATGCGGTCGCCAGTGAAGAGGCGGCGCGTCATGTAGTGAAAGATATTGGCTATCCGGTGATCGTGAAGGCGGCGGCGGGCGGCGGCGGTAAAGGCATGCGCATTGTGCGCGCGGAAGGCGAGCTGATGGCTGCCATCAAGGCCTGCACCAATGAGGCAAACTCCGCGTTTAAAGATGGCCGCGTGTTTATCGAGCGCTATGTTGACAACCCGCGCCATATCGAAATCCAGATTCTCGCGGATCGCCATGGCAACGTGCTGTGGCTGGGCGAGCGCGAATGCTCTATCCAGCGCCGCCACCAGAAGGTGATCGAAGAGGCGCCAAGCCCGTTCCTTGATGATGCCACCCGCAAAAAAATGGGTGAGCAGGCGGCGGCGCTGGCGCGTGAGGTGAAGTATGATTCGGCGGGCACGGTGGAATTCATCGTCGATCAGAACAAGAATTTTTATTTCCTCGAGATGAATACGCGTCTGCAAGTCGAGCACCGCGTCACCGAGCTGATCACCGGTATCGACCTCGTGGAGCAGATGATCCGCGTGGCTTACGGCGAAAAGCTCGCCTTCTCGCAGAAAGATATCCAGTATAGCGGCTGGGCGATTGAATCGCGCGTGTATGCGGAAGATCCAAAGCGCGGCTTCATGCCATCGACCGGCCGCATCACCCGCTATCAGCCGCCGGTTGAAATGGACAATGTGCTGGTGGATACCGGCATTTATGACGGCAGCGAAATCACGCCATTTTACGACCCGATGATTGCCAAAGTGTGCAGCTGGGGCGAAAACCGAGAGGCGTCGCTCGCCGTGATGAAGTCCGCGCTTTCGGCGTTTATTATCGAAGGCATCACCCATAACGGCATGTTCTTAGAGGCAATCCTGAACCATCCGCGCTTTGTCAGCGGCGATATCGCCACCAGCTTTATCGATCAGGAATATCCCGATGGTTTCAAAGGCGCGCCGCTTTCCGAAGACCTGCTTCGTATTTTTGTGGCATCCGCGACCACCATCTTCCTGCGCGACGCGGAGCGCGCGGCCAAAATCAGCCAGCAGATTCGCGGCCGTGAGCGTGCGATCGGCGCCAGCTGGGTGGTGAATATTAATGGCGAGGATCACCCTGTCTATGTGCGCACGGATGGCGAGCAGGGCTATTTCATCACGCGAAACCGCAAGCTCAAACATGTCAAAACCAGCTGGAAACTTGGCAGCCGCCTGTTTACCGCAACCGTGAACGATGTGCCGGTGAATGTGCAGATCCGCCATCTCGATGAAGGCTATATCCTGACGCATGGCGGCACCAGCGTGGTGGCCAAAGTGCGCCCGCCGCGCACGGCCGAGCTCGCGCAATACATGCCGGTGCCGAAGGCAAGCGCCGGCAAGGAAAAGCTGCTCTCGCCGATTGCTGGTCTCGTCACCAGCCTGCGTGTGAAAGAAGGTCAGGAAGTGCGCGCCGGGCAGGAGCTGATGGTGATTGAGGCGATGAAAATGGAAAACCTCATCACCGCCGAATTCGACACCACCATCCAGAAAATCCATGTGGCGGAAAAAGACAGCGTGGGTGTGGATCAGGTGCTGATTCAGTTTGCTGCTTAGACGTCATCCCGGAAAATTTTGCAGCAGCAAAATTTATCCGGGATCCAGAATAGCAAAAGATTAGTAGATCTTTTGCGTTTTGAAAATGTCTGCTGACATTTTCAAACTGGATTCCCCTATAATTTCGCCTGCTGGCGAAATTCGGGGAATGACGATTTTAGCGCCTCATCCAGCTGCGCCATGCTTGCATCTACGCCGAGTTTTTCCAGCGAGGTGACACCAAATTCACGAATGCCGCACGGCACAATGCCGCTATAATGCGATAAATCCGGGTTCACATTGATGCAGATGCCGTGATAGGTCACCCATTTGCGGATGCGGATGCCGATGGCGGCGATTTTAGCTTCCTTTGCCCCACCCGCTTGCGGGGGGGGAAGGGGGGGGTGATTTTCTTGTAATGCTATTCTGATCATTTCAGCGACGGCATCCAAGCGATCCATCACATCGTGATTCCAGAATCGAATGACACGATAACCTGCCTGACTGAGGAAAAGAGAGCGTTCATGATCGTGTAGATATTGATCTTGCTGTGCGTGCTGACCCCCATCAAGCTCGATAATCAATCTCTTTTCTATGCATACAAAGTCTGCAATATAAGGGCCGATAGGCATTTGTTTGCGAAATTTATAATGTGCCATATTTCGATTGGTGAGCACATCATACCAAAGCCTTTTTTCTGCTCGTGTGAGATTGTGTCGGAGTAATTTTGCTTTTTTAAGTGCAGTAGGCTGACGCGTCGAATGTGTTGGCTCACCCAATTTCCACCCCCCCCTACCCCCCCCGCAAGCGGGGGGGGCTTGCTCTTCCACCCACACCCCAACCCGGCCTTCTCTGGTAAAACCTTCGATGCCGAAGGATGCCAGTGTCGCAATAATCCACTGCTCGAGGCTGGCCACATAGCGCCGAACATCCATCGCGCCGCGTGCCTTCAGGTTCAGCATCACATACACCACCCTCTGCCCGGGGCCATGATAGGTATATTCACCGCCGCGTCCGGCCTGATAGACAGGAAATTGTTTGGAGAGTAAGTCGGTGTTTTTCGCGCTCGTGCCAGCGGTGTAAAGAGGAGGGTGTTCCACCAGCCAGACGAGCTCTGGCGCACGGCCAGAAAGAATATCTTCCACGCGCTCTTCCATCGCGGCAAGCGCGGTTTCATAATCAGTCAGGCCGGGAGAGATTTTCCATTCAATATCGTGCATGCAGGCGGTATATCACGCTCGCCCTTGCTGTGCCAAGTCGCTCAATGTTGATTCGGTTACCAGTGCAATTTTTTCACCTTGGCCGCTGCCTGAATAATTCACAACAGCGCTATCCATAAACGAGGCCAGTGATTTTCCAGCATTGGTGGCAGCAGCGAGGGCATCGGCTGGGAGGCTGCCTAATGGAGTATCAGCATCGATAGCTTTGCCCATACTACGTTTTTCCGGGGTTAGTTTTTTATAATCCGCTATTGAGCGCTCGGCTTCGCTTGCAGAAAGAGTAAGCAGTGTTTTATCTTTCTCTTTTTGATCAATCAGTAGAATCTCAGTTTTTCCGGCGCTGTTCTTCTCAATGGTGATATTACGTGATGATCCATCAGCACGCTTTGGGTCAATATGAGAAAATGATAACGATCCAGCCTGCCTGCCATCCTTACCACCGTTGATTTTTGGCGCGCTGCTATTGCTTAAATCGCCAATATTAACGGCCATTCGCACTGTGCCCTGCTTCAGAGTATAACCACCGCCAGTGACAACCGGATAGGATGAATCTGCCGATGAAACGGATAAAATAGGTTCTGCTCTGCCCGGCGCTTCGGGGACTTTTATCTCATTGGATGCGCCTGCTTTGATCTCAATCGAATCTTTAGTGGAAATAGGGTTTTTATTGGCAATACCGAGGTCTTTATCATTTTCGTCAAAAACGCGTACATTCCATGCACGAGGAGCACCCAAAGGGACTCTTGCCGCCTCAATCTCTGCTCGCTCGCCTTTTTTGAGTTCAATGACTTTTTTCTCTTCCATCGCGGTTGAGTCCCTTCGATTTATACAACAATGATATTACCATAGAATATGTGACAATGGTGTGAAGATGCAGATGGTTGCTATCACATTGATAGGAAATATATATTTTTCTCAATATCTAGGCTTGCCAAAAGCAGATTTTTTGCTACTTATCGTGCTCCTCAGTTTCCAACGTGTGCGGTCATGGCGGAATTGGTAGACGCACTACCTTGAGGTGGTAGCGCCGCGAGGCGTGGAAGTTCGAGTCTTCTTGACCGCACCATTCTTTTTTATCGGCTCATTCTGCTCTGGCTAAACCTCGGTTTTCAGCAGAATGGCCACGCTAGCTGTAGCCCGTTGCACAGTCAGCTCAACCTTGAAAGAACGATGGTGATCCAGCGGTATTAACGCCGCTACTGCGAGTTGGTGCCGCCAACGGTTCCGATCGCGCTACCGCCAATGGCTCCAATCCCGCCCTGCGACGATGTCGCCGGTCCGTTGGGATTAGCACCGCTTGCCGGGGGTGTTGAGCCAGGTGTGGTCGGGGGTGGGTTATTGGGGGACACCTGCCTGCCACTAGCGATACTGTCAAAATTGCGCTGCATTCTGGGGGAAACATTGCTGGTCATTCTTAGATAGCTTGGCGGGATAGTCGATGGTTCGGCGCGCCGTGTCGTTACACCAACGCGTGGCATGTCGGCGAATTGGCCATTTCCGCCAGCAGAAGTTGTCGTTGAAGGAACCTGCGTTTCTGATCGTGTCACGTCAGCGCTGACAATCAAAGGGTTGATTAAAACAAAACCAGCCAATAAACCAGCCACTACACTGCGAGATTTAATCATAGAACCACCTCCAGAAAGCCATCTGCTATCAGATGCAGAAGTTAATTCTACCTTATCAAGCGGATATTTTCCAGCATTCTGAGAGGTTTTTCCTCTGGATCATCTGCTTCCTGATCCGCAAACAGCGCCGGGCTTGCGATTTTATCAATGCGCTTCAGTTTTCCATCAATGAAAGCGCCATCTTCGATAGAGAGCTGCTCATGCATGACGATGCCTTCGATATGACAGCCGGCAAAAAGACTAACTTGCCTTGCGCGAATCAATCCATTCACTCGGCCATAGATATTAACAGTATCTGCTTGAATTTCCCCCTGAATAACACCGTTGGGACGCACAGTGAGGCTGCGGCAACGAAGGTTGCCATCAAGTGTGCCATCCATATCAACAGTGCCATCTTCATGAACAATATTGCCGAGCATGTGCAAGTCACGGCTGATTACCGTTGGCACGGACGCCCTGCCAGACGCTGCAGAAGATGATCGGGTGGATTTAGAGTTTTTCCGAAACATAACGACCCGCCTCGAGGAATTTTTTAGGGTTCATGGCTTCATTGCGGTAGCGGACTTCGTAATGCAGATGAGGGCCGGTGGAGCGCCCTGTCGATCCTTGAACGCCAATCCAGTCACCACGACTGACTCGCTGGCCGGGCGTTACCCGTAGCTGGCTGAGGTGGCCGTAGCGTGTGCTGATGCCACGCCCATGATCTACTTCAACCATGTTGCCATAAGCGCCGCTCCAGCCGGAGTAGATCACAACACCGTCCGCGGTGCTGAAGACTTTTGAGCCATCAGGCCCCGCAAGATCAAGGCCTGCATGAAACGCCAGGCGGTTAGTGAATGGATCGTAGCGATGACCAAAGCCGCTTTGCGGCTTGCCTCCGGGCAGAGGGGTGCTGAGCGGCAGGCCGTCAATCAAGCGGCTGAGTGCTGCCAGCTCGTCTAGGCTGGAAAAGAGTTCGTTTTTGGATTGCTGAAGTTCACGCATATCCGCAGGAATAAATGGACCGCCCTGCGCGCCATCACGCCTTGTTTTGCTTTCCGCCTGCTTTTTGAGCGTCTGAGCGTCCAAACCGGTCTGGCGGATAAGCTGCTCGAGATCATCAATCTTATCCGTCGTTTTTTCCTGCACACGCTGGATGATCTCTGCGTTGGTCGTTTTAAGCTGATCAACCTTATGTTCCAGATAGGCGACACGGCTCATCATACGCTGGTTCTGGAGTGCCTCCTGCGTAAAGAGCGGGGAGGTTGACTTGATCGGTTCTTCATTTGCCAGATAGCCGGGCTGCATGGTTTTGCTAACATAGGCGCTGGTCACATCCCGCAGTGTCTGGCCTTGTTCTTTGAGGGCGCTGCGCGCTGCCATGTAGCTGCCGGTGGAATAGGACGCCCAGCAGATAAATGCCAGCACAACGGCCAAGGCACCAAGCTGCGATGCACCGCCAACGGGAACATGTTTCACGCCATCGTGCGAGACAATGATAATATTACGCTTGCCAAACCAGCGTTTCATGAGCACAGACAGCTCCTTTGCGAGCAGATTGACAGACATGACCATTCTCCCGTTTTTCAACTAGGGCAGACGCTCAAGCACTGCCGCAAAAAAACCATCCACCCCATCTTGGTGCGGGGTTAGCGTAAGAAAGGCATCCGTACTGCCCTGCTCAGCGGGAGGGTGTTTGTCCCATATTTTGCCAGCTGGGACAACTCTAAAATGGTTGCCTGATTTTAAGAATTCTTCAATTTGCCCACGGTTCTCGCAAGGCAGCAGCGAACAGGTGGCATAAATCAGTTGCCCGCCTGGCTTAACCAGCCTTGCAGCACTCTGGAGTATGCGTTGCTGCACGGCCAGCACTTCGGACAGATCCTGCGGGGTGAAGCGCCACTTCAGATCCGGGTTGCGCCGCCAGGTACCGGTGCCGGAGCAGGGGGCATCAACCAGCACTCTATCTGCGGATTCTTTGTGGCGTTTGATAAACTGGTCATGCTCATGTTCCAGCACATGCACCTGCACATTATCAACCCCTGCACGTCGCAGGCGCTCTTTAATCTGACCAAGCCGCTTAGCCGAACTATCCCATGCCAGAATGCGGCCTTTGTTTTGCATTTGTGCCGCGATGGCGAGTGTTTTGCCGCCCGCGCCGGCACAAAAATCAATCACCTTCATGCCCGGCTTCGCATCGACGAGTGCAGCCACCAGCTGCGAGCCTTCATCCTGCACTTCGAAATACCCGGCTTTGAATGCGGGTGAGGTGAAGATGGGCGCGCGTTTAGCAAGGCGTATGCCGTGTGATGATACCGGGGTAGGGTACACACCATACCCCTCGGAGGTAAGCTGGGCAAGCAATGCATCGCGCGTGGTTTTCAGCGTGTTAACGCGCAGGTCGGTGTGCGCCTGTTCGCTGAGCGCGGCCACGCCCGCTTCGAACGATTCGCCAAACGCATCACGCAGATGTTGCTCCATCCACTCAGGATAATTCAGCCGCATATGCGCCGGAGCTTTTGCGATGATATCGGCGGCCTTGCCCAGTAATTGTTTCAGCTTTTCAAATCGTGCGGCTTCCTGCGTACTCAGGCGAGGAAAGGCATGCTTGCTATCCTGACTCATGGTATGCAGGGTAGGGGTATCTGCTTCGCCGCGCACCATCAGTGCTGTCAGCACCAGCGCTCGCGCGTGAAAATCCCCGCTAAGCTGGCTTACCAGCCACCATTCAAGCGTTGCTTTATGGCGCAGGCACCAATAGACCAGCTCGCCGATGGCGGCGCGATCCTTGCTGCCAATGAAGCGCCGCGATTTAAAAAAATGATCAATCAACTTATCCGCCGGCAGGCGCTTTTCGCCCTGCCATGTCTGGAAGATAGAATCAAGAAGCTCAATGCTGGATTGAATGCGCGCGCCCGGGGTCATCTGGAGTTGCCTGGTTCATCTTTCCATTGTCGCATGCGTTCCTTCCACTGCAATGTCTGCGCCTCGGGAAGTTGCTGAGAGCAATTCATTTTCCACGCTGATTGATCACATAGATCCATAAAGCGCTTCGGACTGATCTGAAGTTTGTAACATGCATTATTCTCGATGGTTTCTATCAGCCTGATGCCATCTATCGTCGCGCCTTCATGCAATGGCTCGACAGAAATTGGTTGGCGCTTGAGAGCGATATTGAGTGGTTTGAGTAAGTTCGCATGATTATCAAATCCAATATCACTGAAAGATTTTTCCATGCATGCCGAATCTTCATTATAGCTAAATAAACGCAACAAGTTATGCGCTCGTTCTTTTTCTTGTTTTTCGGGGAGAGCTGCCATCTTGCGACGTTCGTCTTCTTTGCGAGCAAAGGCCTCGTTTCTCTCTCTCCACTCGCCGCGAAGCTTGATGGATCGGCCGCGTTTTGCACTATCCCACTTGTTGTCACCCCTCATATTCTTAGTACCCTTGAACAGTGTGCGCGAGAATTAACACCGAAGTTTTAAAGCTGCTGGTCATGAAACGCCGCGCTGAGTGCTTTTCTCGGGAAATTGCTCCTTAAAGCGGTTATACAACTCTGCAGGCAGTTTAGACTTTGGGTTAAAACCAAGTTTATTGCACAGATCAAAATAGAGCTCAGGTTCGATGGTGATTGTGTAGGATTTTTTTGAGAAGCTGGTTTTAGCATCTTTTGTGCCAGAATTAAGATTCAAAGAGCAGCCATCCGTTTGCTTGCCCACAATCTTTGCTTCATTTGATATGGTGATCTCAAGAAGCTCTAATAAATCGCGATATATCTTAGCTGTGGGGTCATTTTGACTGCCAAAGTCGCATGTAAATCGCACAGAAATTTTCGTGCTGAGTACATCACAATTCATTCTGGAGAGGGCATTTAGCATGCCGCGCTTCACGATATCATCCGCAAAGATAGGCGGATTAGGTGGTCGTGGGTAAGACATGACTAGCTCTCCATGCGGTAATTCGGCGCTTCACGGGTGATGGTAATGTCGTGGGCGTGGCTTTCGCGCAGCCCTGCGCCCGTGATGCGCACAAACTCTGCGTTCTTTTGCAGATCGCTAATGGTGCGGTTGCCGGTATAGCCCATCGCGGCTTTAAGCCCGCCGATGAGCTGATGAATCACCGTGGTCGCAGGGCCTTTGAACGGCACGCGGCCTTCGACGCCTTCTGGAACGAGTTTTAGTTTATCCGCCACTTCTGCCTGGAAATAACGATCCGCCGAGCCGCGCGCCATCGCGCCGACGCTGCCCATGCCGCGGTAGGTTTTATACGAGCGCCCCTGATAAAGCACGACTTCGCCCGGGCTTTCTTCCACGCCGGCAAAGAGGCCGCCGAGCATGGCGCAGTCCGCGCCGGCGGCAATCGCTTTCGCGAGGTCACCGGAGAATTTAATGCCGCCATCAGCAATCACCGGCACGCCTTTTTTGCGCGCCACCGCGACCACATCCATAATCGCCGAAAGCTGCGGCACACCAACGCCAGCGATGATGCGCGTAGTGCAGATGGAGCCGGGGCCAATACCCACCTTAAGCCCGTCAGCGCCGGCTTTCATCAACGCTTCAGCGGCTTCACGCGTGGCGATGTTGCCAGCAATAATCTGCGCATGTTTATATTTTGATTTGATGGCTTTCACTGCCTCAATCACACCCTTCGAATGGCCGTGCGCGGTGTCCACCACCAGCACATCCGCGCCCGCTTCCAGCAGCGCTTCAGCGCGCTTCAAGCCTTCGGTGCCGATGCCCACGGCGGCTGCCACACGAAGGCGGCCAGATTCGTCCTTGCAGGCATTCGGGTGTGCTTCGGCTTTTTCGATATCTTTGACGGTGATGAGGCCAATACATTTATAGCTCTTATCGACTACCAGCAGCTTTTCGATACGATACTTATGCAGCAGCTTTTTGGCTTCGGCGCGCGAGATGTTTTTTTCCACTGTCACCAGCTTGTCTTTAGTCATCAGCTCGCTGACTTTTTGCTTTGGGTTGCTCGCAAAGCGCACGTCGCGGTTGGTGAGGATGCCCACCAGCTTTCCTGATTTTTCGACCACCGGCACGCCCGAGATATTGTGCTTATGTACCAGCGCCATCGCTTCTGCGAGCGTGGCATCAGGGTGGATAGTCAGCGGATCCAGCACCATGCCGGATTCAAATTTTTTCACCTTATAGACTTCCGCCGCCTGCTCAAACACGCTCAGGTTTTTGTGGATGCAGCCAATGCCGCCATGCTGCGCCATGCTGATGGCAAGCCGCGCTTCGGTGACCGTATCCATCGCGGCAGAGATGAGGGGAATGTTAAGTGACACACCGCGTGTCAGGCGGGTTTTTGTATCGGCATCAGCGGGTATAAAGTCCGATGCGGCGGGCTTAAGCAGCACGTCATCGAAAGTAAGGGCGGTGTGTAATTCCATGCAAAACCTCTATGTAAATACCGTGGGTCCCGGCCTGCGCCGGGATGACAAAACATAGTTTTGTCACTTTGCAGGAGGCTTTTAGAGGGTTTTTGGGGGGTTGTCACGCGGTATTTACCCATCCGATATTTCTCCGTCATGGCCTGAATTTCGTAGAAATTCTAAGGCCATCCATCTTTTTAAGGCTGGATACCCTTAGAATTTTCTAAAGGGAAAATTCAGGGTATGACGGATGTTAAAGGTGGGTTTTTAGGCGGTTGTCACGCCTTTTTATACCTAAATACTGCGTGCAACCTTGTTTACTTGCTCTTCGGAATAAGCATTTACTATATTTCGTAGTCTATTACCGCCAGCATCTTTATCTATCAAAACGCCTTCAACAAAATTACGGAAAAAAACAGGAGTTGGATTCGTTACTTGGTTAACAATGCTGCTGAAATGCCAATCAAGCGCCGCCCTTTCTGTGGTAGTCAGCTTAAAATATGCGGGTGGCGGTAAGGAACCTTGTGATTCATTATCGCTGTTATGATCTTGTGACATAATGCTCCCTCGTAAATTTAATTACCTAATCTTAACAAATGGGGGGGGTAAACAAGGCGGCAAATGTGAAAGTTTTGTGACGGCGGCGAAATTACTTCCCCAGCCTCTCAGCGAGCCAGGTTTTGATAACAGCTTGACGGGTAATGCCGAGGCGCTGCGCTTCGCGGTCGAGCGAATGAATCATCCACACAGGAAAATCCACATTAACGCGTTTGATTTCAAGGCCGGGGCGGCGGATGTTTTCGAGATCGAGGTAAGGCATGACATCGCCGCCTTCGTCGAAAATACGGTCGAATTCTTCAGCCGTTATTGTCTTGGTTTTCTTTGTCATATCGCTCGACCTCATATTTTCTTGCGCGCCGCACCGATATAATCCTGATGGATTTGCCGCGCCGTGTAATTACCGCTGTCCAATGCTTATCTTGAATCACTCCTACGATAAGACTTCTTGGCTCTGTGGATGAATCAACTGGAATTTCAATCCAGCGATCATTATGCCACAGTGCCTTGGCTTCCTCGAAGTCGATACCATGCTTATCTTTGTTGGTATGACTCTTGACATTATCATAACTAAAACTGGGGCGAAAGTCAACCATTTCGATATATAAAATGTATAGTTTCTATACCTTTTTACGCCGCCTTGGCCTTTTTCGCCGCGCTGAGCGCTTGGTCGAGGTCGGCGATGATGTCGTCCGAGTGCTCCAGACCAATCGAAATGCGTAAGCCCTCAGGTTTCACGCCCACTTTCGCCTGATGCTCGGGCGAGAGCTGGTGGTGGGTGGTGGAAGCAGGGTGGATGATAAGCGAGCGCGAATCGCCAATATTGGCGACATGGCGCAGCAGCGCCAGCGATTCCACCAGCGATTTTGCCCCCGAATAGCCGCTTTTGACACCGAACGTAAACACCGAGCCAGCGCCGAGCGGTGAGTATTTCTTCGCGAGTGCGTGGTATTTGTTGTTTTTGAGGCCAGGGTAGGTGACCCACGCCACTTCGGCGTGGCTTTCCAGAAATTCGGCCACTTTCTGTGCATTGTCGCAGTGGCGCTGGACGCGAAGCGAGAGCGTTTCAATGCCCAGCAGCGTGAGATAGGCGTTCATCGGGCTCTGGCAAGCGCCAAGATCACGCAGGCCAACCGCGTGCGCGCGCATGGTGAAGGCGAGCTTGCCGAAGGTTTTATGGAATTCGAGACCGTCATAGGCGGGGTCGCCCTTCACCATCAGCGGGAACTTATCATTGGCCGCCCAGTTGAATTTGCCGGAATCGATGGTGACGCCGCCCATCGCCGAGCCGTTGCCGGTTAAAAACTTGGTGGTGGAGTGGCAGACGATATCCGCGCCCCACTC